>CAMZEM010000016.1 GCA_947305805.1 uncultured Clostridia bacterium | reverse complement strand
TCGGCTTCTACCGCGCGCAGGACGAGCAGGACGAGGCGATGTTCATCGCCAACCACATCCTCGCCGAATACGCCAAGGGACGCACGCCGCGCGACTTCGCCGTGCTCTACCGCCTCAACGCGCAGTCCAACGCCATAGAGCACGCAATGCGCATGAACGATATTCCGTACCGCGTATTCGGCGGACTGCCGTTTTTCAAGCGCAAAGAGGTTCAGGATATCCTTGCGTATATGAACGTTATATGCAATCCTAACGACAGAACGAGACTTTTACGCATAATCAACGAGCCGAAGCGGGGCATAGGCGACACAACGATTGAAAAAATTAACGCATTGTGCGAAAAAACGGGAAAAAGCTTTTTTGAAATAACCGCAAACGCGTTTTCCTATCCCGAGCTTCAGCGCTCGGCGGAAAAACTTACCGAGTTTGCCGCGCTGATATCGTCACTTGCGGAAAAAGCGAAGGAAATGATGCCCTCAACGCTTTTTACGGAGATAATAAACGACGTTCACTACGAACAGGAACTGAAAAAACAGTACGAATTAAACGAGGCGCTGACAAGAATAGAAAACGTCAAAGAGCTTCAAAACAGCATAGCCGAATACGAAGAGACGGAAAATGAACCGAGTCTTCTCGGGTATCTTGAACAGACCGCTCTTGTAAATGCCGTTGACTCTCTTGACGAAAACGAGCCCGCCGTTACGCTTATGACGATGCACTGCGCAAAAGGGCTTGAATTTAACACCGTTTTCATAACGGGATTTGAAGAAGGGCTTTTCCCGTCTTCAATATCGCTTCTTGAACAGGGCGGCGTTGAAGAGGAAAGACGGCTTTGCTACGTTGCCATAACGCGCGCAAAGAAAAAGCTCTATATTACAAGCGTTGATTCGAGAATGATATACGGTTCGGCGCGTCCCGCGATTCCTTCGCGCTTTTTAAACGAAATTCCGTCGGATCTTATTACGGAAACCGAAAGCGAACGCATCGAAAGACCTCCTGTGCGCCGAGCAAAACCGCTTGCGGAAAGACAGCTTTTAACAAATTCCGTTACAGTAATGCCCACAGCGAAATCAACCGCAAAAAGATACCGTGTCGGACAGCGCGTCCGCCACAAAGTATTCGGCGACGGGGTAATAACTGCCGTTACGGAAATGTCTTCGGACAGCATGCTTGAAGTAGAATTTGAAACCGTGGGAAAGAAAAAACTTATGGCAAATTACGCAAATCTGAAAGAAATTTTGTAAAAAGATATATAGTGAATACCGAAAGCCTATAAATGTGATTTCTTTCCTAAAATTCTAATAATAGGAGGTCACAGTGAAAAGAATTATAAAACCTACTGTTCTTATTGTTTTTCTGATCCTGTTTTCTTTCTCTTTATGTTTTCAAGCCGCGGATGAAGAAACGCTTTCAAATATCGAGGGCAACTACAACAAACTTGTTTTATTTTTTGCCGATTCGTTTCTGAGAATAGATACCGATCAAAAAATCGACCGTTGGCTGTCAACGGATGACGGTCAGATGTTCAACTTTCCGTTTTATCGGTATACCTTGAAAAAAGACGGTCGCCTTGGCATAGATAAAGATTATTCGAATTACGAGAGCATAAAGCAATATTATCTTTCCATAGCAACTCCTTATGTAGTTATGCAACTGTTTGCCGCTCCAGAGATAATAAATGTAAACGGCCTGTTATATATGCAGGAACTTGAAGGCGGCACTTCGGAGCTTGGCGGTTTTGACCAGTGGGAAATTTTGAAAGAAACGGACGATTACCTTGAAGTTAAAGGGTCTCTTTACACCTTTGACGGAATAAACCAAGGATACGATACCGAAATCTTTTTGCTTGTGACCCAAACTTACGAGCTTAGAAAGATAGACGGCGCGTGGAAAATCTCCCGCTTTGACGACCACAACGTATCACCGGTTTTCCAAAAGTATATCAACAATGTAATTAAAGGATACGTTTTTACGGAAAACGTAAATTGCGGATACAAAAAGTTTCGGGATAAGACGGACGCCTACGGCTGGCTTGACGGGATCGATGTTGTAAAAACGGATTACAACGAAAACAACGGTTTCTGCACAGGTTCCGCATATGCTTTTTTAACGGAATACGATAAAAACGGGAAAGAGGCGGCGCTGCATAAAATAACGGTCGAAATAGGCGAAAATCTGTCGGAAAAAATAACCGATACGATAGTTGAATCATACGGGGGTTACGACCCGAAAAGCAATCCGCTTACAGACGACTTTCGCACACTGATATTTGCCGCGCCAGCGGTCTTATCGCTTTCGATTTTATTGCTTCTGACACGAATACACAAAAAAGATTACTAAGGAACAATATACCTCTAAAACGACACAGTCCCAAGATAAAGACTGTGTCGTTTTTTATATATAAGAATAAAAAGATACGATATTTCCGTTTTAATTCCACCCGATTATTTTTTTGAACTGTCTCGGCAAGCAGGGAATTATAAGTACAAAACCCGCTTGACGATGTAATATCCAAATAGATAACATCGAAATAACTTTAAGAACGTTGAGATCTATCTTGCCTCGCCCGATTCAATATGATATTTGAACCGCACGCACGCCGATACGGCTATCTGTAAACCATTATCTTTACCGGTCCGATAAGGCCCGAAGATGAGTCCTGCGGATAATTGGAATACGGCGACGGACTTGTGCAGTAATGATTGCAAAGCGTGTTTGCCACCTCTATGCTCAGCGAGTTTTCCCCGTTTTCGATATATTCCGTAATATCAAACTCAAACGGCGGCACGCACGAAACGGCTGCCGTTTTGCCGTTTATATTTACTTTGCACGAACAGGCAACATTGCCGAGAGACAGTAAATATCTTCTGCCGTCTTCTTTTTTAATATTTACTTTTCTGTCGTATACAAACATTCCCGAATAGCTTTCAAGACCGCCGATTTTTGAAACGTCGCAAAGATTTATAATCCCTTTGCCGCAGATTTCTCTCATCGGTTCGGGGAATATCGCGCCGCCGCAGTAGCCTGTAAACGGCTTTATATCCATTTCAAGTGTGCCATGCGTTTTTTTAACGTCGCCCGCAGTTATGAGATATACGTTTGCGCCGTCTCTTTCACCCGTTTTTTCAACAATCGCGCCGCCCGCGTTTATTTTTGCAAACTCTATTTCTCCGAATACAACCGCTTCGATTTTTTCAACGCCGGGAGCAATGCCCGCCGTAACGGTAACTTCGCTCTCAAATCCGTCTTTCGAAAATCTTATTAAGGACATATCGGCAAACCACCTGTTTGTAAGCGGAAGCTGCGGATGCACGCTCTGTCTGTTTTTGTCCTTAATAACAATATATCCGCGGCGTTCGCCGTTTTCGCTGTTATCGTATTCAACGGAAAGGCGGTGCGATCCTTTTCTGATTTTTATATCCGAAAAATCGCGTATTATGTCTCTGTCTATCATCGTTACTTTCGGCAGAATTCCGTCCGTGAGAATTTCAGCATCGGTATCGCTGTCAACGTAAAATTCCGCCGCAAGCACCGCTTTTTCGTTTTGCTGCAGTAAAACGTTCCAGTCGTAAACCTCTTTTTTCAGACCGTGATATCCCTGCTCGTGGGGCTGACCCGTAACTATGCCGTATCTGTCGTTTATCAATATCTCGTCTGTTTTTCCGTCCGGCGCAGTTTTTTGCCAGATATCGTATGTTGCAACAGTCTGTTTTTTGCCGTTAACTTCGGGAAATCTTATTTCCGCGCCGATATAGTCTTCGTATACGGGAAGCCTGAAATCGCCCCAGCGGTTGAAAAGCGTGGGCTTTAAGGAAAATTCCCATTCGCCTTCGATTTCCGTTTCGCTTACCGGATTTTCAAACAAAAATAATTTTTCTTTTGCAATATCGCCGCTTCTGTTGAAAACTATAAGATTGTCGCCTTCCGCGGGAATTGAAACAAGCGTTTTGCCGTCCCGTTTTTCGCTATTAAGAAGCTTACGCTCTTTTCCGTCCGCATACCATATCTCAACGGTGCCGTCGCAGTCAAAAAGACATTCGGTGCCTTTTTGAGTATTGCGGACGAAATAAACGTCAACGTCTCCGTCGTGTCTGTGCAAAACGTTGGCGCGCGAACAGTCTGAAGTTGAAAAATCACGCGAAATATTACCGTTTATAATGCTGATAAGTCCGTCGTTGTCTTCCGCGTGCAAAGACGGAATATCATTTAAAAGACTGTCGCCGATAACGTCGGTATATTCGGGCGCTCTGCCCAGAACAATCAGTTTTCCGCCCGCGTTGGCAAAATCTATAAGTTTTTCAAGCATTGAATGACGGACGCAGTCAACGGAAGCGAGAATTACGCATTTAAAGTTTTCTCCCGCAACGCAGAGTTTTCTGTCTTTTATCTCCGCCGCGAGAACAGACTGAAAATCAATGAAATCAAAATCAATTCCGTTTTCAAAAAGCGCTTTTGCGGCGGAAAATGCGGAATTTACGGATGTTTCGCTGTCAAGAGCCGCATCGCACGAACTTACGGGATAGAAAATTGCGGCATCGCAGACGTGTTTGCCTCTCGTAAGCAGATACGAAAGCCGTTCGTAATACCTGTAAAAGCTCTTTGAATGCTCCCAGTACGGCATTCTGAAATGGAAATCGGGAGGCGCCCATTCCCAGAAACCGCCGTATGTGCTGTAATAAAGACCGTGCATGCAAAGAAGATTCATTCCGTATATGAAATTATCGCTCGTCGGCGCCTGCAGACTCGCAAGCGAAGTTCCCCAGCCGGAACTGTGATACCCTTCAAGCCACGTGCGTTCATGGCCGTAAAGATGCGCAATCGAGCTTGACACCTTATCTTTTATAAGATTTGCCGAGCGAAACGGAGTGTCGTTTCCGGGCGCGGTAAACCAGCGCGTAGTGCGGAAATAGTCTCCGTATTCTCCGGGAGAGTAGCCCCTCGAACACTGGTCGCAGCCGTATATCAGGCCGCGCGACGCATGAAAATCATATACGGGTTTAAAATAGCCCTCTTCTGTCATGGCAGCCTTTACGTCGCAGTAGTCAAGGCGTGTTTTAACGCATTCGGGAGTGCGTTCAAAGAGTTCGAAAAGCCGCGGTGCGATATCGTAGCCCTTTTCTTTAATTATCCTTTCGCGAAGCGGTTCGGACCAGATGCGGGCAGTATTGCATCCCGGAATAAATTCGTCCTGAAAACAGTAATTGAGCGCATCGCGGACGTCTTCGTCAAGATTCTGCTCAAAATACTCGAAAAATACCTTAACAAGCATTTTTCCCGCTTCCGGGTCAAGCACGTTTACGGAGCGCGGATTTACTTTTTTGCAAACAACAAAGACCTTGCAGTCGTCTTTCGCGATAAAAGAGTCCGTTACGCTTTCCCATTCACCGCTTTTATAAAGCGCCGCGGCGGAAATAAACCCTTCGGGCTTTTCAACAACGTAACCGTCGCCTTTTTTAAGCTCGGCGCTGTTGCAGTAAAGCTCTTCCGCGCAAAGCTTTGCGTCCAGCGCCACTTTGTCTATAAAATAACCGTTGCCTATCCAGCCCATGGTGTAGTCGCTTATGCCTACGCCCATTCCGAGAGATTTTGCCTTGCGAAAAACCTTATTGACGATTTTCCACCATTCGTCCGTAAACGCTTCGGGATCGCAGTCGTAAGTTTTTCCGAAGCCGCCGCCCGCCTTGTCGGGTCTGTGCGCGGGACAGTGGTGCGCAAAGTTGATCTGAACGCCCGAAACTCCGTTTTCCGCAAGCTTTTCAAGCTGCCACGCTATTCTGTTTTCATCGAGTCTGTCGCCGTTCCACCAGTAAAACGGAACGTTGCCGTATCCCTTAGGAGGATTGAGAAAGTAGCTGTAATCCATTTTTTCTCCCTCTTTATCCGTTTGTAAAACGGTTTATAATCTTGTTTTTTGCCAGTAATTATTCATTTTATACGAATTGTCGTACGTAACTTCTTTTTTAAGAAATTCCGGCGGTATAAACTCTTCCGCTTCTTTTACGGACTTAAATTCGACTTCCGCATACATAAACTCGTTTTCCGTGCCGCAGTCGACGAGCGAACATTCAAGAATATGTCCGTCGGGCAGAATATAGCATTTTTTATGTTTCGTTATAGGATTTTTTCCTGCGATTTTCATGAGGGCGTAAAACTGTTTTTTTGTTATTGCAGTTTCAATTTCCTCCCTGCAAAGCTCGCCCGGACCTTTTATTGTAAGTTTAAATGTTTCTCTGCCGCCCGCCTTTCTGCTTCTTGCGCGGACAGTCGGAGTTACGGAAAGATAAATCTGCAGCATATCGCATTCGGATTTCAGCGGCAGCCCCTCAGGGAAACTATCTATTAAAAACTTGCGTTCGATTTCCATAATAATCATCTCCGTAAAAACAGTTATAAAATCGTTATCAACAAACAGTTATTAAGTATATACCACAAACTTGCGTATTTTGCAAGAGGTAAAAACACAAAAGTTGCGTATTTCTTTTCTCGCTTGACAGAGTGCGGGGTTTCTGTTATAATAAATTCAAATAAATGTCCTAAGGGGGGCGGAAGTTACGGTAAAATTCGGCAACGACTGGGATACTCTTCTTGCTGGCGAATTTGAAAAGGATTATTATCTTCGTCTGCGCGCATTTCTGAAAAGCGAATATTCGTCGAGAACCGTTTATCCCGATATGTACGACATTTTCAACGCAATGAAATACACGGCGTATAAAGACGTTAAAGCGGTAATTCTCGGGCAGGATCCGTACCACGGGCCGGGACAGGCGCACGGACTCTGTTTTTCCGTAAAAAAAGGGGTTGCGCCGCCGCCTTCGCTCGTTAATATTTTCAGGGAGCTTCACGACGATTTGGGCATAGACCCTCCGCCTCACGGAGAACTTACCTCGTGGGCAAAAAACGGCGTTCTGCTGCTCAATACCGTTCTTACCGTCCGCGCGGGAGCGGCAAACAGCCACAGAAATATGGGCTGGGAAATATTTACGGACAGAGTAATAAAACTGTTAAACGAGCGCGAAACGCCGATGGTATTTCTTTTGTGGGGCACGCCCGCAAGACAGAAAGAAAAGCTGATAACCAATCCGAACCATCTTATTCTTCATACAGTGCACCCCTCGCCTCTTTCGGCTTACGGCGGATTTTTCGGCTGCCGTCATTTTTCGCAGTGCAACGAATTTCTTGTTTCCAAAGGCATTGAGCCGATAGACTGGAAAATTACGTAATCACCATTCAAAGCTTTCAACCGTGTTTTTCGGCGGCAACGGTTCGTCCGAAGCGCGATACTGCACCATTTCGAGCAACAGGCGGTAAAACGGCGCTATAAGTCTGTATTTTTCCGTTATTTCGGTTACTATATCGGGCGTAAAAAACGCTTCGTGCGGCAGAACAGGCGAAGAGATATAGAAACTTTTCATGCAATACCAGTTTTCAAGCCCGAGCTCCTTTGCGCGGTCAGAAAGTCCCGAAGGCATGCGTTTGTATTTTTCGCCCATAACGAGAAGACCGCCCGACGTTATCGGGTTTGCGGCTTTGAAGAATAAATCGGGGTTTTCGGCTATATAGCTTCTTATCGAAACCATCGATTTCGGCGGAAAATTGAAAGCGCCCATGCCGTATCTGGTTCCCTCGCGCATTATTTCCGCAAAAAAGCCCGGTCCTTCAAGCATATGTTCCGCGGGACGGTGAAAAACGAGCCATGCGGTGTCGCGGTAAAGGTGTTTATCTTTTGTATATCTTGAATCTCTGCGTATTCTCGAGAGACATTTTGCCGGGCGTGTGACTATCTGCGGATCTATTTCGCGCACGACGGGAGCAAGGTCCTCAATAAGATCTTCAAACGGTTTGCGGACGTATTTTATATAGTCCTCCCTGTGCTCCTCATACCACGCTTTTGAATCGTTTTCGCGGACATTGTGAAGATATTCCAGCGTTTTTTCCGAAAATCCTTTAAATTGCATTTCTGACCCTTTCGATTTTTAATCTATTAAGCATATTATATACTTTTGCGGAGGATTTGTCAACCGCAAACCGAATTTAACAGTATGAAAAACATAAGAAACATCGCTCTTGCCGCGCACGTTGACGCGGGAAAGACCACGCTTACCGAAAGACTGCTTTTTGAAAGCGGAGCTATTCGCGCGCAGGGAAGCGTTGACAAGGGAACAACTAAAACGGACGACCTTACAGTTGAGAAAAAACGCGGAATTTCAGTCCGTTCCGCCCTTACTTCAACGGATTTTAACGGAGTGACGGTAAATATAATAGATACGCCCGGCCATGCGGACTTTATTTCGCAGGTGGAGCGCGCGCTTTTTGCCGTTGACGGCATTGTTGTGCTCGTTTCCGCGGTTGACGGCGTGCAGACAAATACGGAAATAATTCTTGACGCCGCGGAGAGGCTGAAAAAACCCTGCATAATATTTATAAACAAAGCCGACAGGGATATTGCCGATACAACCCGCGTTTTTGCCGAAATAAAAGATATTTTTCCGAAAGCCGCGCTTTTTTCCGATATTTCCGAAGAGCTTGCGTCGGTTGACGAAGAATGCCTCGAAATGTTCGTTGCGGGAGAGAAAATTCCCGAAAGCGTTATTCGAAAAAAAGTTGCGAAATACACAAAAAGTCTTGATATCTGTCCCGTTTTCTGCGGCAGCGCGGTTACAGGAGCGGGCGTAAGCGATCTTGCAGGCGCCATAGTGGATTTTCTTCCGTCGCCCGCCGAAAACGACTGCGAAACCGGCGGATTCATTTACGCCGTCAGCCACGACAGACAAAACGGAAGAGCGGCATATACCCGTATATACTCGGGGTCTCTAACAGTCCGTCAGCAGATAAATCTCGGCGGCACGGAATACAAAGTAAGCATGATAAAAAAACCGGCTTTCGGCAAAATGACAGACACGCAAACGCTTTATGCAGGAGAAGTTGGCGCTGTATACGGTTTTTCCGAAGCAAAAACGGGCGATTTTATCGGAAAAAGAGAGCTTATATCATCATCTCTTCCCGAAACGGAGCAGGCGCTGATGATGACCGCGGTTACCGCAACGGACGGAACGGACATTTTAAAGCTTAAAGCCGCGCTTTCGGAAATTGCCGCGGAAGAGCCGATGACGGACCTTATCTGGGAGCCGATTTCGAAAAGTCTCAATATAAAAGTTTTCGGAAATATTCAGACCGAAGTTTTGCGCGATATTATTTTCGAGCGTTTCGGCATATCGGTGGCTTTCGGACCGATGAACGTTATTTACAAGGAAACTCCGTCGCGCGAGGGCTTCGGATTTGACGCATATACCATGCCCAAACCGTGCTGGGCGGTGCTTAAATTCAAGATTACGCCTTTAAAACGCGGCAGCGGTGTTGTTTACAAATGCTCGGCGCCGCCGAACCGTCTCTCTTACAGATACAGAAAACAGGTTGAAGAGTCCATAAAAGCATCGATTGCGCAGGGTCCGAGAGGATGGGAGGTTACCGATCTGGAAATAGATCTTGTTGACGGAGAAGACCATCCCATTCATACTCACCCGCTTGATTTTACCGTTGCCACGCCGCTCGCTCTTGCGGACGGATTCAGGAATACGGGAACAACTCTTCTCGAACCGTATATTCATGCGCGGTTTACGTTTGAGGCGGAGCATTACGGAAGAGTGCTCAGCGATATAATCAGAATGCGCGGAGAACCGGGCGACCCGGTAAGAAGAAAAGACACTGTATTTCTCGAAGCGGAAATTCCCGCCGCAACGTCGCTTGACTATTCGGCTGTATTTGCATCGTTTACGTCGGGAAAAGGCGTTATGTCCGCAACGTTTTCGGGATACAGAGTCTGCCCCGAACCCGAAGGCAAAACCATGCCGAGGCGCGGAGTTGACCCGCTTGACCGCTCAAAATATATTCTTGCGGCGCGTCATGCGCTTTCGGGAACTGTTTTTGAAGTTACGTGACCGCATATTGACAAAGCGGTATATTTATACTATAATAACGGATATTCATATCATACGGAGATAAAGATGAAGCTTAATTACGCCAAAGCGGAATTTATAAGCAGTTATTTCGATACTAATGGTCTTCCGCCCGAAAAAAAACCGGAAGTTGTGTTTGTCGGGCGGTCGAACGTTGGAAAAAGCTCGATGATAAACAAGCTTGTTAACAGAAAAAACCTTGCATTTACAAGCTCCAAACCAGGCAAAACCGCCGCAATAAACTATTTTTCGGTTGACGGAAAAATATATATCGTCGATTTGCCCGGATACGGTTTTGCGCAGCGGTCTAAAACCGAGCGCAGGGGCTGGGGAAGTTTGATTGAAACGTATTTCGGGCTCGGAAGAGATATACGGCTCGTTGTATTGCTGACGGATATCAGACACGGTCCCACGGATGACGACAAACTTATGTATGATTACCTTGTATCGAAGGGCGTTCCTTTCTGCGTTGCGGCAACGAAATCGGATAAGATATCAAAAACAGCCGCTGCAGAAATGACGCGTGAGATAAGCGAACTTTTTGACGTAAACGCCTTTGCCTTTTCTTCCGCAACGGGAGAGGGCACTGATACTTTAAAAGAGATAATAGAATCGGTAACGGACGGTGAAACGGAGGAGCGGATATGACTGAAACAATTAACGGCATTCTTTGCATTGACGGAGTAAAAGTAACGGATATAGTCAAAAAATACGGAACTCCGTGCTATATTATGTCCGAAAACAAGGTAAGGGAAAACTGCAGAAAATATAAAGAGGCAACGCAGAAGCACTACGGCAAAAACGCTCTTCCTCTTTACGCTTCAAAGGCGTTTTCATGCGTTGAAATATACAGAACCGTTGCATCCGAGGGTTTCGGAGCGGACGTTGTTTCGGGCGGGGAGCTTTATACCGCGCTGAAAGCGGGATTCGACCCGAAAAAAATCTATTTTCACGGAAACGCAAAAACGGATGACGAAATAAAATTCGCTCTTGAAAGCGGCGTGGGCAGAATTGTTGCCGATAACTCCGAAGAACTCGGCAGCATTGACAGAATCGCAAAAGAGCTGAACGTCACCGCGGAAATATCGATGAGAATCAAGCCGGGCGTTGAGGCGCATACGCACAATTTTATAAAAACGGGGCAGATCGACTCAAAATTCGGTTTTGCTCTCGAAAACGGCGAAGCGTTTGTTGCGGCAAAAACAGTATCTGAAATGAAAAACATCCGTCTTGCGGGCGTCCACTGCCATATCGGCTCGCAGATATTCGATTCAGATCCTTTCGTGCTTGCCGCAAAAAGAATGCTCGGGTTTATTGCAAAGGTAAAAGCAGAGCTTTCCGTTGAAATAAAAGAACTCAATCTCGGCGGCGGCTTCGGCATAAGATACGTTGAGGGCGACAATCCCATACCGTATGACGACTATATGAAAACAATCGCTGAAACCGTAAAAACCGAGAGCGCGTCGCTGGGCATTGCCGTTCCGTTCATTCTTGTCGAACCGGGCCGCAGCATCGTGGCCGAGGCGGGAATAACGGCATACAGGGTAATAGCCGTAAAAACGATTGAAAATATCCGTACTTACGTTTCTGTTGACGGCGGTATGACGGACAATCCGAGATACGCCCTTTACGGAGCAAAATACGAGGCATGTATAGCAAACAAAGCCGGTCTGCCGCGCGATTTCAAAGCGACCGTTGCGGGAAGATGCTGCGAAAGCGGAGACCTTATAGGCGAAAATATGATGATACAGCACCCCGAAGCGGGAGATATACTCACCGTTTTTTCAACGGGCGCATACAACTATTCAATGGCGTCAAACTACAACCGTGTGCCGCGTCCGCCCGTTATTATGATTTCAAACGGCGAGCCGAGAGTTATAGTTAAGCGCGAAACTTATGAGGACATAGTAAAAAACGATATTGTATGAGGTAAAGAAATGACGACGGAATACGTAAAAAAGACTGTTGAGGAAATAAAGGAAAAGCTGATAAAAGCGGGAAGGCCCGCGCTGGCGGACTCGTTTGAAAAATGCTACCCCAACACCCTTGAAACCACCACGGAGCTTTGCGGTGACGGCACGGCGTTTGTTTTTACGGGAGATATTCCCGCAATGTGGCTTCGTGACTCTTCCGCGCAGGTGAGACATTATCTTCCCCTTGCAAAAAAGGACCCGCAGATTCGAAGGATAATCGAAGGTCTTATAGCAAAACAGACGGAATGCATATTAAACGACGCCTATGCAAACGCCTTCAACAGAGACGCCTCGGGTAAATGCTGGTCCGAGGACGAAACGGAGTTTAAAAATCCCCTTGCATGGGAAAGAAAATACGAGATCGACTCCCTTTGCTATCCTGTTTCTCTTGCATATCTTTACTGGAAGGCGTCCGGCTCAAGCGAACATTTTACCGCAAATTTCAAGTCCGCCTGCAAGCGCATTCTCGAGGTTTTCAAAACCGAACAGCATCACGAAAACTCAGAATATTTCTTTATAAGAGATAACTGTCCGCCTTCGGACACCCTACCCTGCAACGGAAAGGGCAATCCCGTAGCATACACGGGCATGACGTGGTCCGGCTTCCGCCCCTCCGACGACGCCTGCAAATACGGATATCTTATTCCGTCAAATATGTTTGCCGTTGTTGTTCTCGGATATATTGAAGAGATTTTCGGCGACGACAAAGAGATCTGCGATTGCGCCGGAACGCTGAAAGAGCAGATAGACGCGGGTATTAAAAAATACGGGATTTACGACCATCCCGTTTTCGGCAAAATATACGCATACGAAACGGACGGTTTAGGTAATTATACTCTTATGGACGACGCAAACGTTCCGTCTCTTCTTTCAATTCCGTATCTCGGCTATGTTTCCGCAGATGACGAGATATACAAAAACACGAGAAAATTCATTTTAAGCAAAGAAAACCCGTATTATTACGAGGGAAAAGCCGCAAAAGGCATAGGAAGTCCGCATACGCCCGAAAGATATATCTGGCATATAAGTCTTTCAATGCAGGGGCTTACCTCGAAAGACGACGCGGAGAAAAAGTATCTGCTTGACCTGTTTGAAAACTCAACCGCCGGCACGGGTTATATGCACGAAGGATTTGACGTTGACAATCCCGACAAGTTTACTCGGTCATGGTTCGCATGGGCAAACTCGATTTTTTCGGAGTTTATTCTGAGCGTTTTTGATAAATAAAGCCCGATACAATATATTTTCTGTAACATAATAACGGCTTCGGCAATTTTGCCGAAACCGTTATTTGTTTTTATTAAATTACTTCAACTGTTCGCCCGTATCGAACCTATATGCAAAAACAACGGGAGCAAGAGACAGTATTACAGCGAGAATGACGGACGCTATTGCTGCGTATATTACCGTCTGAGGCGTTAATACGGTAAAATAACCAAGCTCGCTCGAAGAATAAGTTTAATTAAGCAATAGTATTCTTTAATGACTATTCGCTTCTTAAAGAAGCGTCGCCGGAATCGTTTCCCAAAACGTAAAGATTTCCCACGCAAAAGACAGTCCGAGGACCGTAATGAGAAAAGTAAAGATCAGAACGAGAAAAGCCGAAAGAACGATATGCGATTTTATGTTTTTTACCGCGTCTTAAATATAAACTCTCAGCAACGATATCCCCCTTTTCGAATAAAACAATGTTGTATCGGATACTGTAAATCAGCAAATAGCAAAAAAACCCGTAAATCTCCTGCGCGTTTATCTCTCGCAGATTTACGGGATTGTTTCTGCGCCGCACACCGCTAACGCAAAACGTAAGGTCAGTCTTTTATTATGATATTTGAGAGTTCGTCGGGAGGTGCAACGGATACGGATAAATCTTTTCCGATTTTTGCGCCTTTTGCCGATATAAACGCCTCCGCCGTTGCCATCGCGGTGCGCGGCGTATTGTTTTCCCTGCTCAGATGGGCAAGAATTACGTTTTCAAGGCCCGTTTCAAGGAATTCCGCTACCATTTCCGCGGACTGGTCGTTTGAAAGATGTCCGTTGGGACCCGAAATTCGCCTTTTTAAGTAATACGGATACGGACCCGTCTGCAGCATGTTTTTATCGTGATTTGACTCAAAAACAAGTATTTTGCATCCGCTTAACGACGACCTTATCTCTTTTGTGCCTTCTCCGGCGTCCGTAAGCACGCCTACGTCGCCGTATTTCGTTTTTATTCTGTAACCTACGCATTCGGCGCTGTCATGCGGCGAATGAAAAGAGGTAACTTCAAAACAGTCTCTTGCGGCAACCGCGCCGACCGGCATGGGGCAGAAAAGAGATGTGTCAAACTCGCGGTTTTCCCTGTAATACGCGTCGAGAGTTGCCTGATTGGAAATTACGGGTATGCGGTAATGTCTGCATATAGTCATAAGTCCCGCAACGTGATCCGTATGTTCATGCGTAACGAAGATGCCTTCAACGTCATTAAAGGAAAGACCTGCGGCTTCAAGGGCTTTCTGCGTTTTTTTAACTCCGAAGCCCGCATCTACAAGTATTGCTCTGCCGTCTGTATCGATAACCGTGCAGTTTCCGCTGCTTCCGCTGTAAAGTGTAAATACGCGCAGCATCAGCTTATTTTCGTTTCCGTCAAAACGGGAGTGTCGTCGTCAATCACTTTGATATCCGCGCCTAGAGCCCTGAGCTTTTCAACTATGTTTTCATAGCCGCGTTCAATGTAGCGGACATCCGATATTTCGGTGATTCCCTCGGCTATAAGCGCCGCAATAACAAGAGTAACACCCGTTCTTAAATCGCATGCTTTAACCTGCGCGCCCGTCAGTTTATCAACGCCTTCAATAACGCAGATATTGCCATCAACCGTCATTTTTGCGCCCATTCTGCGAAGCTCGTCAACATATTTGAATCTGTGGGAGAAAATAGTTTCTGTAATAATGGATGTGCCGCCCGCCCTGCTCAGAACCGCCGCCATCTGCGACTGCATATCCGTGGGGAATCCGGGATACGGAAGAGTTTTTATATTCAGATTTTTTATCGGATTTGCGGGGTCGCGCGATACTATTACGTAATCGTCAAATTCTTCAACCTTTGCGCCGGACTCCTCGATTTTTGCGGAGATGGACTCAAGGTGTTTGGGAATAACGTTTCTTATCGTAACTTTTCCGCCCGCAGCGGCAGCGGCAGCCATAAAAGTGCCCGCCTCTATCTGATCGGGGATTATTTCGTAATGTCCTCCGTGAAGCTCGGAAACGCCTTTTATTTTTATTACGTCGGTGCCTGCGCCTTTGATCTGAGCGCCCATTGCGTTAAGGAAATTGGCGATATCAACGATATGCGGCTCTTTTCCCGCGTTTTCTATAACGGTAAGCCCGTTTGCAAGCACAGCCGCGAGCATTATGTTTACCGTTGCACCTACGGACGGAAAATCAAGGTTCATCGAAGTTCCCGTCAGTTTTTCGGCATCGGCAACAACTATTCCGTGCTTTATATCAACCGTTGCACCGAGCGCCTCAAAGCCCTTGATGTGGTAGTCTATCGGACGTTCCACAAAATCGCATCCGCCGGGTAGCCCTACCCTTGCGTGACCGAAACGGCCGAGCAAAGCGCCGATAAGATAGTATGACGCGCGAAGCTTTCTTACCGCATCGTAATCCGCAACGTATGACGTAACGTTTGTGCAGTCGATACGCAGTGTTTTTTCGTCAAGATATCTCACGTCTGCGCCCATCTTCTTCATAATGTCCACAAGATCGCAAACGTCGTTTATTCCGGGGACGTTTTCAATAACGCATACGCCCCTGACGAGCACAGCTGCGGGTATTATTCCGACAACCGCATTTTTGCCGCCGCTGAGCGAAACTTCTCCGTTCAGCGGTTTTCCGCCGGATATAACGTATTTTTTCAATGTTCTGGCACCTCTGATTCGTTTTTTTATTGTGTGTTTGTGTTTGTATGAATTAATAAATCAATTTCCGGATATATACGGATAGGGATCGAAATACTCGCCCGTCTCTTTGTTGTAAAGAGCAAAATGCAGGTGATTTCCCGTGGCGGTGCCCGTCATGCCCACATATGCTATTACCTGACCCTTATAAACTTTTGAGCCCTTTTTAATACTGCTTTCAAGCTTACTGCAATGACCGTAATAAGATACTATTCCGTTGCCGTGGTCTATTGCTATGTAGTTTCCGAGTCCGACTTCCTGCCATCCCTTTTCCACAACCGTGCCTGCATCAGCGGCAAGTATTTTTGTACCTGCGTCCGCCGCAATATCGAGGCCTCTGTGGAAATTATCCTTTTTATTAAGAGTTCTCCACCCGAAACTTGATGAGATGCGTCCTACATGGTTGGCAAGAGGCCACATAAAGCTGCCCGACGGAGCGATTGTTTTTGTTCCGATAAGAATCTGACGTGTAACGGGATCCTGAACTCTTCTTCTCGAAACCTCGGTTCTGGAAGTTTCAACGCCGTTTAATTCGCATATTTCCGCTGTTATTTCGTAAACGCCGTTTGAGCCGCTCTGCTTCGTCTGCGTTGTGCCTTCGTAAATCGAGTCCGTATAAATTCTTTTTGTTTCAAAAGGAATAATCTCAGAATACTGAACCTGATATTTTGTCTGCACTCTCAGCTCGCAGAACGGTTGGCCTACCGTTAAAGTGTCGCCCGTGATTACAGACTCTATATTTGTGATATTGTTCAGCAGTTTAAGCACGGGAACAGATATTCCGTAAGTTTCCGCAATGCTTTCGGGCGTTTCGTTTTTGGATACTTTATGGACGGTGGGGTTGCTTGAAGTTTTGAAAAGCGAAAGAAGGTCCGCATACGAACGTTCGTAGTTTTTCGGGTATGTATCCCTCACGATTTCTATGCTGTTGAGTATTTCGTACGTCTCGTTTTTTCCTCCGGTAAGATACCACGAGGCAACCTCTTCGAGAAGACGCGAAAAATCGTTTTCGTTTTTGGAAGTTCCGAGCAGCTGTCCGTCAAAGAAAAAGCCGTATGACTGCCCGATATATTCCTGAAAACTGTTGTAAAGCGTTTCGGCTATCTCGCCCGTATCGGTAAGCTCGTCTTTTTCTATGATAACGAAGTTTAGCGTAGGAATTGATTCCATCATATATTCGTTTTCGCCCGTGGAATATATGCGGTCTTCAACGGATGCGCGTATATCGTCAAAAGTCTGCTGGTCCTGCACGAAAGCAACGTGTTCGTCGCCTATTTTCACTTCGAGGGCAACCGAATAAACGCTTGCCGCCCACGCCGAGAATATTACTACGGCAACTCCCGCAACGGGTATGACAACGGGAAGCACGGTTTTGAGAATACCGAGCAACACAAGGCCCGCAACCTTAAAAACGTGACCGATAATATATCCCGTGCGGTAAAGAAAGCTTGTATGCTGCAGGTGCGCGTAAGTTATGGACACCGAAAATGCGGAATCTTCCGGAAGCGCTTTTTTAACGAAATATTCCGTTAATTCGCCCATTTTTTTCGCAAATCTGTCGAGTTTCAGCCGCTTTGCGAGCCGACGCATGAATTTTGCGAACGGTGAGCGCTTTTTGCGCTTATTTTCGGTTTTTTTCACCGTATATGCAGGTCTTATGGGAGCTGTCCATTCGTGTTTGCCTGAAGGGGTGTATATGTTTCGTGGCATTTAATTCTCCTGAATAGTTGCTTAAACGTCAAATACTGGTTTGTATTCGTCTTTCCTGCGTGTTTTTTTCGGGTGTTTTTTTCTGTATGCGCGGTGAATGAAATATATGCAAACGCATATCGCCGCGGCAATCGCGATATTTACAATTAGCGAGAAAACGAAGGGTATCGGGAAAAACTCCGTTTCAAAATCTTCGTTAAAATACTGCGGCGGCAGATAGAGCGGGAAATAGTTTGCATTTAAAACCAAATCCGTTGTCTGTTCGGTAAAGGTAAACGGAAAACCGAAACGCATACCGTAAACCGCTGTATAAGATTCGAGCCATACGGGGCAGAAGGCGCCCAATGCGGTTATCGCGGCGCCCAAAAGCAACGATGCGACGATTATTATAATAACGGAGGATTTTTTCATTCTTCTGTTCCGGCTTTCAGTTTTTCCGCCTGATCGGTGGTAATAAGGGCATCTATAAGCTCGTCAAGCTCTCCGTCCATTATCTGAAGTATCTTGTAAAGCGTAAGATTAATTCTGTGGTCGGTAACTCTGCCCTGAGGGAAGTTGTACGTGCGTATGCGTTCGCTTCTGTCGCCCGTGCCAACCTGCAAACGGCGGTCGGAGGCGATTTTGGCGTTCTGTTCGGCAAGCATGTTTTCGTAAATTCTGGAACGCAGTATTTTCATTGCGCGCTCACGGTTTTTATACTGGCTTCTTTCGTCCTGACAGTCAACCACGGTGTTTGTGGGCACGTGAATTATGCGGATTGCGCTTTCGGTTTTGTTTACGTGCTGTCCTCCCGCTCCGCCCGAACGGTGGGTTTCTATTATAAGGTCTGCGGGGTTGATTTCAACTTCAACCTCGTCCGCCTCTGGCAAAACCGCAACGGTAACGGTTGATGTGTGTATTCTTCCCTGCGACTCGGTTTCGGGCACGCGCTGAACGCGGTGAACGCCGCTTTCGAATTTAAGACGGCTGTATGCGCCCTCACCCTCTATCGAAAACGTTATTTCCTTTATGCCGCCCAGCTCCGTTTCGTTTATAGACAAAACTTCGGTTTTGTAGCCCTTTTTCTCGGCGTACATGGAATACATTCTGTAAAGCGAATTTGCAAAAAGCGCCGCCTCTTCTCCGCCCGCGCCGCCGCGGATTTCAACGATAACGTTTTTGTCGTCGTTGGGGTCTTTCGGCAGAAGAAGTATTTTTATATCGTTTTCAAGCGCTTCGATGCGCTCTTTGCCCGTGCGGTATTCTTCCTCGACTATCTCGCGGAAGTCCGGCTCAAGTGTTTCGTTCATAAGTTCTCTGGCTTCGTCAACGTTGCGCTGCGCCGTGAGAAGCTCTTTATACTTATCAACTATCGGAGAGAGGTTTTTATGCTCTCTCATATATTTTTTATACTGTTCCTGATCTTTTATTACGTCGGGATCGGTAAGTTTTTCGTTTACCGCATCAAGACGTTCGCTTATGCTTTTTAATTTTTCGAGCATACTGACACTTTCCCATAATATCTTATTTTATATTATAGCAGATTTATTCGGTTTTGTAAAGACTTAATTGTGTCTAAATCTATAATTTTAATAAATAATATATTATATTTATTATTATTTCGGTATCGGGTATTGACAAAACGCCTCCGAAGTGATATAATTGCCGCAAATCGAATAATCCTTCGGGGCAGGGCGAAATTCCCTGACCGGTGGTTAAAGCCCACTAACCTGTTTTCAGGCCGAAACGGTGAAATTCCGTTGCCGACGGTACAGTCCGGATGAGAGAAGATATTCATGCTTTGCATGTTTTCAGAAAAAAACAGTTCCCGGATTATTCGGGAACTTTTATTTTTTAAGGAGACATACCGTGAACATCGCAGAAGAACACATCATTATCGCAGTAATTGCGGGAATTATAGCCGTTGCGCTTACCGTAACCGCAATCGTTTTAAAGCTAAGGCACAGGATGCCCGACAGGGCAACAAACACAAAAAAAATAACGACGCTTTCGGTAATGTCCGCATTAAGCATCGTTTTAATGATTCTTATAAGAATTCCGTTTCCTCCGGCTCCGTTTCTTGAATACGACCCCGCAGATATCCCCATACTTATTTCAACATTTCTTTTCGGACCGTGGTGGGGACTTATTATGACTGCCGCCGTAAGCGTTATTCAGGGCATTACGGTAAGCTCGTCAAGCGGAATAATAGGAATTATCATGCATTTTGCGGCAACGGGCGGCTTTGTTATAGTTGCTGGCCTTATTTACACCCGCGGAAAGAATATAAAGCGCGCAATTATCGCGCTTGTTGCGGGCACTCTCGTTCAGACCGCTTTAATGGTTTTGATGAATCTGATATTCACTCCGATTTTTATGAGTACGCCGGTAGAAACGGTTATCGGAATGCTGATTCCCGTAATTATCCCGTTTAACCTTATAAAGGCGGGCGTAAACGCAATACTTACGTTTGTTGTTTACAAGTTCGTTTCAAGGTCCGTTTCCGCGCTTTTCGACTGACGTCAGTCTTTCAGAACGGGGACGTATTTTTCGGATGCTGCCGAAAGCTCCTGACAGTATCCGTCAAAACCGAGATTTCTGAATTCCCTTAAAACCGTATTGTATTCTTTTCTCGTGATTTTTCTGTTTATTTCGGAGAAATTTTCGTTCGAAACGTCGCCTGTGGGTATATACTGCCCCATAAGGCTTACCCAGATTTCATCAGGCAGGTTTTCACGCATAAACCGCAGGGTTTTTACGGACTGCATCGGCATTGACGGCAAAACGAGATGACGGACAATAACGCCTTTTTTCATCATTCCGTTTTCGATAACGGGAGCCCCTGTCTGTCTTACCATTTCGTTTATCGCTTTTACGGCATTTTCGGCGTAATCAGGCACTCCCGAATATTTCAGCGATTTTTCGTTTGAAACATATTTGAAATCGGGAAGATAGATATCGATAAGCCCTTCCATCTCACGGAGCGTTTCGGCGCGCTCGTAGCCGCCCGAATTCCACACGACGGGGATTTTCGGCTTTGCCGCTTCAAGCGCATTTTTTATACTCGGCGCAAAGTGGACGGGGTTTACGAGATTGATGTTTTCCGCCCCTTCTTCCTGAAGAGAAAGAATTATTTCGCAAAGCTCTGAATCGGATACTTCTTTTCCGATATTTTCTCTGCTTATTTCATAATTCTGGCAAAAAACGCACCTCATCGTGCAGCCCGAAAAAAATACGGTGCCCGAGCCGTTTTTTCCGCTTATAACGGGCTCTTCCCAGAAATGTTTTGCGGCGCGCGTTACCGCCGCTTTTGCCCCTCCTCCGCAGAATCCGCGGAAAACGTTTCTGTCAACGCCGCATTTTCTCGGACAGAGCTCGCATTTTGTATACGTCATAAAAATACCCGTAAATTCAGCGTCACCGAAAACCGATGACGCTGAATGTTTTTTAAAAAAATCACGTTGCTCTCTGAGGACGTTTTTCGATTTTCATGGAATTGTTCTTTATAAAGTCGATAAGTTCGTCAACCTGCATAAAGGCAAGTCCCGTAACGGTATCCGCAGCGCCGTAATACATTGCTATGCGGCCCGTTGCTGCGTCCGTAAGCGTTGCGCACGGGAAAACAACGTTGGGCACGTCGCCGACACACTCGTAGATTTCCTGCGGGGAGATGATATACGGATCGGTTCTGTAAAGAACTTTCCACGGCTCGTTAATATCGAGAAGCGCCGCGCCCGCGTGGTAAACAAAGCCGTTGCAGCTCTGAAGCACGCCGTGGTATATAAGAAGCCAGCCCTCGGTTGTTTCAATCGGAGCGGGACCGGGACCGATTTTTCTCGACTGCCAGGAACCTGCGGGCTCCATGATATGGCGGTGTTTGCCCCAGTAAGTGAGGTCTTTGCTGCGGCTGACAAAAATATCGCCGAAAGCAGTGTGACCGGTATCGCTCGGGCGTGAAAGCATATAGTATTCACCGTTTATCTTTCTCGGGAAAAGAACGCCGTTTCTGTTATAGGGCAAAAACGCATTTTCAAGCTGATAGAATTTTTCGAAATCGAAAGTGTATGCAAGACCGATTGTCGGGCCGTGGTATCCGTTGCACCAGATAACGTAGTATCTGTCTTCTATCCACACAACGCGGGGGTCGTAAGCGTAAACGAACTCGCCAACGTCCGGATCGTCGCATATCATTTTAATCGGTTTCGGATTGATGTTCCAATGAATTCCGTCATCGGAAAATCCTGCGTGTATACGCATATAGCGTCCCGTGTTGTCGCAGCGGAAAACGCCTGCAAATCCGCCTTTGAACGGAACAACAGCCGAGTTGAAGATACTGTTCGAATCGGGAAGAAGGTCTCTTGGGATAACGGGATTGCCCGAATAGCGCCAAAGCACTTTATTGCATCCTGCCGGTTTATCCTCCCAGGGAATATTCGGCAGATTCTGTCCGATAATGGTAGGCATAAACAAATCTCCTTTAAATTGAGTTATATACGGTTTTGTAAGAAAAAACTTCTGTTTTTACTATTTTATTATACTATAACTAACGATAAACTGTCAATATATTTTCGTACGCATAAACCGATTTTCCGCTTAGCTTAACAAAACGGCAAACGATCAGTTATGGAAGCGGTCGTTCAGATTATTGAGAGTTTCATACATGGATATTACATAAGTCTCTGCCGCTTCGTAAATCGCGCTTTTGTATGACTCTACGGTTGTTGCAACACCGCCGTTGGGTATCTGGTCAAACATTGTGCTCATACCGTGGTGATGATCGTGATAAAGCGTGTGCGGACCCGTGGTAAGTTCATACATAAACTCAGAATCGCGTCTGTCTGTAAAGTAATATCTTGTAAGATAGTCTATGATCGATTCCTTGGTTTCATATCCCTCAAAAGGTTCAAAAAGTCCGTCAAGAACAAGCGCGGTAGACTCCGCATCCTTTGTTGTCAGAGGCACGCATACCGTATAGGCGCCGCTTGCGTACGATGTTCTGTAATCAGACGGATCCTTAGCGTTAGGTCCGAGAGGAATGGGTACAACGCCGAGATTTTCAAGATGGAATGTAAGTGCGTCTGTGGTGGCAAAAAGCTGGTTGGTATTTGTATAATGCATTACGGCGCCGCCGGCGGCAAAGAGGTCGGGTTTATAGTAATCGCTGACATATGAGGCAAACGAGCCGTAAAACCAGTCGTAGCATCTGTTATACGCATCTATCGCGGTCGGAGTAAAATATCCGAGTTCATAAGAACCGTCATCCTTGAACGTTACAAAGGTATTGCCGTTGCAAAGCGCAACATCGCGCGAAAAACCGCCAAATCCGGACATGAACGAATAAACATATTCATTTGCGTTGTTTGTTTGCGCAAAATGAGTAAGACAGTGTTCAAATGTATCCCAGTTCCATTCACCGTTTTCGAAATAATCACGCGGGTCGGTTTCGGAAACCGCGTCGACATAGTCTTCATTTACGCAGATAATATTGAGTTCCGAGTCGAAAGTTCTCATGGGCAGCGCTGCGGGAATAATACCGTAGACGGAGTCGTCAAACATAGTGGATATTCTAAGATATCTGCTGCCCCACTTTGTTTCGTCAAAAACATCAAGGCTCTGAATCGGAACAAGATTCTGGAAAGCGTTGGCTCTCATATAATTAACAAGACCGAATGTTGCCTGAGCCACCGCATCATAAACATACGTGCCGGAAATAGCATTTATATACGCATGACTTCCGATCGAATCCTTATTTACAAACGACAGTTTGCAATTATAAAGGTTTTCAACATCTTTTACTCTCTGAGCCGCCATATCGCCGAAGTCAGTGCCTTCGATATATCCGAGAGTAGAGCCGTTTCTTCCCGTATCCCATCCGAAAACGATTTCCGCGCCTCTGAGATCAACAGACTCGCCGCTCAGCGAATTTTCATATTCGGGCACAATCTCAATTTCTTTTGCGGCACATGAAATGAAGATAAATACCGAAAGCAGACACATAAAGCAGCACAATACTTTTTTCATAAAAGCTCCCTCCTGATGCTTGAATATCCTTATTATATTTCAATTTTCCGAAAATGTCAAGTATTTCGGTTTAAAAATAAGCTCCCCATTCAGAGGAGCTTATATAAATCAATATCGGATTATTATTCTTCGCCGTATGTTCCCCAGACTGCCTCTATACCGCGTACCGACGGCATAACGTCTTTCTGGAAGATCTCGTTTGCAACATCGGAAATACCTTCAACGTATTCGGAAATGGATCTGCTTGTTCTTTCAAGGAAGCCAACGTACTGAGTACGCATATTGTAGTGGAAGTAGTTGTATTCCTGATTGTAGTACATTGCAAGGAAGCAGTCGCAGTCGCGTTCGTCAAAGAAGAAGTTATGTTCCATATATGCCTTGATATCTTCTGCGGTTTCAAAGCCCGGAAGCGGTTCGTAAAGCGCGTTTATGATAACGGCGCTTGTGTCGGGCTGAGTGGAAAGAGCGGAGAAAGCGATGCAGTAGTTGTTGTTTTCCATAATGCCGTATACGTGGCCGGGTTCCGCATCCGGTCCGAGAGGCCATGTAAGAATGCCGAAGTTGTCAACGTTAAGGGAGATACGCGCATCCTGACCGTAAAGATAACCGGTGGGAGCAACGCACATAACGGAAACTTCGTTTACAAAATCGTTTACGGTCTGTTCAACGGTGTCGTTCATGCCGCTGCTTATTGTGTAGCTCAGATCGGTATTCCAGATTGCTCTTGCCTCTTCCATTGCCGCAAAAGCGGTAGGCGTTACAAAGCCGTAGGAATAATTGCCTTCATCGTCCTTGTAAACGAGAGAGTCGCCGTTTGAACGGATAAACATTTCGGCATAGTAGGGCCAGTGTGCGGAAAGACCGTAACGGACTGTTTCGGTTCCTTCTATCTGCGTGTAGTTTTCAAGGCAGTTTCTGAACTGCGCCCACGTCCAGTCTCCGCTTTCAACGTATTCGCGCGGGTCGGGCTGACCTGAGAGCGCAACGAGGTCTTCGTTTACAGCGAGAGGATATCCGAAGGAAGAATGGTTGAGTTCGGGCCATCCCATCGGGATAAGTCCGTAAAGGTCGTTTTCGTAGTAGATAACTTCGAGAATCGATCTGTTGCCCCATTTATCTTCGTTTTTATAGTCGATGTATTCTCCGAGTTCCGAAAGACCAACGAGCATGCCGGCTCTTGCCGCATCAGCCCACATATCGGAAATGCCCGAGATAACGTCGCACATAAATACGCCCGCATAAGAGAGGGAGATAAAGGTGTGGCATCTCTGGGTTGAGTTGTAGTTGATTTTGAGTTTGCAGTTGTAGTCGTTTTCAACTTCTTTAATACGCGCCTTGGCAAGGTCTGAAAACTGCGTATCGGGACGGTAGCCGAGCACGTTTTCGGTTATGAGACCGTCGCTTTCGTTGGAACCGAATTCATAGACCATTTCAAAGCCGCCGAGGTCCATTTTGGCGTTTGCGGAAGTGTTGAAATCCTGATCGAAAAACTCTTCGGTTTCACCTGCCTGACAAGCCGTTGCAAAAACAATCAGCGCCAGAACAAGCAAAAGAAGCTTGGACATTTTTTTCATGGCATACAATACCTTTCATAGAATATTTTAAAACAGAAAAAAAACCCGCCGATAAGTTCGGCGCAATTCATATTCTTACATTGTTGTAATTATACATCAAATCCGTGCGATTGTCAATCGACACCGCCGTCTTTTTTCAATATTGTCATAAACACGAAAAAACAACCGTAAATTTCGGTTTTTTTTCACAAATCGAAGTATTTCGCTTTAATCAGACAAAGCAGATGTATTTGCCCGAAGAAACGCTCTTTCCGCGCGGGTCCGAAACGCGGTTGTACCCCTGAATGAAGGCCTTTTTAACCGTTCCGTCTTCATACAGAAGGCCGAAAGGCTTTTTTTCGGGCAGCGGATTGTCGGATTCTCCGAACGTGTACAGATTATCAAGCAAAAACCGTCCGCTCAGTGTTTCCGCCTGTCTTATGAGAAGGTGTGTGCCGTCGTGAGAATATGCGTTTTGCCGTATTCCCGAACGGACCGCGCTTCCGTCGACGTCAACAATCAG
>CAMZEM010000015.1 GCA_947305805.1 uncultured Clostridia bacterium | reverse complement strand
AATCACGCTCTGGGCAATTTTGAAGAGGTCCTTGCAGACGCAGGCTCGGGCGCTTCTCTTGCAATGAGAAGATTTGCTCAGAATATAGACACGTCGGCTTATGAAACGCCCGACTGCGCGCTTCAGTCAAAATCGGAAGGCGCGGGGGTCGGATGCAGAGTCAGCGAAAAATACCGCTACAATCTGCCGAACGTTGAACGCGGAAGAGGCAAAACAAGAATCGTTCACGTGTTTAACACAACGTGTTACGACCGCAGGGAAACGGCAGAGATCAGGGTTTACGACTGGCCCGGAAATCACGATGCAATCAGGGTTGAAGACGAGTCCGGCAAGGAAGTTGCCTTTACATTGCTCGAAAAAGATGCGGGAGACAACGGTCATCAGGCTACCGTTCTTCTTATTGAAGCGGACGTGCCCGCATTCGGTTATTCTACCTATATAATAAAAGAAGCGGAACGAACGGGGTATTATTTCGGTTCTTTCACGCCCGACCTCAGAAGACTATACTATAAAAAGCCCGTGCTGGAAAACGACAGAATAAGAGCGGAATTCAATGAAAACGATATGACGCTTATTTCTCTCAAAGATAAAGAAACGGGAAGAGAATACATTTCGAAACCGTCCGCATTTTTTGCGTATGCTCTTGAAAACGACAGGCATGTCGGCGCAAGCGCGTGGGTAGAAGGCGTATACACCTCGGAAATCAATCTGAACTCGGAAAGAAGAGCGGTGCAGACTTCGTATAAGGTAAACGGACTGAGAAGCAGTATTTCGTATTATATTGAATTTGAAAATTCAAAAATCGAAGTTACCGTATCGCTTGACAAGGGCGACAGCGCGCTGAAATACGACGTTACCGCAAACTGGTTTGAAATAAACAGGAGAAACGGCTCGCCGAAGCTGATATTCAAAGTTCCGTTTGCGTTTGAAACGAAAAACTACACTTATGATATTCAGCTCGGCACTTTTGAAAGGGAAGAAACATCGCTTCACGACTGGTACGGCAGAGATTTCATTTACGCCGCAGACAAGGGCGGAAAGGGAATTGCGCTTTTCACCGATACGAAATACGGTTACAGAGGAGCGGACAACACGCTTCAGGTAAGTCTTTTAAGGGCATCGTCAAACCCCGACCCCTACCCCGAATACGGAGTAAGAAGAGTAAGAATGGCTGTGGGAATTGCCGAAAACGATTACGATGCGCTTCACAGATACGCAACGGCTTTTGAAAACGATATGCCGTTTATATCGAATACGTCGCATAAAGGCGCACTTCCGCTTAAATCGCAGATTCTTTCCTGTAACGGAGCGTGCACGTCCGCGGTAAAATGCTCAAACGACGGTAAAGCGGTAACGGTAAGACTTTACAATCCAAAAACTGTCGCTTTGGACGCCGCTTTAACATTCCGCAAAGAAATAAAATCAGCAAAGATCACTGATTCGGCGGAATACGGAGATGAAAAAGCGTCTTTTGACAAAAACAGGATTGATATTAAAATCGGTCCGAAAGAGATAAAAACCGTTGTTGCGGAATTCTGATAAAAAAACGGCTGAAGAATGCAAATTTCACTTTAAGATTTGAAAAAAACATTAATAGGCGTTTTCAGGCGGAAAAGAAAAGAGCTGCCGTATCGGAGAAAAATGACTCCGACACGGTCGCTCTTTTATATTTCTCGGTTCTGATCCGTAACACAGTTGCAAAGCGGCAGGCAGTTGAAATATACTGCCTGCCGCTTTATCTTCGGGATCAGCCGTTATTGATGGGCTCTTCCGGCAATTCGACTTCTCCGCGGCTGGTAGTGATGACATCTTCGGTGTCAAATTCGATAACTTCTATTTCTATGGGTTCGTATTTTTCCATGTTTCGCGACCTCCTCAGTTGTTACCGTTTCAGTTTCCGTAATTAATCGCTGCCTGATAATATGCGTACAGCGCCGCCGCCGCTTTCTTCGAATCTTCGCTTCTTTATATTTTTTATTTTAACTTTAATACGGTTTGATTTGTGATATTGCCTTCGGGGTCGGTAAACTTTATATCCGCACATCCTTCATTGAGGGTTATTGCGCAGCCGACGAAAAAGGGAGCTTCTCTGTACGGTTTTGAACCTGCTATAACGGGACACGGCTGTCCTTTACGGTCCTTCGCATCTCCGGGCATTGTAACGTAACAGTTATGAACGTGACCGGAAATAATTAAATCGGGGCGGATGCTCTCTTTAAGAATATTGCACCACTCGGTATATAATTCCTTTTCAATATCGAAAGGCGGGGTATGCGTTTCCGAAAAAGGATTGTGCGAAATTACGATTTTATATTTTACATCCTCCGCTCCGTACCCGCTTGCGGGGTCTGCGGCTGTTTTTTTGAGGAATTCCGTCTGTCTTACCCTGAAATCATGGCAGCAGACGGTGTTGCCGTATTCGGGATTGTCGTCCGGCTTATCCTCCGCGCAGTCGAGCACCACAGCCCAGACAGAGCCGATTTTAACAGTATAATATGATTTGCCGTTATCCGTCGGAGTATAATCGGCAAGTTTTTCCGCGCAGACGCCGCGAAGATCGTGATTGCCCCTTGCAAAAATAACAGGGTGCCTGCCATGAGTTATTTCTCCCGCTATTTTGTGTATTGTTGTGAAGTTTTCGACTTTTCCGCTGTGGTCGGGGATATCACCGTTTAATACGAGAATATCAAGGTCGTCTCCGAAATACTTTCCGGCGGCAACGGGAGCGTCTACCGCATTGTGCGCATCCGCTACATTATAAATATGTATATTGTCTTTTTTTGCGGGGTAAAAATCAACGGTAAACGATTCAACGTCCCCAAGCTCGGAATAATACGGTTTTCTGTTGAATACTTCACGCCAGCATACCGTATAGCTGCCCGCGCAGTCGAGATCGGACATAGGGACGTCCATTTTATGAGTTAACACCGCAGAGCGTAAAATTCCGTTGGAATCGTCGTAATAGTTTTTACCGGAAACGGTAACCCACATTACGGTGGGTTTGTTTACAGGAACGATTATTTCATACCTGTCCGCCACTGCATAGACAGTCGGCCACGTTTCAAAAACCGAAGGGAAAGACATATTCATCCTCCAAATTTTAAAATTGCCCGACCGGGGACAGCCGGGCAATTTTGATTAACTGTTGTCAGTCTGAGATTTCCTGCTTTGCCGGTTCTTCAACCTTGTTGGTAAGTCCCGCAGCTCTTCCGCCGGTAAATCCCGCGATAAGCGAGGTAATGTCTATGCCTGTTGATTCCTTTACGCCCTCGATTACCTGGTTTGCGGTTGTCATTACATCCTTTACAACCTTTGTGGAGTTGCCATCGCCGTACATAACGATCTTATCGGTCTGTGCAAGGGGTTCCGCAGCGTTTTTAACAACTTCGGGAAGTGCTTTGAGATACATTTCAAGAACGGACGCTTCGCCCATTTTGCGCTGTGCTTCGGCTTTTTTCTCGATTGCCTCCGCCTCTGCGATACCCTTTGCCCTGATGCCTTCGGCTTCCTGCTCCATTGCAAAGCGCTCCGCTTCTGCCTCAGCTTTTCTTGCCTGCGCCTGCTGGAAAGCTTCGTATTTTTTAGCTTCGGCGTCTTTCTGACGGCGAATAAGGTCTGCTTCCGCCTCTTTTTCGGCTTTGTATTTCATGGCGTCTGCCTGTTTTCTGATTTCGGCATCAAGTTTTCTTTCGCGAAGAGCGATTTCTTTTTCAGCGAGTTCCGCTTCTTTTTCGCGACGCGCGATATCGGCATCGGAACGTGTGATTTCAATGATTTTTCTCTGCGCTTCCTGCTGGATGTTGTATGCGGCATCTGCCTCCGCGCGTTTGTTATCGGACATTACCTTCATTTCGGACTGCTGAACAACGAGAGCCGCATCCTGCTCCGCAATGAGTTTTTCTGCCTCAACTTTTACCGCGTTTGCTTCCTGCTGAGCGTTTGCCGTTGCGATTGCTATATCGCGCTGAGCGTTTGCTTTGGCAATCTGAGCATTTTTGCGGATCTGCTCAACGTTGTCTATACCCATATTTTCAATGGTTCCGGCGGCGTCCTTAAAATTCTGAATATTGAAGTTTACAACCTCTATACCGAGTTTTTCCATATCGGGAACAACGTTTTCGGTAATCTTTTTAGCAACGCCCTGTCTGTCCTGAACCATCTCTTTAAGTCCTACAGAACCGACTATTTCACGCATATTGCCTTCGAGCACCTGTGTAACGAGCATTACAAGCTCGCTCTGGTGCATACCGAGAAGCGATTCGGCAGCTTTTTCGAGAAGCGCGGGATTTGAGCTGACCTTAACGTTTGCAACACCGTCTACGGTTACGTTGATAAACTCGTTTGTGGGGACCGCTTCGGACGTTTTAACGTCTACCTGCATTACGCGAAGGGAGATTTTATCGACTCTTTCAAAGAAGGGCATTCTCCAGCCCGCTTTACCGATGAGAATTCTGCGTTTTCCGAGACCGGAAATAATATACGCCATATCCGGGGGCGCTTTGAGATATCCTGCTCCGAAAAGTGCCGCAATGAGCACTACCGCACCGATTGCGATATAAATATAGATGTTGTATTCCATAACCGTTCTCCTATCAGTAATCATTCGTATTGTTACTGTCTTCTTTCAGTTAGTTCAGCATTGTATGAGCAATTCAGTTCATTTCCGCCGACCTGTATGCGTAAAACATCGTTTTTAACACTGCAAAAACCTTTTTTCTGTCTTCGTCTCCGAGCAGCGTCAGCTCTTCGGCAACCGAATACGCTGCTTTGTCGACGCGCTCCTCTTCACAGTCTCCCCCGTTTTGTGCGCACACCTCGCAAAAGCACGCGTATAAAACGTCGTCGGCAATGAGGTCGTCTCCTTCATCGGACAGATCGCCGTTGACGGTTGACAGCATATAGGTGATATCCCCTATTTTGAACGTATTGCTCAGCATGCTGATTATTATAAGGCGGCATAACTGTCTTTTTGAATACTGCTTGTTGAGCGGGTGAGATACGAACCCTCGCGCAACCCAGTTCTGAACAGAATGCGCTTCAATACCGATTAACGCGGTAACCTGCGAACTGTATATGTTGCCTCCCGCAAAAATACGGCTGAATACTTCTTCCGCCGTTTTACGGTTTACAGTATCAGTTGCGATTGTTGTTCCCGGAAATAGCTTTCTTTCTTTCACGTTCTGCCTCCTGTTCTTTACTTTTACCTGATTATATCACACAATCAATTGATTGTCAATAGCTGTTATGTGATTTTTTTGTGAAATCCGCGCCGAATACTTGTTGCGAGTATCAAATAATAAAACGGGCATAAAAAACCGTCCGAGTTTCATCGGACGGTTTAAGGTTTTGTTTTTTATAATGTGATTATTTCTGATCCTTGATAGCTGCCTGTGCGGCTGCGAGTCTTGCGATGGGAACTCTGAACGGTGAGCAGGATACGTAGTCGAGGCCGATCTTGTGGCAGAATTCAACGGAAGCGGGATCGCCGCCGTGTTCGCCGCAGATACCGATATGGAGATGGTCGTTATTTGCTCTGCCGAGTTTGATAGCCATTTCCATAAGTTTGCCTACGCCAACCTGGTCGAGTTTTGCAAACGGATCGTTTTCGAATATCTTTGCATCGTAGTATGCAGAGAGGAACTTGCCGGCATCGTCACGGGAGAAGCCGTAAGTCATCTGAGTAAGGTCGTTTGTACCGAAGCAGAAGAAGTCTGCATTCTTTGCGATGTCGTCAGCGGTGAGACAAGCTCTGGGAATTTCGATCATGGTGCCGACTTCGTATTTGAGGTTTGCGCCTGCAGCTGCGATTTCTGCGTCTGCGGTATCTACAACGACTTTCTTAACGTATTTAAGTTCGCTTACGTCACCTACGAGCGGAATCATGATTTCGGGAACTACGTTCCAGTCTGCATGTTTCTTCTGAACGTTGATGGCGGCTCTGATAACTGCTTTTGTCTGCATAGCGGCGATTTCGGGATAAGTAACCGCGAGACGGCAGCCTCTGTGACCCATCATCGGGTTGAATTCGTGGAGAGAAGCGATTAATGCTTTGATGCTTTCAACAGATTTGCCCTGGGCAAGAGCGAGAGCTTCGATATCGGCTTCTTCGGTGGGAACGAATTCATGGAGAGGAGGATCGAGGAATCTGATGCAGACGGGTGTGCCTTCGAGAGCTTCATAAAGCTTTTCAAAGTCGCCCTGCTGATAGGGAAGAATCTTCGCAAGAGCGATTTCTCTTTCTTCGGCGGTGTCGGAACAGATCATTTCACGGAAAGCGGCGATACGGTCAGCTTCGAAGAACATATGCTCCGTTCTGCAAAGACCGATACCTTCGGCGCCGAGTTCGCGTGCTTTTTTAGCATCTCTGGGAGTATCGGCGTTTGTTCTTACTTTGAGTTTTCTGTATTTGTCTGCCCAAGCCATGATTCTGCCGAATTCGCCTGCGATTGTAGCGTCAACGGTGGGGATGATGCCTTCGTAGATATTACCGGTGGAACCGTCTATAGAAATGGGGTCGCCTTCATGGAATACTTTGCCTGCAAGCTCGAATTTCTTGTTTTCTTCATCCATCTTGATGTCGCCGCAACCGGATACGCAGCAGGTACCCATACCGCGTGCAACAACGGCTGCGTGAGAGGTCATACCGCCGCGAACGGTGAGGATGCCCTGAGATACTTTCATGCCGGTGATGTCTTCGGGAGAAGTTTCAAGTCTTACAAGAACAACTTTTTCGCCTTTTGCATGCCATTTTTCGGCATCTTCTGCGGTGAATACAACTTTACCGCATGCAGCGCCGGGAGAAGCTCCGAGACCGCGGCCGAGGGGTTTGGCGGATTTAAGAATCTTAACGTCAAACTGAGGATGGAGAAGTGTGTCGAGGTTTCTCGGGTCGATCATTGCTACGGCTTCCTGCTCGGTCTTCATGCCCTCGTCAACGAGGTCGCATGCGATTTTGAGAGCTGCCTGAGCGGTTCTCTTGCCGTTACGGCACTGGAGCATATAGAGTTTGCCGTTTTCAACGGTAAATTCCATATCCTGCATATCGTGATAGTGTTTTTCGAGAACGTCGCATACTTTGATGAAATCAGCGTATGCTTCGGGGAATTTTTCTTCCATCTGGGTGATGGGCATAGGAGTGCGGACGCCTGCAACAACGTCTTCGCCCTGTGCGTTTGTGAGAAATTCACCCATGAGTTTCTTTTCGCCGGTTGCGGGGTCGCGCGTGAATGCAACGCCTGTACCGGAGTTGTCGTTAAGGTTGCCGAATACCATGGGCATTACGTTAACAGCAGTACCCCAGGAATAGGGAATATCGTTGTCGCGGCGGTAAACATTTGCTCTGGGGTTATCCCATGAACGGAATACGGCTTCGATAGCGAGTTTGAGCTGTTCAACGGGGTCGGACGGGAAGTCTTTGCCGAGTTTTTCTTTATATTCAGCCTTGAACTGTCCTGCGAGTTCCTTGAGGTCTGCAGCATCGAGTTCAACGTCGAATTTAACGCCTTTTTTCTCTTTCATAGCGTCAATGAGCGCTTCGAAATACTTTTTGCCTACTTCCATAACGACGTCGGAGAACATCTGGATGAAACGTCTGTATGAGTCGTAAACGAAACGTTCGAATTTGGGATCGGGGTTGCCTGCTATCATAGTAGCAACAACGTCGTCGTTAAGACCGAGGTTAAGAATGGTATCCATCATGCCGGGCATGGAAGCGCGGGCGCCGGAACGAACGGAAACAAGAAGAGGATTCTTTTTGTCGCCGAATTTCTTGCCGTTGATTTCTTCCATCTTTGCAACGTATTCCATGACTTCCGCCATGATTTCTGCATTGATTTTCTTACCGTCTTCGTAATACTGTGTGCAGGCTTCGGTAGAAATTGTGAAGCCCTGAGGAACAGGCAGACCGATTTTGGTCATTTCTGCAAGGTTTGCGCCTTTACCGCCGAGGAGCTCTCTCATGGAGCCGTTGCCTTCGGTAAAAAGGTAAACGTATTTTTTTGCCATTTAGGATAGTACCTCCTGATTTTTCATAGATTTCGTAATAAAATTATATTAACACCATAACTTTGATATTATAGCATGTCAGACATAAAAAAACAAGTACTTTTTTGTAACTTTTTAAAAAACTCATATATATAATCGAATGTATAGCGGTTAATGCCGTTTTTGCGGACGGATATTTATATTATCATATGTTATTATATAAGCAAAACATATAAAAAAGCGTTATAATACTTTTATATTACAGTATCGTATTAACGACTTACCGACAGGGAGGATATAATGAAAACATTTTGCAGAATTCTTGCTGTGATTTTAATGCTTACGATGGTTGTCGGATGCGCCGAAAGCGCGGAAGAGAGTTTTGATTTGAACTTTTCTTCTTCCGAAGGAGGCGTTTCGGCTGATTTCGGCAGTCTGGAAATTCTTTACCGCATAAATCTCGACAGCGGAAACGGCGTTGACTCAACCGAAAATTTCCTCGGCTACACAATTAACACCGAATTCAGCGATCTTGCGATACAGAGAGTGCGCGATCTTGAAAATAAATACAATTTCAAACTCAAAGTAACGAACGATACCGCCGATCTTGTAAACATGACTGCCGGCGGACTGAGATTTGCGGACGTATTTTTAAGCCCCTCATTCAACTTTTTCTCATGGTCCAAAGCAGGACTTCTTACCGGAATAAGCACGTTAAGCGATTATATCGACTACCGCGATTCGGAAAAATGGGGTTCTCCTCTCATACTCGAATCGATGTTTTACAAAAACGACGTTTACGGGCTCACTCCGAACGCCTGGCCCGAACAGAACTACACGTCATTCGGATATCCGCTTATTGCAAACGTTGACCTTATAACTACACACGGCGCGCTGAACCCGAGAGAACTTGTCGAAGAAGGCGTATGGGTCTGGGACACGTTTACGCAGGAGCTTGTTAAAAACACGGTTATGGAAGGATCTGTTGCAAAATCATACGGACTTGTAACCTCATATCCGTATTTTGCGCAGATGATGATTCTTTCAAACGGCGTAAGATTTGCCCAGCGCGATGAAGAAGGCAATTATTACTGCGGATATTATACGCCCGAGGCATTGACAGCGCTGGAAATGATACGTGAAATATGGTATGGCGAATTTGCGGACACCGTAATGAGAGACGAGGTTTACTATTCGGAAGTGGTAATGAGAAACTTCACCTCCGAACACGGCGCATACGCATTTCTGCCCACGCACTTTCTTTTCGGCGTTTACGGCGAGGTTGCGATGAATCTTGACAACTTTGCCATTCTGCCCACTCCGACCGGTCCCGACGTTCCCGTAGGATATATGTCGAGCGTACACCATACGATGTATTATTCGATTTCCTTCCCTGTTTCAAGTCAGTATACCGATGCTGCCGCAACTGTAATAAACGCGATTTACGAACCGCTTCCGGGCTTTGAAACGAGAGACGATATAAAAGCTTATATGTCAAGAAACTATTTCTTTGACGAACGCGACGCAGACGTTTTCTTTGAGCTTTTTGAAAACTCCTATTATAATTACGACTATACGACGGGATTTGAATCGAGACGTATTCCGGAAGGAATATGCACATCCGACAGAGCGATTTCTGAGCTTCTCAATTCAAACGAGCCGATTATAGAAAAGTGCTTTACGGATTACGTAAATCCCACGCTTGCCGCTTACGACGTACTTTTCGGCAACAAATAGTTTAACTTAAAAATCAACATTATAAAAGTCGGAACGCAAAGTTCCGACTTTTTATAATATCTTATTGCAGGTTAAAAATCTTTATTACAGCACTCGTCAAGGAAGGCGGCTATATTTTCAAACGGAGTTCCCCCGACTATTCCGTTGCCGGAAGCGAGTATCATACCGCCTTCGGGAGACGAAAACGTTCTTTTCATGAGGCGGACTTCTTTTCTGACATCTTCGGGATTACCGAAGCGCAAGGTCTGCTGGACGTCCATTCCCGCCCAGAAAGTTATTTTGCCTTTCCATTTTGCGGCTATCTCGTCCCAGTCCATAGTATGTTTCTGTATGGGATGAAGGACATCAAGTCCTGCTTCTATTAAATCGCCTATTATTTCTTTAACACAGCCGCATGTATGAAGCCAGTTGTGAATTCCGTGTTGGTGAGTATAGCCCCAGATCTGAACGTAATACGGTTTAATAAACTCACGGAACATTGCGGGGCTCATCATAAGGGCGTTCTGGCTGCCGAGATCGTCGGAAAAGCTGTATCCGTCCGGTTTAATAAGCTCTATAGCCTGTTCAAGAAGTTTAAGCTCGGTATCGCAGATAAGTTTATGGAGTTTATGAACGTTTTCAGGCTCCTCGTAATAATCGGCAAGAAGATTTTCCATTCCGCGGAAATTCCATATGCGCTCGAACATCAGACTCCAGTGGTGAATAAGTATATATCTGCCCTCTGCGCGCGCTTTTTCCGCCTGTTTTATCTGACTGTCCCAAAGCCCTGGAACATCAAGGTTGGGAGGATTTGAGACAAGTTCGTCTATCCATTCCCAGTCGGGAAGGCGCACGGTAGCGTCGTTGCCTGCGAATTTGCTTGAGTCAAACTCAGGAAGATACCAGCAAAAGCCGTCGTCTCTGCGGTCAAAACTCGGGCACGGAAAACCTATACAGCAGACATCCTCGGGATATGTGACAAATTGATTGAGGCGTTCTCCGTACTGCTCGTAAAGACCTTCGCCCCACCATTTTGTAAAGACCATGGGTATTCTTGACGGGGTTTTGAATTCGATTGCTTTTATAACTTCTTCACGCGGAAGCGGAGCGGGGATATCGTACATGGTTATTTTCCTCTTTTCTGTCTGATGGAATAATTCAGTCGGAAATGTTTTCCGTGCGTATTTTTCTGTCGGTTTCCAGAAGTTCTTCAACGGAAGGATTCTTAGACGACGGATATTTGGTGAGCATTTTTTCAACAAAGTCGGTTATTTTAAGAAACGGAATTCTGTTTTGCAAAAATGCTTCAACGGCGATTTCGTTTGCGGCATTGAGCACTGCGCCTGACGTGCCGCCCTCTTTAAGCACGTCTCTGCAAATAACGGGAGCGCGAAAAGTATTGTAGTCCGGTTTTGAAAACGTTAAAGGCGGCAGTGAGGTGAAGTCGAGACAGGGAACGGGCGACGGAGCGCGGTTCGGAAAAGTGAGAGCATACTGAATTGCTATGCGCATATCGGGCAAAGACATCTGCGCAAGCACGGAAGAATCGTTAAACTCTATCATTGAGTGAATGATGCTTTCACGGTGGATAACAACGTCGATTGTATCTTCGCCTGCGTTAAAAAGATGCGCGGCTTCGATTATTTCAAACCCTTTGTTCATAAGTGTTGCGCAGTCGACCGTTATTTTTTTACCCATTTTCCACGTTGGATGAAGAAGAGCGTCCGCAGCGGTAACGTTTTCAAGTTCGGTTCGGGTTTTACCGTAAAATGCGCCGCCCGAAGCGGTAAGGATAAGCCGCCTTATTTTTGACGTCACGGCTTTTATATCTCCGCCGGTCGGGCAGATACCGTTGAGGCACTGGAAAACAGCGGAATGTTCGCTGTCCACGGGTATTATTTCCGCGCCGTTTTCTTCGCAGGTTTTCGTTATTATATCGCCCGCCACAACGAGGTTTTCCTTGTTTGCGAGAGCGATTCTTACGCCTTTTTCTGCCGCTTTAACCGTGGGACGGAGCCCTGCGACGCCGACGATTCCGTTTATGCAGACATCGCATTCCGCTTCGTCAAAAAGCCGCAATACACCCTCTTCGCCCGAAAAAACGGGGATAGAAAGATCGCAGACACGGTCCTTCAAACGGTTGGCGGCATCTCTGTCGCTCATTGCAACCGCTTTGGGGGAAAACCTGCGTATCTGCTTTTCAAAAAGATCCGTATTTTTACCGGCGCACATTGCTGTAACGTTTGCTCCGATTTTTTCGATGCAATCGAGCGCCTGCGTGCCGATGGAGCCCGTGGCTCCCAAAACGATAACGTTCATATTATATAAATCACGCCTCGGTGAATATAGGTACAATGGAAATGACAACATAAATAAACGGCGCAACGAAGAGAATTGAGTCAAAGCGGTCCATAATTCCGCCGTGGCCGGGGATAACGCTGCCGAAATCCTTAACGCCGAAGCTTCTTTTTATAATTGATGCGAAAAGATCGCCGAGTATCGCGCATACGCTGCCCATAAGTCCGCAAATGCCGGCAACTATATAGTTGACCGTGAAGCTTTCAATCAGCACATCGCAGATATAGGAAACGAAAATAACCGCTGAAAACGACGACAGAACGGAACCGATCATTCCTTCAAGTGTTTTTTTCGGGCTTATTACGGGCGTTACACGGTGTCTTCCGTAAAGTCCGCCGAAAAGATAACCGCCGGTATCGGAACCCCACGCGCACATAAACACGATAAGGATATTGAAAACACCGCCCGAAAGAGAATTGCTGAATATTATTGTAGAGAAAAAGCACGGAATAATAACCGTCATCAAAAAGACGAAACTGATATGTTCGAGAGAAAACTTTTCTCTGGAAACAAGCATGGTTATACAGAAAACGAGAACATATACGAGAATCGCAAATACAAGAGCCGTGCTGACGTGAGCATACGCCGACGGAAAAAATGCCATAACGGGGGCAATGAACGGAACAAAAACGGCAAACAGAATGCTCATCCACATCAAAGCCTTGGATTCGACGTATTTTGTTACGATAAGCGTTTCGTAAAGCGCAGCCGCGCTCAAAAGAGCAATTGCCGTGTTAAGCACAAACGGAATATGCGCAAAAAACATAAAAACGGCTAAAATTGCGGCAATAATTATACCCGAAATAATTCTGGTTTTCATTCGATAGTCCTTCTGACTGTTATTTTGATATTCCGCCGAATTTTCTTTTTCGCATTGAAAACGATCCTATTGCGTTTCTGAGATCTTTTTCCGAAAAATCCGGCCAAAAAACGGATGTTGAGTAAAACTCGGCATACGCGGACTGCCACAGGAGAAAGTTTGAAAGACGCATTTCCCCCGCCGTTCTGATTATGAGATCGGGATCGGGAACATCGGGGGCGTAGAGTCTTGCGGAAATATCGTTTTCGGTAATCTCTTTGCCCGGATTTTCCGAAACAAACGAATTGACTGCGTCAACTATCTCGTTTCTTCCGCCGTAATTCAGAGCGATACATACGGTAAGACGGATTTCTTTATCCGCATTGAGATTTTCGATATCGGCTATGGCTTTTCTGCGTTTTTCCGAAAAATACGATTTGTCACCGATAAAACGGATGCGGACATTTTCGAATGCTTTGCGTTCGTCCGTTTTCATCCTTCTGAAAATATCTTCCGAAAATCTGTCGAAAAGCGACATTAAAGCGTCGATTTCTTCCTTGGGCCGCGAACGGTTTTCAGTTGAAAAGGCGTAAAACGTGGCATAGCTGATGCCGAGTTTTCTGCACCAGCTGACGGTATTTTCAAACGTCTTTGCGCCTGCCTCATGACCGAAACTTCTCGGAAGACCTCTCGACTGAGCCCATCTTCCGTTGCCGTCCATGATAAACCCGATATGTTCGGGGACCGCAGGAAGGTCGGTCATATTTCCATGATCTCCGCTTCTTTTTTCTTTGCTATCGTATCGATATCCTTGCAGTATTTATCCGTTGCGTCCTGAATGTCTTTTTCGCATATTTTCAGGTCGTCTTCGGTAATCTCGCTCTTCTTCTTCTGAGCCTTGAACATTTCGATAGCGTCTCTTCTGATTGAACGGATTGCAACCTTGGAGTTTTCCGCTTCTTTCTGAATCTGTTTGCAGATATCGCGGCGGCGTTCCTCGGTAAGAGGCGGGAAATTAAGTCTTATAAGCTTGCCGTCGTTTTGCGGATTGATGCCGATATCCGATGCGAGTATTGCTTTTTCAATATCTTTGAGCACGGAAGAATCATAGGGCTGAATAACGAGAACACGCGCTTCCTGAACGGAAATGCTTGCGAGCTGGTTGATCTTTGTGGGAGCTCCGTAATAATCGACGGAAAGCTTATCGAGAACAACCGGATTTGCGCGGCCTGCCCTGATAGAAGAGTATTCATACTCAAGAGCTGCTATTGTTTTGTCGAATTTTGCTTCGATTTCTTTATATTGAGGTTTCATTTCAAATTCTCCTTTTCTCAGTTTTTTGTTATAACGGTGCCTATATGTTCGCCTTTTATTGCTCTTACGATGTTTTCGCCGTTGCCGAGCTCAAAAAGAAGAACGGGCATATTGTTGTCTTTGCACAGCGCGGTAGCGGTGGTATCGATAACGGAAAGCTCTTTTGTAAGCACATCCATATAAGTAATTTTATCGAAACGTTTTGCGTCGGGGTATTTGTTGGGGTCTTTATCGTAAACACCGTCGACGTTTTTTGCAAGAAGAGCGATATCCGCGCTTATCTCAACCGCACGCATTGCCGCAGCGGTGTCGGTAGTGAAGAACGGGTTTCCGGTGCCGCAGCCGAAGATTACTATCCTGCCTGCTTCGAGGTGATTTACCGCTCTGTCGCGGATATACGGTTCGGCAAACTGCTGCATATCTATTGCGGCAAGAACACGCGCGTCAACCCCTATTTTAATAAAGGTATCCTGAAGTGCGAGACAGTTCATCATCGTTGCAAGCATACCCATATGGTCGGCACGTGTCTGATCCATATCGTTGCCGTTTCTGCCGCGCCAGAAATTGCCGGCGCCCACTACAACGGCAATCTGAACGCCCATTTCAAGGCATGTTTTTATTTTTTCGCAAACGCCCTTTGCTATTTCAAAATCGATGCCGTGGTCAAGTTTGCCTGCGAGCGCCTCACCGCTTATTTTTATCAGAACTCGTTTATACTTTGTCATATCAGCATCTCCGTTTCGGTTAAATAAGCTCGTAGTTTTCGAAAATCGACTCTATTTCTTTTTCATCGCGGGGATTCTTTATTGAAACGCCGTCGTAAAGCGACCAGTATTCATTATGTGTAACGATCGATCCGTCCGGTTTTCTGCCTATTTCGCCTAGTGTTTCGCATTCAAGGAAGCAGCTGTTTGTAAACGTTTCGAAAGAGCATCCGTTATCGGGATATTCGCCGTCGTCGTAATGGTTGAAGCTCTTTACAAACATCTGATTTTTATTGATATACGCCGTAACGCCGTGGCGAAGGTCAAAACCGAGCTTGAATTTCTTATCCGTTGAATCGGAAGAGAGAGAAAGGAATTTATTGCCCATAAAAAGTCTGTGGTCCAAAAAATCGGTGTAAGGCCATGCGCGGACCGTTCTGTTGGGAAGAAGGTCGGTATCGTTTGTGTTGAACGGAATAAGCTCAACTCCGCCTTTGTCAAGCACGGTAAGCGCCCAGATTGCGTATGTCTGCGGCTCACCGCTGCAGTTTTCAACCATATGGGTGATATTTACGCCCGTACCTTCATCGTCAAGCGTTACGACGGTTGAAAAGAGAAGACCGGTAACTTCCTGAACATCGCCTGTAAAGATTGCGGAATTTTCATCTGTTTCGTACATAACGGGGTTGTTATCCGGAAAATATGTTTCCGTATATTCGGGAGATATCCAAAGCCTGTGTCCGCCGTAAAGATACCACTTGGCATTTGCGCCGAACATTTCTTTAAGATCTTCTTTTTCATAAGAATTGACCCTGTCGAGATCCTCATACAGCATGTTTTCCCTGCCGCAGAAGCCGTAACGGATAATACGGGGACCGATATCGAGAGTTACGAGAAGATCTACGCATCCGTTCGAAATTTCGAGACAGTTGCCGTAGTTTTTATAGGTTTTTTCTTTGAAAGTAACCATGCTTTATTTACCTCATTTCGTTATAATTACAATTTGATCGTTCAGTTAATTATTCCGTCAAGACGAAGCGCGGATATTTTCTTTTGCGGAATACACAGGGGATGAGAGTTGAAATTACCGTGGCAGTCCGACCCGCAGGTTTTCAGAAGACCCTTCTCATCGCATAAACGTTCGCACATATCGGAGATTTCCGCGGAATGTTCGGGATAGAAACATTCTATTCCGTCGGCGCCGTATGAGACGAACTGTTGCAGCTCGGACATAAAGAGATTTTTATCTTCCGTTTGAATTGATACCCCGGGATGAGCGATAATCGCGATGCCTTTTGCGGAATGTATTTTTTCGACCGCTGTTTTTACGGAAGGAAACCCTGCGGTTTCGTATCCGCACCCGTAAATGTCGTAGAGTGGGAAACCGTCGAAAAGAGTATCGGTCAGCCCTTTTTTTACGAAATAATGGAGAGCTTTCCAGCCGCCGCCCGATCTGTCGTATTCAAACTCTTCAAACTCTTCAATGCTGACATTCAGACCCGATTTTTCCATCTTTTCTATAAGACGGACGCTCATCAGATCCAGTTTTTTTCTGCCTTCCGCAACAAAATCAGTAAACCGAACGTTTGTAAGATCCGGACGGTAGCAAAGGACGTGAACCTGATGTCCGTTTTCGGAGCACGTTATTTCAGCTGCGGGGATACATTGGACATCGCTGTCACCGCATATTGCGCACAGTTTTGCAGAGCCCTCGAAAGTGTCGTGGTCCGCAACGGCAAGGAGCCCTACGCCGCAGTCTTCGGCAATTTTAAGAATCTGCTGCGGAGAAAACGTGCCGTCGGAATAAAACGAGTGAACGTGAAGATCGGCAAATGGAAGTTTACTCATTTTCTCAGCCGGAAGTTCTCTGGGAAATGCCCTTGACGGAAGTAAGAGTCCAGTCGAAATCGGCAGAAGCGATTACGGTGCCGCAATATTCGCATTTAGCGGTATGGTTGAGATTTACGGGAGCGCCGCAGTTCGGGCAGTTGACTATCTTGCTTTCAACGGAAGCATCGGTCTTCTTGCCTTTCGAGCGTATGAGAGCCCATTCGTAAACCATAAATTTCTCGGCGGTGTTGCTTCCGCTGACGACTGCGCCTGTTTTATCGTCTATGATATAGTCGGTAATGCGTGTTTTAAGCTGCGCGTAAACGGTATCGTTTACCGAATCGTCCGTATAGCCGAGGAGTTCAACTTCAAGCACCGCAATGCGGTCGATACGGTTTGTTCTGTTTGTCTGTTTGAGCATTTCAATCTGGCGGTTGAACTGATTGTAGAGGTTATCCGTAAGATACGGACGGAGAGGCTCGATATCCTTTGCGGTGCAGCAGTTCTGCATCTGAACGTAGAGATTTGAAAGCTTTTCCTTGAAGTTTGTATCGGAGAACATCGGGTCTTCTTCCTTCAGGGCAGACATAGGTTTAAGCGTTGATCTGTCTACACCTGTAGCGCCGGGAGCGACGGGACCGGTTGAACCGCCCGATTTTTTGTTTTTAATCATAATAAAGATTATTATTGCCGCAACAATCAGGATCACTATTCCGAAGTCTCCTCCACCCCCGCCGAATACAAACGGGATTCCGCTGTAATCCGAGTCGTAATCGTAGCTTGAGCTGTAATCCGAGCTTGATCCCCAGTCGCCGTAATCAGAACCTCCCGAATAATCGCCCAGGTCGGCGGAAAACGGAAGCGCCAGTGTGATGAGGACGGCAACGGCAATTAAGAGAACCGTTAAAATCTTAAAATTCTTTTTCATTTTTATCTCCTCGGTGTTCTATTGTGAATATTACCTGCAGTAACCGGTTTCTCTGTCTATGACATTGAAAAACGGTCTGCCGTAAACATAGTTTTCATAATTGCGTATACAAATATCTATTATGTTTTCGTATGTTTTGCGAAGGTGGAAAAAGCCCGAAATGTGCGGGGTTATTATGACGTTGGGTATGGACCAGAGTCTGCTTTCGGGTTCAAGCGGCTCTTTTTCGAAAACGTCGAGCGCCGCGCCGTAAAGCTTGCCGCTTTCAAGGGCATCGGCAAGCGCGTTTGTATCAACGGCCGATCCTCTGCCTATATTTACAAGCGTTGCTCCGTTCTTCATTTGCGATATTCTCTTTGCGGAAAACATTCCCCTGGTTTCGGGAGTGTCCGGCATACAGAGAGCAACGATATCCGCACGGGGAAGAACGCTGTCGAGCATATCTGTAAGATAAAGCTCGTTTATATAATCGGGTTTTTCGCCCGGACGGCGTTTTACGGCGACTGTATATGCGCCGAGCGCCTTCATTTTCTTTGCAAAGCAGCCCCCGATATCTCCGAGACCGACAATAAGGACGGTCTGCCCTTCTATCTGCTTAACGCTGCCCATATCGCGCCAGAGCGATTTATTCTGATTGTCGCGGTAAAGGTGAAGCTTTTTGTAAAGCTCTAAAACGCATCCGACCATATGCTCGGAAATTGCAAGACCGAATGCGCCGGTAACGTTTGTGATTACCGTGCTTTCGGAAATCACTCCGTCTTTGATATAAGGGTCGACGCCTGCCATCTGGGACTGAAACCACTCGAGTTTTTTTGCGTGTTTCATTAATTCCGCGGGAACGTTGCCTATAACCGCGTCCGCATTCGCAATATCGTCCGAGGTAACTTTGTCCGCAGAGATATAGACATATTCGTTTTGCGGACAAACGCTTTCGAGACGTTTTTTTCCGTCCTCCTCAAAAGGGACGGCAACCAGGATTTTTTTCATTTAAACTTCCTTGTATACTCCGTATATCCCGCCGCTGTAACGGGTGTTGAGAGAAAGAACAGATCGGTTGTGCGTCTTTCCTCGTCGGCATATTCGGGATAAATATCTTTAATTTTCGATATATTTGATATAACGGGAATATTTTCGGGTATGGCTTTTATAAGGCGTTTGCCCGTTTCGGAAAAAGCGAGAACATGAATAAACGGAACGGGGGACAAAGGCCCGTCTTTAATGCGCAGATATGCGGAGAGTACCGCGCGTCTTACCGCCGAATAGGTCTGCCGTTTTGTTTTTATCAGCGCGTACAGTTCATCGAGAGTTGATGCTTTTGCGGCTAACAGCATTCTTTTGTCGGTTCCCTCTTTACGGTTTATGCCGTAAATACCTTCGAATGCATCCGACGAAGCGTTGCGTATAAAGCCGAGAAGGACTTTTTCGATATTTTTTACGCTTCCGGGCGCCCTTCCCTCTACGATTTCCTTTTTCAGAATTTCCGCCGAAAAAACGGGAAGAGACGAAAGATCTCCGCTTATGATTTTTTCCCGGATCGAAGTTGCGGAATCAAGATATCCGTCCGTTCTTTTTACGCAAAACGACCTGATGCGGCTTTTAAGTCTTTTAAGTGCGCGGACATATTCGGTTGCAAGAACGTCGTTCGGTTCCGCCTGCTCCTCGCCCGTAAGTTCCGAGCGCGCCTGAGCAAAACTCTTTCCGCCGCTCATTGCCTTTTTGTATTCCTCCGAGGTCAGTACGTCTATTTTTTCCGCGGATGAAACGATTTTATCTAGATCGCCGCTTTCGCTGCCGAAAGAAAGGATGTCCACAAATCCGAGAGAATTAAGAATCGACACCGCGCCGTATGCGAATTTTTCGGCGGAGCCGAGCGAATACCTTGCGGGAAGGGCAATTACAAGGTCGACCCCGCCCATAACCGCCATCTGCGCCCTTGCGTATTTATCGCATACCGCAGGTTCGCACCGCTGGACGAAATTGCCGCTCATTACGGCTACAACGGCATCGCAGTGCTTCCGTGTTTCGTTTATGTGGTGAATATGTCCGTAATGAAACGGATTATATTCGGCAACTATGCCTGCAACGGATATATTATCTGACATGACTTGACAAATGAATAAAATTAATATATAATAACCAATACAAACCTTCCAAATAATATATTAACATATTTTAAGTAAAAAATCAATATGTGAGGAAAAATTTTATGAAAATTCTCGTAATAAACTCCGGAAGCTCCTCTCTGAAATTTCAGGTAATCGACATGGACACCGAAACCATGCTTGCAAAGGGCAACTGTGAAAAGATCGGCGCGGAGGACAGTTTTGTAAAGTATTCGGTACCGAATAAAGGGGAAATCAAAAATCCCGTGTTTATGAAAGACCACACGGACGCCACAAAAGTTGCGCTCGACTGTCTGACAAAAGGCGATCTTGCGATTCTCGGTTCGATTTCCGAAATAGACGCAATAGGCAACCGCATAGTTCAGGGCGGCGATTATTTCAAGCAGGCGTGCATTGTTGACGACGACGTAATAGAAAGAATCGAAGGATACTATTCAATCGCTCCGCTTCATGCAATTGCAAACGCAGCCGCTATAAGAGCGTGCAGAAAAATCGTTCCCAATATACCGCAGACGGTTGTTTTCGATACGGCGTTTCATCAGACAATGCCCGAATACGCTTTCAGATACGGACTTCCCACGGAATATTACGAAAAATATAAAATCCGCAAATACGGTTTTCACGGAACTTCGCACAAATACGTTTCGCACCGCGCCGCAGAGTACCTCGGCAAACCGATAGAAGAGCTGAAACTCGTTATCTGCCACCTCGGAAACGGCTCTTCGCTTTCCGCAGTAAAATACGGCAAGTGCATAGATACGTCCATGGGTCTTACACCGCTTGAAGGACCTATGATGGGCACACGGTGCGGCTCGATAGACCCCGCAGCCGTTGCGGTTATTATAGATAAAGAGCATCTTACAGGCGCGCAGATGAACGACATAATGAATAAGAAATCGGGTATGCTTGCGATATCGGGAGTTTCCGCGGATTTCCGCGACGTTAACGACGCATGGGACAACGACAGAAATCCGAGAGCGAAACTTGCTCTTGACATGTTCGGATATCAGTGCAAAAAGCTGCTCGGCGGATACATTGCCGCGATGAACGGAGTTGACGCCGTTGTATTCACTGCGGGTGTAGGAGAAAACCGTCCCGAAACGAGAGCGAGAATCTGCGCGGATATGGATTATCTGGGAATAAAAATCGACCTCGAGAAAAACGACGTGATGGGTAAAGACGTTGAAATTACGGCGGAGGGCTCTAAGGTAAGAGTGCTCGTGCTTGCAACCAACGAAGAGCTTGAAATTGCAAGGGAGACTGTTGAACTTGTAAAAAATCTTAAATAATCGGATTTTCCTGAATAAAAAAGCAAAAAAGTGCTTTGATTGGTACTTTTTTTTGTCTTTTTGAAAAATAGCTTGCTTTTTTCCAAACTTTATAATATAATAGCGTTGATATGCGGTAATAACATTATTAAAGAATATTTTACAACGCATACACAGATCACTGTTTTACAGCATAAAGGACTGGCAGCAAAATGAGAACTATAGGTATCATGACTTCCGGCGGAGACAGCCCCGGAATGAACGCCGCGATAAGAGCGGTTGTCAAGCATGCAAATGCAAACGGAATAAAAGTTATAGGCGTATACAACGGATACAGGGGCCTTGTTGAAAAAACATGCGCGGAGCTTACGAGAGAATCCGTTGAAGACCTTTACAGGCGCGGCGGAACGATTTTGAAAACCGCCCGTTACGTTGATTTCAAAAAGCCCGAAGTAATAATGAAGGCCGTTGACAACTGTAATTCGCTGGGCATAGAAGGAATGGTTGTTATAGGCGGAGACGGCTCTTTCAGGGGAGCGCGCGACCTTACGCATGCGGGTATCCCGTGCGTAGGCATTCCCGGTACGATAGACAACGATATTGTGTGTTCGGAAGATACAATCGGATTCGATTCTTCCATGAATATTATAATCGACTGCATTTCCAAACTCAGAGATACATCCGAAACGCTCAACAGATGCGCGGTAGTTGAAGTTATGGGCGCGGGCGCAGGCTGGATGGCTCTTGAAAGCGGAATAGCCGCAGGTGCGGACGTAATTCTTGTACCCGAAGTGAAATTCGATTTCCAGAAAGACGTTATTGACCTGATAAACGCAAAGAAGGCGCGCGGACAGCACTATTTCATTATAGTTGTTGCCGAATGTGTTTTCTTCCCCGAATCGAACAGCAAACACAAAAAGAACGTAAACTTCGAGTATGTAAACGAACAGGGCATAGAAAACATAGATAAATTTACAAAGAGATTTCAGGCGGAATCAGGCGTTGAATCGCGCGGAACGGTACTCGGACATATTCAGAGAGGCGGAGCGCCGTCTTTCCATGACTGTGTGCTTGCAACGGATATGGGCGTTCATGCGGTAAATCTTCTTATAGAAAACAAGTCGAAACGGGTTGTGGTTGTTCAAAACGGCAAAATCACCGACCTTGACATAGACGAAGGACTGAGCATGAAAAAACCGTTTGACAAAGAACGGCTTATACTTGCAACAAATCTTAATTTCTGAGAAAAAAGACACGGTGATTTCATCTCCGTGTCTTTAAAAAACAACTATGAAACAAAAGTATTATGCGGTGAGAACCGGCAGAGAGACGGGCATATTTTTAACATGGGACGAATGCCGAAACGCAACGGACGGATATTCTGGCGCAGAATACAAGTGTTTTTCCGCAAAAGCGGAAGCGCAAAAATATCTGAAAGGCGCCGAAACGGTAAAAGAGGACGCTACGGCCGATCCGATGGTTTTTGCAAAAGACGGGGTGCTGACGGCGTTTGTTGACGGAAGCTTCGATTCGGAAAGCGGAATGTACGGATTCGGATGCGTTATTATCAATCCGAACGGAACGGTTACCGAAAAAAACGGAGCGGGAATAAAGGAAGAAGCGCGGGTGGCAAGAAACGTTGCGGGGGAACTTCTCGGAACAATGACGGCAGCCGCCTACGCAATAAAAAACGGATTTAAAAAGCTCAGAGTATACCACGACTACACGGGAATAGCAAAATGGTACAACGGAGAATGGAAAGCCGAAAGTTTCGCCGCGCGCGAATATATCGGATTTATGAATAAAACGCGGTCGCACGTTGAAATTGAGTTTGTAAAGGTTGATGCCCATACAGGTGTATATTTCAACGAACGCGCCGACATGTTAGCGAAAGAGGCGCTCGGACTGAAATGATTGAGAAAGCGGTTAAAGAAGTATTTGAAAAGCACGGATTTCCCGTTTATTTTGCTGAATACGGCGCCGTTGCGAAGGATAAGGCAAAGACGGAAAAGGAATATAAAACTGTTTTTTTAACGTATATGTCCTACGCGTACTCCCCTGCTCCGCAACAGAATATATGCAGATATGCGGCTCTTGAAGATTATCATAAATACCTTCCGAAAAAGCTGGAAGGTATAAAAAAGGATCTTGAAGAACTCTTTCCCGACAATATTTTCGATATTTACACCGACAGCTCCCCGATAAACGAAAAAGCCGCCGCAGATATATCCGGACTGGGAATACGCGGGAAAAACTCGCTGATAATAACGAAGGAACACGGCTCTTTTATTCTTCTTGCCGAAATCATTTCGGATCTTGAAATACCCTGCAGGGTATATGAGCCCGTTAACTGTTTAAACTGCGGAAGGTGCGAAAAGGTGTGTCCGGCAGGGGCGTTGAAGGACGGAAGAATAAACATAGAAAAATGTGTTTCGGCGCTGACTCAGAGAAAAGGAACTCTGACAAAAGAGGAAGAAGCGTCGGTAATAAAAAACGGGCTTATATGGGGCTGCGACAGATGTCAGGAAGCATGTCCCTATAACGAAAACTTAGAAGAATCCGATTTTGCGAAAAACTCGACAAAGCTGACGAGAGTAACGTCAAAGGATATCGAAGGACTTACCGACAGACAGTTTCGTGAAAAATACTTCGGCAGGGCGTTTACATGGCGCGGACTTGAACCGATAAAAAGGAATATCAATCTTATTGAAAACAAAGGAGAAGGCAATGACGATAGATCAGATAAGGGCAGAAGTTAACAGAGCTCAGAAAGAGGAATATATCGCTCTTCTGAGATCGACCGAAAGAGACGGAATCGAAAACCTTATTAATTATCTTGAAAACAAATCCGACTTTTTTACCGCCCCCGCCGCATCGAAATTTCACAATAATTTTGAAGGCGGACTTTGTGAGCATTCACTGAACGTGTATAAAAATTTCAAAAGTCTGATTGAACTTAAACAGGTTGAACTTGACGAGGAAAGCATAATTATCACGTCGCTTCTGCACGATCTTTGCAAATGCAATTATTATATAAAGGAAGAGCGGAACAGAAAAGTTGACGGAGTATGGGAGACGTATCTGCAATGGACTACCAACAAGTCGCCCTCGCTTCCGCTTCCGCATGCGTCACGGTCCATAAAAATGATAAAAAGCTACATTCCGCTTAAGTTTACGGAAGAGCTGATTATTTTTTATCACATGGGTCCGTTCGGGGGCGAAGATTACGAATACAGAAATATGATGCAGCTTTCATTTGAGAAATACCCCGCAACGCTTCTTTTTTACCTTGCGGACACAATGGCGTCATACGTTGACGAAAAAACGGTTGAAAATTAAGAATAAAAATATAAAAAGCCGAACGGAAAAAATCCGTTCGGCTCTTTTTATTTCGGTTATTTTTCAACGTATTCTTTAAACAGACGCACGTAAATATTGTAGTTTTCAAGCGAAACCTCTGGAGGAGTCTGATGGTCAACTGACGGGATATATCCGCCGCTCTTCATTACGGGAAGAATACGCTCAAATTCTTTTCGCATATCCTCTTCGGTTTTTGACATAACCATTTTATCGTATCCGCCCATCATAAGAAATTCGGGATACATTTCTCTTATTTTGCAGATATCCACGCCCGCCTGTTTTTCAAGAGGATATACCCCCTGTATGCCTACCGAGAGAAGCCACGGGATCATGGTGGTTATGTCTCCGTCCGAGTCAACAAGCACGGGAACGTCTTTTTTCTTGATTTCGGGAATTACTCTGTTGTAATAAGGCGCAAGAAATTCGTCGAAAAGTTCTTTTGAAAGCATGGGACCGTGGTTGTAAGACATATCCTCGGCAAGTCCTACAAAGTCGGGAGTATCTACGGTATAAAGCGCCTGAATAGCGCGGACGTTAAAATCCGCCTGATCCGAATTTATTCTTTTCAGCAGCTCGGGATAGTCGTAAAACGAATAGAAATGTTCCTCAATTCCGAAAAGACGTCTGGGATACCAGAAAAAGCCGTCAAGCCAGATTCGGACGGAGAAATCCCCGTTATCATGCGCCTGCTTGAAACGCTTTGCGGTATTTACGAGGTTTTCGATGGGAGCATCGGAATACAGGCCGTTTTTTACGAGTTCGTCGTAGTCTCTTTCATCGCGGACGGGATTGCCCTCATGCTCAAAATGCGGTATCTGCGGCGAAGCGCCGAAGCAGTAAAGTTTTTCAAGTCCAAAGTATTCAAGACTTGCATCCGTGTCAAAAGACGGATCGAGCCCTTCCGTTTTCCAGCGGTTAAAAGTTTTATCCCACCATGCCGCCCATTCAATAAGCGGCAAACGGTCCGGCTTTTCAAAGCGAAGAACCTTGCAAAATCTTTCTCTCGGTGTCATAGGTATTCTCCTTACGGGTGAATTCAGTTGTTTTCCGAATCGGTTTGTTTTAAAGCTTCTCTGAATGCGTCGTATACTTTTTCAACGGAAGCGGGACCTTCAAAGATCTTTTTTCCGTTTACAAAAAAGCACGGGACGTAATAATAATCGTATTTATCCGCAATATCGGGTTTAAGAGATTCTTCTATTTTTCTGATTTTAACCTGCTTGAATTCTGGATAACGTTCCACAACACTTCGGATTATTCTGTCCGCCTTTGAGCAGTGCGGGCAGCTGCTTAAATAAAAATACAGAATTTCTCCCATTTCTTCTCCTCTCAGTTATATCTGAATCCGTCGGCGCCTACCTGTTTTACCTCGGTTTCGGAATTCCCGTTAAGTCCGATTCCGGTTGCTCTGAGTATCTGCGAACTTACGTATTCCGTGTTTCTCGCAAAACCTCCGGAATAAACAACAGAAAACAGCTCCTTATTACCATGATCGTTACGG
>CAMZEM010000014.1 GCA_947305805.1 uncultured Clostridia bacterium | reverse complement strand
GAAAGCAGAAAGCCGCCGATCAGTGCGGAATAGGTCTTGCAACTTTAAACGACATTGTATCGGAAATACTCAAACCGGGCCGCGATATCCGCGACGAGCTGCCGCCGCCTCTCCTGCGATCCGACGTAATGGACATAAAGGACCTGAAAGAGGGTATGGAGTTTACGGGTACGGTTAGAAACGTTATAGATTTCGGCGTATTCGTTGATATAGGGGTTCATCAGGACGGTCTTGTGCATATTTCACAGGTTGCCGACAGATATATCAAACATCCTTCCGAAGTAGTAAAAGTGGGAGACATTGTAAAAGTAAGAGTTTTAGGCGTTGACCCTGCAAAAAAACGCATTTCCCTGACGATGAAAACCAAATAATCGCAAAAAAAAACGGATCTGTAAGAGAAAACCTTGCAGGTCCAGATTTTTTCCTCTTTACGGATTTACGCGGAATAAAAAGGCTTTGCCAAAAGCACGTGATACTCCGTAATTGTAAGGGTCTTCGCCAACAATAAAAGAAAAAAACCGTTTCATTATTATTGCTCAATCATTTCTTGAACCGGTCTCCTCATTCTTTGCCGATGCTCAATTACGGATTTATTGACAAACATTCCGGGATCGTATATAATCGGGGCACAGGCCTGAAAACAAAGACAATTACAAGGAGAAAAACAATTATGTTCAACATGCAGAAAGTTGCAGAGCGGATAATGCTTGCAAGAAAGGAAAAAGGATTAACGCAGATGGAGCTCGCAAATAAACTCGGAGTCTCGTTCCAGGCGATCTCAAACTGGGAAAGAGGGGTCGCAATGCCCGATATATCCAATCTCGAACCGCTTGCGGACGCCCTGGGAACAACGGTAGACGATATCATCAGCGACAGAAAGGTAGTGTCTCTGATCAGGAACGGTGAGATACCGAATGAGATCTCCATTGATGAGTTCAACACAGTCTCGCCGCTTCTTGAGCCGGATCAGAACGAAAAACTTATAAAGAAGATCCGGAATACCGGAGACGGTTCCGAACAGATCAACACCGAATCGTTATGTCTGACAGAGGGTAAAGTTGCCCAACTGGCGCTCAAAGCATATGAGAAAGGAGACTGCGTTTTGTTTGCATTAATGATCAGGAAATGTTCCCCTGATTTTATATGCGCAATGTTCCGCAGAGCATATGCAGAAAGGAACACCGCCATGTTTGCGATTATGCGCCGCCATGTTCCCGACGAACTGCTTCATGAACTTCTGGATAAATCTGTAGAGGATGGGTATGGCGATTTAACGACAATACTCCTTCATCAGATCTATCCGGAGACAGAGTATGATGAAGAGGATGACCTGGAGGAAGATGAAGAGGATGACCTGGAGGAAGATGAAGAGGATGACCGGATGAAAGATGAAGAGGATTGACCGTACTGGTACTGTTCTCCGAATTCTGAGCCGGCTTAAAAAGGCTCTTTACGATTCGGGTCCCGGCAGCGTCGGACATTAACAACAACACAGCAGGGAGGAAACCGGTTCCTCCCTGCTGATTTTTTTAAAATATCAGTCTTTATGCATGCAAAGCCACATAACGGCTTTCTGCGCGTGCAGCCTGTTTTCCGCTTCGTCGAAAATTTCGTTTGCGTGTTCTTCAAAAACGTCTTCGGCAATCTCTTCGCCCTTGTGTGCGGGAAGACAGTGCTGAAGCATACAGTTTTTGTTTGCAACGCCGAGAAGTTTTCTGTCAACGCAGTATCCCGCAAACGCCTTTTTGCGTATTTCCGCTTCGCCTTCCTGCCCCATGCTCGCCCAGACGTCCGTAAAAATAACGTCCGCTTTGTCTGCCGCTTCGAAAATATCCGTTGACCAGGAAAACTTATCGCCGTAAGATTCGCCGAACCGCATTATATGTTCGCACGGCTTATACGCTTCGGGAGTAGCGAGAGAAAAGCTCATGCCCGAAAGAAGACAGCCCACGATAAGACTGTTTGCCATATTGTTTCCGTCTCCGATATAGCATGCTTTAAGTCCGTCAAATCCGCCCTTGTGTTCCTTTACGGTTAAAAGATCCGCAAGAACCTGGCACGGGTGACAGTAGTCTGTAAGTCCGTTAATTATCGGAAGTCCCGAATATTTCGCGAGATCTTCAACGTCCGACTGCTTAAACGTGCGTATCATTATGCCGTCAAGATAACGGCCGAAAACGCGCGCCGTATCTTTTATAGACTCTCCCCTGCCCAGCTGTAGGTCGTTGCCGGAAAGGAAAAGCGGGTAGCCGCCGAGCTGCTGCATTCCTACTTCGAAAGAAACGCGGGTGCGGGTGGAGCTTTTCTGGAAAATCATGCCGAGAGTCATTCCGTCAAGCCGTTTTTCGTGTTTTTTTCCTGCTTTCTGCTCGGATTTGAGCTCCGATGCAACGTTAAGAATATCAAAAAGCTCGTTTTTTGAGAGCTGTTCCATTGTTAAAAGTGATTTCATTGTTTTTCTCCTTTTATGCGAATACCGAGACAAGTCTGTTTATGCCTTCGTCTATTTCGCCGTATGTTATTGTAAGCGGAGGAAGCAAACGGACCGATTTTTTTGCGGTCAGCATTACAACGCCTTTTTTCAGACCCTCCGTAACTATTTCCTTTGCGCTTTTTGACCTGAAATCAATGCCGAGCATAAGCCCTCTGCCGCGGATTTCGGTAATTTCTCCGCCGAGTTTTTCCAAAAGCGTCTTTCTTATGTATTCGCCTTTTTTTTCAACCTCTTCGCTGAATCCTTTCGCCGTTACTTTATTGAGAACGACGTTTGCTCCTGCGCACGAAACGGGGTTGCCGCCGAACGTTGAGCCGTGATCTCCGAATGAAAGGACTTTTTCCGTTTTTTCGTTAAAAAGGCATGCTCCGATCGGAAGTCCTCCGCCGAGACCCTTTGCAAGCGTTACGATATCCGGCTTTATTCCGCTGTGCATATATGAAAGAAATCTGCCGGTTCTTGCAATGCCCGTCTGTATTTCGTCAACGATAACGAGAATATCTTCAGATTTTGCAAATGCTTCAAGCTCTCTCAGAAATTCGTCTTTCAGCGGTAAAACGCCGCCTTCTCCCTGAATTGTTTCAAGCATTACCGCGCAGATATGTCCGTCTTCTTTTACCGTATTTTTTATTGCGCCGATATCGGGCTCGCAGAAAACGAAACCTTCGGTAAAGGGAAAGAAATAATTGTGAAAAACGTCCTGCCCCGTTGCGGAAAGCGTTGTTACGGTTCTGCCGTGAAACGAATTTACAAGCGTTATTATTTTATTTCTGCAGGCATCCGCGCCGTATTTGTCAAAGCTGTATTTTCTTGCCGTTTTTATCGCGCATTCGTTGGCTTCCGCGCCGGAATTGCCGAAAAATACTTTTTTCATTCCGCTCGCACCGCAAAGTTTTTCGGCCAGCGTTGCGGTAACGGGATTGTAATACAGATTGGAGCAGTGCTGCATTGCTGCCGCCTGCATTGACACTGCCGCTGCCCATTCGCCGTTTGCAATACCGAGACTGTTTGTGCCTATGCCGCTGCCGAAATCGATATAGTCTTTTCCGCTCTCATCGAAAAAGCGCGCGTTTTTTCCCGAAACAAACGATACGTCAAAGCGCGAATACGTGTTTGCGATAAACTCGTTATCCTGTTTTTTTATTTCGTCAAAAGAATTCATATATGTCCTCTTAAAGTGTATTGTCTATCATCGTTCCGATTCCGCCCGGAGTAAACATTTCAATAAGTATCGAGTGCGCAACTCTGCCGTCTATAATATGCGCCGAGTGAACGCCTTTTCTTATTGCCGTTTCGCAGCACCGAAGCTTCGGTATCATTCCTCCGACGATAATTCCCTGCGTTATATATCCGTCGATTTCATCCGTTGCTATTTTCGGAATAAGCGTAGATTCGTCGTCTTTATCGGAAAGCACGCCTTTTGTATCGGTAAGAAGAATAAGTTTTTCCGCTCCGAGCGCGCCTGCGATATATGCGGCGGCGGTATCTGCGTTTACGTTATACGAATGTCCGTCGTCACCGCCCGCGACCGTGGCGATAACGGGAATATAGCCCGCACGGATATTGTCTTCGATGATTTTTGTGTTTACGGAAGTTATTTCACCTACGTAACCGTAATCGTTCTTGCCGTCGTCAAGTTTTTTTGCGCAGATAAGTTCGCTGTCAAGACCGCAAAGACCCACCGCTCTGCCGCCCGCTCTTGCGATAAGCGTAACAAGATCTTTATTAACCTTACCCGCAAGGGACATCTGAACGATATCCATGGTTTCGTCGTCGGTATATCTCAGTCCGTTTATAAAATGCGTTTCTTTGCCGAGTTTGCCTAGCATAGCGGTGATTTCCGGACCGCCGCCGTGAACGAGCACCGTGTTTATTCCGACAAGAGAAAGAAGAATGCAGTCTGAAATAACGGCATTTTTCATTATATCGTTTACCATTGCGTTTCCGCCGTATTTTACAACGACGGTTTTTCCGCTGAAGCGCTGGATATACGGCAGCGCCTCGGAAATAATCAGAGCTTTTTCTTCGTATGGGTTCATGTGCGGTAATCTCCGTTTATTTTAACGTAATCGTATGTTAAATCACATCCGTAAGCTTCGGCGTGAGCGTCGCCCGACTGCATATCGATGTCTATAATTATTTCGTCGCAGGAAAGTATTTCTTTTGCGTTTTCTTCCGAAAACGGTATTCCCGCGCCGTTTTTGCATACGTCTATTGTACCTGCGGCAGAAATAAACGAAACGTTTATTTTATTGACGTCTATATCCTCGCCCGCATAGCCGAGAGCGCACAGCACTCTGCCCCAGTTTGCGTCGGCGCCGAACATTGCGGCTTTTACGAGGGATGAGGAAACTACGCTGTCCGCAAGAATTTCGGCGCATTCCTCGTTTTTGCAGTTGCGGACCGCCGCCGTAATCAGCTTTGTAGCGCCCTCGCCGTCTTTTGCGATTGCTTTCGCAATTTTAACCGAAAGAGCAAAAAGCGCGTCGCGGAATATTTCGTAATCGGCATTCTGTTCCGTAATGGTTTTATTGCCCGCAAGACCGGACGCCATAACGGACATCATATCGTTTGTGCTCGTGTCGCCGTCGATATTAACCATATTGAGCGATCTGTTTACCGCGTAAACGAGCGCTTCGTGCAGAAGCGCGGGCGTTATTGATACGTCGGTTGTAACAAAACAGAGCATGGTTGCCATATGTGGGTTTATCATACCCGATCCCTTGGCTATACCGCCTATATGCGCCTTTTTGCCGTCTATTTCAAATTCGACCGCAAAGGATTTTTTTACGGTATCGGTAGTCATTATACCTTCCGCAGCTCCCGAGCCGTCCTTTGAGAGCGTTGATATAAGAGGATCGATTCCCGAAAGAATGGCATCTATATTTATTGGCTGACCGATAACGCCCGTTGAGCCGATAATAATATCGCTTTTATCGATTCCGAGCTTTTCCGCAAGAACCTTGCACGTGATTTCGGCTTTTTCAACTCCGTCGGCGTTGCAGGTATTGGCATTTCCGCTGTTGCAGATAACCGCCTGCGCATACCCGTTCGAAATATTGTTTTTTGTTACTGTTAATGGCGCGCCCTTTACAAGGTTCTTTGTATATACCGCTGCTGCGGCGCATCTTTTTTCGCAGAAGATAAGCGATATATCTTTTTTCTTCTGGCTTTTTCTTATTCCGCAGTGATACCCGGAAGCGGTAAAACCAGCGGGCGTTGTTACAGAACCGTTTTCAATAAATTCCATAATTATTATCCTTCTGATTTGTTTTGCATTTATATTGCGGGGGGAACAAAATCTATTCCCGCGGTTTCTTCCAGTCCGAGCGCTATATTCATATTCTGCACCGCCTGACCCGCGGCGCCTTTAACCATATTGTCTATGGCGGAAACTATTATGAGCTTTGACGTATGCGCGTCCTCGTGAAGCGAAATATCGCAGAAATTGCTCATTTTAACGTTTCTCAGGTTTGCCGTGTCGCCGAGAGGCAATACGCGGACGAAATGCTCGTTTTCGTATGTTTTTGCGTAAACGCCGTGTATCTCTTCAATGCTGAAACCGTCCTTCTTTTCGGCGTATACCGTAGAAACGATTCCCCTGTTTACCGGAAGCAGATGCGGCACGAAAGTTATGCGGACGGGAGAGCCTGCAAAATGTGAAAGCGTCTGCTCTATTTCGGGAGTATGGCGGTGCTTTCCGATGCTGTAAGGAGAAAACGCTTCGTTGCATTCGGGGAAATGCGTTTTTTGCGTCAGACTTTTTCCTGCGCCCGTAACGCCGCTTTTTGAGTCAACTATAAAGTCATCCGCCTTTACAAGCCCGTTTGTAATTGCGGGGTAAAGGGCAAGAGCGACGGAAGTGGGATAGCAGCCGGGATTACCGATTATTTTCGCATTTTTTATATCTTCTCTGTATATTTCCGAAAGACCGTAAACGGATTTTTCGTGAAGCTCGGGATAAATATAGTCTTTGCCGTACCATTGAGTATACGTTTCGCCGTTTTCAAGGCGGAAATCGGCTCCGAGATCTATAAAAAGCTTTCCTTTTTTACTGCATTCAAGAGCTATTTCCTGAGAAAGACCGTGAGGCAGGGACGCAAAAACGACATCGCCCTTTTCAACCGCTTCCTCTTCCGAAACAAGCGTTTTTTCGCAGATTTCGCGGTAAGCGGGATATAAATCGGCAATGCTCTGACCGGTATAGGATACAGAGCTGAGCGCGGCAAGGTGAACGTTCGGGTGAGAAAGAAGTATTCTTACAAGTTCCGCACCGGCGTAACCCGATGCTCCGATAACGGAGACGGCAAATATCTTTTTTTCCATATTTTGCGGTTTTTCCTTTCGGAAGAGTGTTTTATATCGTTTCGTTTGCTTTTTTGAGATTCTCGATCTGTATTTTTACCGATTCGGGAGACGGGCCGCCTGCGGCTTTTCTGTTTAACATACAGTTTTCGAGATTGATTGCCTCATAAATATCGTTCTCGAACAGCGGAGAAAGCTCTTTGTATTCGTCCATAGTAAGCGACTCGAAATCCTTACCCGTCTTTTCGCAGTACATGACCGCTTTGCCTACGGTTTTGTATGCGTCGCGGAAGGGAAGTCCCTTTTTTGCAAGATAATCGGCGCAGTCCGTTGCGTTTATAAAGCCCTTTGATGCGGCAGCTCTTAATTTATCTCTGTTTACCGTTGCGGTTGCGAGCATAGGCGTAAATACGTGAAGACACATTTTTACCGTGTCTGCGCAGTCGAAAACTGCCTCTTTATCTTCCTGCATATCTTTGTTATATGCAAGCGGAAGAGATTTCATAACGGTTAAAAGTGCCGTAAGACTGCCGTAAACACGGCCCGTTTTGCCTCTGCAAAGCTCTGCCACGTCGGGATTCTTTTTCTGAGGCATTATGGACGAACCCGTTGAAAAAGCATCGTCAAGAGTTATGAATCCGAATTCGGAGGAGCACCAGAGAATTATCTCTTCGCAAAAACGCGAAAGATGCATCATAGTCATGGCGCAGTCCGAACAGAATTCTATAAGAAAATCACGGTCGGAAACCGCATCTATGCTGTTTTCGCAAATACCGTCGAATCCGAGAAGCTCCGCTGTCATATTTCTGTCTATCGGATACGTTGTGGTGGCAAGCGCTCCTGCCCCGAGAGGACAGAAATTAAGACGTTTTCTGCAATCCGCCAAACGGAGTCGGTCTCGCAGAAACATCTGAGCATACGCCATTATGTAGTGAGCGAAAGAAACGGGCTGTGCGCGCTGAAGATGAGTGTATGACGGCATTACGTAATCCGTTGTTTTTTCGGCGATATCGGTTACTGTTTTAATAAGCGCGTTCAGTTCACCGGAAACGGCGTCGATTTCGTTTCGCATATAAAGACGGATGTCAACTGCGACCTGATCGTTTCTCGACCTTGCGGTATGAAGACGTTTTCCCGCGTCCCCGATACGCTCGGTGAGCACGGTTTCGATATTCATGTGAATATCTTCGGCGTCTGCGGAAAAATCGAGTTTTCCCGTTTCAACGTCTTCGAGAATTCCTTTCAGTCCGTTCTGTATGGCGCGGTTGTCTTCGGACGAAATAATACCGCATTTGCAAAGCATTTCGGCATGCGCCATGCTGCCCTCGATATCCTGTCTGTAAAGACGTTTGTCAAAAGATATCGAAGAGTTGAAATCGTTTACGCGGCTGTCTACGTCTTTGGAAAATCTTCCTGACCAGAGTTTCATTTTTACTTCCTCAGTTTTTAAGACTTTGAATCGGCGCGGGTATACGTCCGCCCCTTGAGATGAATTTTATCGGAGAAAACGGACTTATTCTCATTACCGGCGCTTCGCCGAGAAGACCGCCGAAAGAAACGGTATCGCCGACGGTTTTGCCGTATGCGGGTATAACGCGAACGGCTGTTGTTTTGGAATTCACAACGCCTATTGCCGCCTCGTCCGCAATAAGAGCCGCAATAACTTCCTCGGGAGTATCACCGGGAACGGCTATCATATCGAGTCCGACGGAGCATACCGCCGTCATTGCCTCGAGTTTTTCTATTGTGAGCGCGCCGCTTTTTGCAGCAGCTATCATTCCCGCGTCTTCGGATACGGGACTAAACGCTCCGGAAAGTCCGCCTACATGTGAAGATGCCATTACGCCGCCTTTTTTAACGGCGTCGTTAAGCAGCGCAAGAGCGGCGGTGGTGCCACACGATCCGCAGCTTTCAAGGCCCATTTCTTCGAGAATATGCGCTACGGAGTCGCCTATTGCGGGAGTCGGAGCAAGGGATAAATCGACTATTCCGAACGGTACTCCGAGTTTATCGGACGCAAGAGTGGCAACGAGCTGGCCCATTCTGGTTATCTTAAATGCGGTCTTTTTTATTGTTTCGGCAACCTCCGCAAGGTCTCCGTCGCATTTTTCGAGCGCTTTTTTAACTACTCCGGGGCCCGAAACGCCAACGTTTATCATGCACTCACCTTCGCCCGAACCGTGAAACGCTCCCGCCATGAACGGGTTGTCTTCCGGCACGTTTGCAAAAACAACGAGCTTTGCGCAGCCGATTGAATCGTTTTCGCGCGTGAGATACGCAAGTTTTTTAACGGTTTTACCCATCATGGCTACCGCATTCATATTTATGCCTGCTTTTGTTGAAGCAACGTTAACGGACGAACAGACGTTTTGCGTTGCGGCAAGCGCGGACGGAATTGAATTGATAAGCGCTTTGTCGCTGACGGAAAATCCTTTCTGGACAAGCGCGGAAAAACCGCCTATAAAGTTTACTCCGCAGGTATCCGCCGCCTTCTGAAGTGTTTCCGCAAACGGGGTGCAGTCGAAATTCTCGTCGTCACCCGCAGCAGCCGCGGCGATAACAGAAATCGGAGTAACGGAAATTCTTTTGTTAATAATAGGTATACCGAGCTCTTTTTCGATATTTTCGCCTACCGCAACGAGATTTTCCGCCTTTTTTGTGATTTTGTCGTATATTTTACCGCAGCATTTCTTCATATCGCTTTCGATGCACGAATGCAGCGAAATACCCATTGTAACGGTACGGATATCAAGATGCTCCTGCGTTATCATATTGATTGTTTCAAGGATTTTACTTTCGTTTAACATAATGCTTTACCGATATCAAATATTGTGCATAGCGTCAAAAATCGACTCGTGCATTGTATGGATAACAAGGTTTTCTTTTTTTGCAAGATCGTTCATAATATCAACGAAATCCGCAAACCGTATATTTAGTTCGTCAACGGAAATAAGCATTGTCATAACAAACATTCCCCCGAAAACCTTCTGGGTGATATCGAGAATGTTTGCGTTATATTTAAAACATTCGCTGCTTACCTTTGCGATAATGCCTACGGTGTCTTTACCCGTAACGGTAATTACTGCGTTCATTTGCCCCTCCGTTTATTTGTTTTTCTTTTCGTGTTTTGCCCTTACTTTGATGGGAAGTCCGAAAAGATTGATAAAGCCCGCGCTGTCCGCCTGATTGTATACGTCATCCTCGCTGAACGTTGCGATGTCTTCGTCGTAAAGGGAATTGGGAGACGTAACGCCTGCATTGATGACGTTGCCTTTATAAAGTTTGAGTTTTACGGTACCCGTTACGTTTTTCTGAGTTTCGTCCGTAAATGCGGAAAGCGCTTCGCGAAGCGGAGTAAACCACTGTCCGAAATAAACGAGTTCGGCAAAGCGCAGAGCCGCCTGCTGTTTGAAATGAAGCGTATCTCTGTCAAGGCAGAGCGTTTCGAGAATGTCGTGTGCCTGATAAAGAATAGTTCCGCCTGGTGTTTCGTAAACGCCTCTCGATTTCATGCCGACAAGACGGTTTTCAACGAGATCGGCAATGCCTATGCCGTTTTCTCCGCCTAGTTTGTTAAGCCTGCGGATTATATCCGAACCTTTCATTTTAACGCCGTCAACCGATACGGGTATGCCTTTTTCGAAGCCGATTGTTACATATGCGGGTGTATCGGGCGCTTTTTCGGGCGATACGCCGAGTTCGAGTATTTTATCGTAATCGGGCTCGTTTGCGGGGTCTTCAAGATCAAGGCCTTCGTGAGAAAGATGCCAGAGATTCATATCTTTTGAATAATTGGTTTCTCTGTTGATTCTCAGAGGAATGTTGTGCGCCTCGGCATAGTCGATTTCTTCTTCGCGTGATTTGATATCCCATATTCTCCACGGCGCGATTATGGGCATATCCGGGGCAAACGCCTTGATTGCAAGCTCAAAGCGAACCTGGTCGTTGCCTTTTCCGGTGCAGCCGTGAGCAATTGCGTCGGCGCCCTCTTTCAGCGCAATTTCAACGATACGCTTTGCGATTATCGGACGCGCAAACGACGTGCCGAGCAGATATTTGTTTTCGTATACAGCGGACGCTTTCAGCGTAGGGAAGATATAATCGTCAACAAATTCGTCCACGAGATCTTCTATATATATCTTTGATGCGCCTGTTTTTATCGCCTTTTCGCGAAGTCCGTCAAGCTCTCCGCCCTGCCCGACGTCTGCGGCAACCGCAATTACTTCGCAGTTGTTGAAGTTTTCTTTGAGCCACGGAATGATGATTGACGTGTCAAGTCCGCCCGAATATGCAAGAACAACTTTTTTGATTTCTTTGTTTACGTTAAGATTTCCCATTTTTTATCTCCTGATTGTGTGATTTTAGAAAAAATAAATATGAATTATTATACAATATTTCGAATAAAAATACAATAGTATTTATATACAAACTTTATTGCATATTCACGCCGCGATATGTTAATAAACAACAATTACTGATATTCTATCAAAGATACGTCCGCAACGCCGCGAAGCTCTTTTATGGAATCGATTGTTTCCATATCCTTCCCGCGTATACGGACGTCCGCGGAAAGATCGATACAATCTTTTCCGTAAACTTTTGCGCGGATTTTATACTTTGACAGAAGGCGCATTTTATGCTTGACATCCTGCGCTGCCTCGGGAGAATAGCGTATTGTCAGCAGATACTGCACCGAGGTACCTTTTTTGCTGAAAAATGATATCGCAAGATATACAAGTCCGATTAAAACGTTTGCGAAAAGCGACCAGAACATAAGACCCGCGCCGGTCATTATTCCCGCACAGACCGCCCAGAACATAAAAATCGTATCAACGGGATCTTTTACGGCTGTTCTGAAACGGACTATTGAGAGAGCTCCGACCATACCCAGAGACAGGACGAGATTTGAAGTAACCGTCATGATAATTGCGGATGTGACAACGGTAAGAAGCGAGAGCGAAAGCGCAAAACTTCTGTTGAAAACAACGCCGCGAAACGTTACTTTGTAGATAAAAATGATGAAAAGCGAGAGGATAAATGCGATAAGGACGGTTAAAATTACCACGGGGAACGTGAGTTCGCCCGAAAACTCGTTAAGCGCGCTGTTTTTGATAATGTCCGAAAAGCTCATATATAACTCCCTTCAATTGCGCTTACAGCCATCGCGTATTTTGAATATGCAATCCGTTCGGCTGAAACGGATGAAAGAACAGGAACGAGAAACGACGGAAAAACGTCGCCGTATTTTACTTCAAGCACGGTTTCCGCTTCAAACGGAAGAGGGAAAAACGGAATATCTCCGTCAAAAAGAGAGCGGCTGTCGAGAGAAAAGCGTATATTTTCGTCAATCGTTACTCTTGTTTCCCCGACGGGAAAAACAAATGCGGTCCGTTCGTATTTTATTTTGACAACAGGTCTCAGCCCCTGCGAGATCACCTTTGCGCTAAACTCTTTTGCAAGATTGTTTTCGCCCTGTATTCCTTTTCCGCCTATTGCCGACAGAACAGCATTTTTATTCAACAAAAATGAATATTTATTCACCATATCGTTCTTTTTTGATTTTTTTTCAAGCACGATATAGCTATCGTCCCCGTTATAAAGGCGGATTCTGAATTTCTCACGGTCTTCCTCGCCGTTCATTTTGTCGTAATATGCGGAAAATGAGAGATCGTCAAAATATAGACTTGATATAGTATACCGTCCGTCTTTATAATGCGGGTCATATCTGAGCGTTGCTGGAAGAATGCTTTTCAGTGTGGCCGCGGCGGCAGGACCGATTATATATTTCAGTTCGTGTCTCATATTATTCTGCCACCGCCTCCTCCGTCTGCTGCGATTCTTCAACCGCTTCCTCTTCATCCGTCTCCGAAAAGGCGAAATCTTCTTCGGCGGGTATATCTTCGGTAACGGATTGCTCTTCGGTTACGGAATCCGCAGGATGGGAATATACAAAAATCTCTTCTGAGTTTTCTATCAGACCGAGCGACATTGCCTCGTCAAAATCCGCCCGTTCCTCATCCGTCATATAAAAATAATAGTCCACCGCGGTATCCGTAAGAGAAAAAAGTGTCTTTATTTCCGAAACGAGCTGTTGTTTTCTCGTTTTGCCGGTATCGTTGTTTGCCGTTACGAAGTTTTTAATAACCTTCGTCTGACGGTCCCATGCATTGTAGCTGTTGCCCCATTTGCCTATATTGCGAGTTATTTCTCCGCCTATAAGATCTCTGAAACTGTCCACGCCCGCTTTTATGCGGTCTGCGGAAAACGTATTGTCTAAATGATATGCAAATCTTCTTAAAAACATATCGAAAAACTCGGGGCTGCGGAGAAGATTGTTTATAAGCGATGTTGAATATCTGTGAGCATACCCCGTTCCCTGCGGGTCTATCATATACCAGAGACCGTAAGTTCCGTAATCGGTATCGTCTGTCATGGCATAATCGAGATCGTAAAGTATCCAGCGCCATTTTCCGTCCGTTTCGGAACTGCGGTAGAATTTTATGTTGCCCGAATCTCTGTTTCCGTAAAAAGTTTCGGCTATGACGAAATCGGCAAAGCTTTCAACGTCTACGCTTCTTTTTAAATAATTATAGTTTGACGGAACTGAAAGATCGTAATTTCTCGCATACCAGAGCACGCTGTACCAGTCATCATTGCTGCCGTAAACGACATTTCCGTTTCCGACGAGCAGGTCAACGCTTTCTTTCGATACGCCAAGATGCGATGCGACGAAGTCTTCGTCGATTTTTTCGCGTATATAGTAAATGCCGTAGTATTCACCGTTTATGTAGAGAACGCATGCCTTGTATCCCTGAACGAGCAGATTCATATCCGACGCAAGAGACGTTGCAAGTTCGTCTCTGAAAAGCGAACGTCTGTAATCCTGCGAGCCCGAACGCAGAACAAGGCTGTTAAACCGTGTGATTTCGGGAATGTTTTCGAAAAGCGAGGAGTATATCTCGCTGCAACCGTATTTTGCTCTGAATTTCAGCTGAAACGACTGCTTGGGGTATTCCCTGTTTGACTGACCGAAAAGCTTTACTCCGCAGTCGGCATAAAAACCCCAGACGCCGTCAAAAAGCTCGACGGAACACGGCCTTTCCCATTCCTGCCAGATATTCGCATCTTTCGGATATTTGCCGTTTTCGTCCGCGGTGCCGCGAAAGCAGATACCCTCCTCTTCACTCCAGAGTCCGTACGGATCGGAAACAAGAGATATTACGGGAAGGGTGTGGTTTTCGTTTATTATATAGCTCTCGGTAACACAGTTGCTCGGAAGCTTGCCGTTTTCAAAACTCACCGCGCGGATAACGCACGTTTTGTTTACGGTTATCGGCCCTGAAAAGCGAAAGCTGTTTTCGTCCGGCTCGGAGCCGTCAAGAGTATAGTAAATATCCCCTTTTCCGTCAAAACTCAGCAAAAGAGAATCGATTCCGTTATAAATTCCGCCCTCGGAAGACGGAACGGGAGACGAGGAAATATATCGCACGCCCTCCGAGTTTTCCGTACCGGGCGTCGGGCTCGGAATATAGACAAATCCGCCTTTCGAGGGAGATCTGCCGTATGACATTCCGTAACGGATATCCGTTAATACCGCGCCGTCCGCAAGTTTAAAGCCGTCGCCTTCCGCTTTATAAAGATAAAGCTCTTCGTAATCGGAATCAAGCTTGAAATCGCAGTGTATAAACGAAGCGGTTGATTTTTCGGGCTGTCCCGAAGCAAATACGAGAATAAGTCCGCCCGGCTGCAATGTTATTGCAGGGAACTGCCAGCGCGAGGGATTGTTTTTGTTGCATGTCAGGTAGTAATCGGATAAAAGAACCGGTCTCGGAGAGTTGTTTTTTATTTCTATCCAGTCAAAATATTCGCCGTTCTGAACGACATAACTGTCGTTTACTACCATTACTTCGTTTATTATAAGCTCTTTTGAGGCATCGTTTCTTCTTGAATAGGCGTCGATATCGGTAAAATACGGAGACGGAGTATACAAAACAGACATTTCCTCTTCTTTTGACGAACGGGAAAGAACTTTTCCGTTTTCAAGGTCCGTATATTCCGCTTCGTCAAGCAATACTCCGTTTTTATCGCACAAACATACGTAACCGCCGTCGGAAGCAAGGCGGAAAGACGCATGAAGTTCGCCCGAAGCCCTGTTTTTGCCGGAAGCGAACACAACCGTGCTTTCGTTGGGGGCAAGTTTTATTGACGGTAAAGTCCATTTATAACGGTCCGAGCGGTCGTCGGAGAGAGTGTACCCTTCAAGATTTATTTCCGTTTCTCCGAAGTTTGTTATTTCGATATAATCGGAAAAATCACCGTCGGAATCCGCAATCGCAAAAAGATTTTCCGCCATGATTTCCGTTATTTTTACGGGGTCGTTTTTTCTGATTCTCGATGCGGCAAAAAGCGCTTTTCCCTGCTCGTTGTTTGGATAAAGCGGAGACGGGGCTTCGTTTGTTTTCCACGACCCGTTATCTGTTCTGGCGTATACGAGATTGCGCTCCGTTTCTGCGGTTACTACTCTGTCGGTAATAACGCCGCTTTTTGTATGAAGCGTAAAAATCTCTCCGCCGCGTTTTGAAAGTTTCATCGGGCAGTAAAGTCCGCTTCTTTTTTCGCCGCAGAAAAATACGAGAATATACCCGTTTGGCGATACTGTCGTGCCACTCGGAAAACGCCACTGTTCGGTATTTCTGTCTTCGGTGATATACCAGTCGGAAAGATCGACGGTTTTATCGGTCATATTTCTGATTTCGGCGTAGTCGTAGAAATTTCCGCTGCCGTCCGGATAAAAACTATCGTTTGAAAGAAGAAGTTCGTTAAAAACAACGTCTCCGAATGTTCCGTCCGAAACTATCTGTATGCGGTTTTCGCCCGAACCGCCCGAAGAGGAGGACCGCGGATGAATTATACTGCCGAATATAAAAAGCGCGATAAGCGCCGCAACGCCTGCTGCGGCTGCAACGATATACGACAAATCAGATTTACCGATTTTCATTTTGCGGCTCCTTTCCGAATATTACTCTATTATAATATATCATATTTTTATGCAAATATCAACACGTTACGAATAAAAAAATGATTTTTTTTGCAAAAATAAAGCAAAAGACCGGAAAAGCTCTGAGCTTTCCCGGTCAAATAATTTGCATATATCGGAATTAATACTGAATTTTCATATATCCTTTTTTTACCCAGCCGATTTTTCTGAAAATCAGGTCGAAAACGAATGTAAGAGCGGCGGGAAGAATAAAATGCATAAGAAGTATGTATACGAGAGTAAGGACTGTGCCGAAAGTATCGTTCATTGCCGAAAAAGCTCCGAACTGTCCTACAAAGCCGCTTGTGCCCATTCCAGCGCCGGAAGAGGTGTTTGTCATACCGAGCACCGCAGCGGATATCGGACCGAGAACTGCCGATGCAAGCGTGGGAGCAAGCCATATCTGCGGATGGTTGAGAATATTGCCGAACTGAAGCATCGATGTGCCTATGCCCTGAGAAATAAGTCCTCCGAAACCGTTATCGCGGAATGAGGCAACGGCAAATCCCACCATCTGGCAGCAGCAGCCAACGCATGCGGCGCCTGCGGCGATTCCGTCAAGACCGATCATAATGCAAAGCGCAGCAGAGCTTATCGGAGCCGTAAGCGCAAGACCGACAATAACGGAAACGGCAATACCCATCGGTATCGGGGCAAGTTCGGTTGCGCTGTTGATTACGCTTCCCAGCCACTGCATAAACTGGTTTATGTAAGGTCCTACGAATAACCCGACAAGTCCGCCTGGGATTATTGTTGTTAAAGGAGTAAGAATTATATCTATCTTTGTCTTTCCGGACAAAAGACCTCCTGTTTCCGCGCCTACCACAGCCGCAAGATATGCGCCGACAGGTCCGCCTGCGGAATATCCGACCGCGCCTGCTACGGCTGTTGAGAACACAACGAGAGGTTTGTCTTTATGAAGGCTGTATCCTATTGCGGCGCCTATTGCCGCGCCCACAATCGGGGACGATGCGGAAAGCATATCGGAAATACCCGTTAAAAAGTCAAGATACGGTATCTTCGCTATCTGACCGATAATCAGTCCTATAATCAGCGATGAAAAAAGACCGAGAGCCATATATGACATCGCGGTTATGAAATATCTTTTCAGTATTTTCTTTAAAAATTCCAAAAAAAGCACCTCTCAGGAAATTGATTGTAACGATTATACTATCATTTTTTTCGAATGTCAAGACAAAATGCGAATATTTCATTTAATTTTGAGATTTATCAAATGAGTGTTGACATCTTCACAGAGATATGGTAAAATCGTTTCAATAAAAGATTTTGGAGGATTTCGCCATGGCTGTACCGGTTCCGGAAAAAAGAATAGCAAGATTTGAGAAGCTCGGCTTCGGAATGTTTATTCACTGGGGGCTTTATTCCCAGCTCGGAAAAGGAGAATGGATTCAGGAGATAGGGAAAATACCGAAAGAGGAATATATAAAGCTGAAAGACACATTCACGGCAAAAGATTTTTCGGGCAGAGAAATCGCGCGTATCGCAAAAGATGCGGGAATGAAATATATAACTCTTACCACGAGGCATCACGAGGGTTTTTCGCTTTACGACACACGCGGACTTAACGACTACGACGCGCCGCATTCCCCCGCAGGCCGCGATCTGATTGCGGATTTTGTTGATGGCTGCCGCGCGGAAGGAATACTTCCGATGTTTTACCACACCACGCTTGACTGGTACAACCCCGATTTTAACGGCAATTTCAAAGAATATCTCAAATATCTGCGCCGCTCTGTTGAAATACTCTGCACCGAATACGGAGAAATAGGAGGCATGTGGTTTGACGGAAACTGGTCCAAACCGAATGAGGACTGGGAGGAAAACGAGCTTTACGCAATGATCAGAAAAAATCAGCCCGACGCGATGATTATAAACAACACGGGGCTTGATGCGCGCGGCAAAGTGGGAAATCCGTATATAGACAGCGTAACGTTTGAGCAGGGACGTCCCACGCCGATGAACAGGGAAGGAATGGAAAAATACGTTGCTGCCGAGATGTGCCAGACGATAAACAGGCACTGGGGCATTGGCAGTCTTGACTTTGCGTATCAGTCGCTGCCCGACCTTATCGAAAACCTCTGCGCGTGCAGAAAAGTAGGGGCAAACTATCTTTTAAACGTCGGTCCGACTGCGGAAGGCAGAATACTGCCGCTTCAGGCAGAGCTTCTCAAAGGCGTGGGAGACTGGATTAAAATGGCGGGTGACTCAGTTTATAACGCAAAACCGTGCGAGATAGGCTCTTCGGGCAAAGACTTTGTGCTTTTTGACGGAGAGAAATACTGGTTTTACATCCACGATTTAACCGTAACGTCTCAGGCAAACGTAGTCAAGGGCATTCAGGGTGTCGGTCCGAGATCTTTCACAAACGTGAAAACGAAATTCTCCTCTGTAAAATGGGTAGACAACAACGAAGAGCTCGCATTTACGCAAAACACCGAAAACGGACTGATGAGCGTTAACTTCACGGGATATCCTTACGGTACAAATACCGTGGTAAGAGTAGCTGTCGGCGATGCGGTTTAAAAAAATATACGTTGAAATAACGAACGTCTGCAATCTCTCGTGCGCTTTCTGTCCCGGAACGAAAAGAAAAAAGGCGTTTATGACGGCGGAGAATTTTGCGTATGTTGCAAAAAAGCTGCGTCCGTTTACCGATTATATCTATCCGCACCTTATGGGCGAACCGCTTTGTCATCCGGAATTACCGCTTATTCTCGAAATTGCGGAAAAAAACGGATTTAACGTGATAATTACCACAAACGGAACACTTTTAAGAGAACGGGAAGAAACTCTTACACAGAGCCGCGCATTAAAAAGAGTAAATATCTCTCTTCACTCGTTTGAGGCGACGGAGCAGCAAAGAACGCTTGATGAATATCTTGACGGATGTTTTTCGTTTGCGAAAAAAGCGGAGGGCGGAATAATAATATCCATGCGCCTTTGGAACAGCGGCGGAATGGACGGAAAAAACGCCGATATTTTAAAAACCGCCGCCGGGTATTTTCCCCTTCCGTGGACCGATTCGCGAAACGGCGTTATAATCGGTGAAAACGTTTTTATCGAATACGGAAAACGGTTTGACTGGCCGGATATGGAAAGCGAAAACGAGAGTGAAAACGTATTTTGCCACGGGCTTCGCGATCAGTTGGGAATTCTTTGCGACGGGACGGTCGTGCCGTGCTGTCTTGACAGCGACGGGAACATACCTCTCGGCAATATTTTTACGGAAGAGCTTGATACTATTCTTCAAAAGCCGCGCGCGCAGGCGGTTTACGACGGTTTTTCGTCACGCAAAGCCGCAGAGGAGCTTTGCAGAAAATGCGGTTACGCAAAAAGATTCGGCTGAGAAGGCAAGAGGGCAATATGATTAAAAGATTTAATGAGATTAACGGCATAAACATAACGAAAATTGACGGACAGGGCCGTTTTGCATACGCAGTAACGGAATTTGAGGATTTTTACGACGTTTCGCTCCGGGAGGACGAAAACGGCTACCGCGGCGCGGTTATTATGTTTTACGATCCTGAAAACGGCGGCGTTTATACGCCGTTTGAAAAAGAACGCAACGTAACTTACGGAAAACCGATTTTCAGCAACGGATTTTTCTTTTTTCTGAAAGGAGATTTCAATAAACGCGAGATAACGCTTTACAGATATTTTCCCGGAAATTCCCCTGAAACGGTGACGGTTTTAAATGCGGACGAAACGGATCTTTACAATCTTTCCTTAATGGGAGAAGGCGTAAACGTGATAAGCCAGGGAGACAGTTTCAACTGCTACTATCCGCAGAGATTTTCGTTTCCTTTACAGGGCAGCGAAACGGCGGTTTTAATTCGGGATAACACGGTTTTGACGGAAGCATGGATTGAAGAGGGCTGGGACAGCGAAAAAGACCGCGCCACCGACGGATACAGATTTTACAATAAAGTGCTTGTTAGGGACTTTGACGGGAAAACGCTTTCCGAAGAAATCGGCTCTCTTTATATTGCCGACGACGGAACCGTCTGGATTTCGTAAAAAAACAGATAAAAATCCCTGCGGAAAATCAGATCCGCAGGGATTTTTTTATAAAGCAGCTTATTTAACCTTAAACAATTTTATAAAACGGACTCGGGAATAAGCGTTTTTACGGCAGGGGGTAAGAGCGCTTTGCAATGCTCATTCCGAATATTGTCCGAAATTCAGGGAATCTATATCCCCGGCCGCCTTTTTAAGGATATCCTTTAACCGTGGAGTCTGAACCGGTTTCATTTTTTCAAGCGGAAGACTGTAGTAGATTAATTTATCATTTTCTTTACTCCTGTTCCTCGGAAAAAACTCTGACATAGTCAACGGTGAAAGTGTCGCCGATCGCGTCGTATGCTTCTTTGACCGGCTTGTGTTCGGCAGAACGGTAACCTTTGACCTCTGTTGATATCAGTATGAACTCCGCGCAGTCGGACGGGTTTCTGTCGGATCTTCCCGTCTCTTTTCCGTCAAGGTAGAAAACATATCCGTTTCTGTCCCACTTCACACCGAAACGGTGAAAGACTTCCTTGTCAAGTATCTTTTCGCATCCTACGGAAACTGATACACGGTCGAGACCGTATCCACCCGAATGAAGGCAGCTGTTAATGACCTTTCCCGGATCGAAACTCTCCATTATATCTATCTCTGTTCCCGTCTTTCTCGAATCCGGGGACGCGCCTATTATGGGAGACTGAATCCAGAACGCAGACCACCAGCCGGGTTTCTGCTGCAGACGGCACCGGCACTCATAGTATCCGTAAGTATTGAGGAACATTGACTCGTGAAGCTTTCCGATGTTCCACTGCAGATCGTCCCCGAAGCATGTCGTCCTGACAACAGGCTCATCCATGAAATTATACCCTGTCTGAAGCTGGGAGCTTACCGGCAGTCCGTTCTCCTCGATAAGCGTGAATACGACGTTGCTTTTTCCGTCGAATGAAACGCCTTTGTCCGTCCACGCGGGCCATTTCCTGCCCATCATTGCGAGTCTGTAATCCCATTTTGTCCTGTCCAGTTCGGTTCCGTCGAACTCATCGGACCATATAAGAGACCAGTCGCCGTCCGGCAGAAGACTCGGCTCATGATCATTCACTTCAAATATACGCATAAAAAATCTCCTTTTATTATGTTTTCAATTATCCCAATAAGGGATAAACAACATAAGTCTGCATTTTTTACTCATGTTTTTCTGAAAAGACTCTTACACAATAAACGGTGAAAGTGCCTTCGGCTGTGTTTTTCGTAATATGCTGTAATTAAAGATGTCCATAGTGATCTTCCGTCGGTATTCAGCGTGCGGTAAATCTGTTATACCGTAAAAGTTTCACTATGGACTGCAAATTATTAAATTAACGCTCAAAATCTATTCTGCCTGTAAAGATATAGTTAAAATCGCAGTTTTTCTCGCAGGTTTCTATTGCAATCTCTTCGGGACGGTAATCGTTTTTAACAACCTTAACGTTTTCCGCTTTTATTACCACCTTCGGCTCCGCGGCAAACATTTTTTCGTTGTAATAAACCGAGAATGCCGAAGCGGTGGCTTTTTCAACGGTAATTTCGCATTTATCGCGGTTATAGGAAACAACGACTTCGCCCGACGTTACGTCTTTATCGGCTCCGAGCCAGTAAAACGTGTCGGTTTTTCTGAGAGGCGAACGGTACGAAAGATTCCATACAACTCTGTCGGGATACGGATTTCTCGTATGTTTGGAAAGGAACGTTACCGCGTTAACGTCTTTTTCAATATACTCTCTGTCGCCGTTTTTAAGCCATGCGGCGTTGTTTTTTATTACCGCGCGCGGCGTGAAGGAAGAGTCGTTGTCTCTGAAATTATGCGCTTTGTCAAAATGTATGTTCGCTTCGTGGACGTATCCGCCGTACTGTTTTGAAAGACTTGTAAGATATTCGTCATACTCTGCGATAAGCTCGTTTCTTCTGAAGAAATAGTCGCGCTCGCCCGCCTGGATAATAAACGCCATATTTCTGAGATTGTCGAGTTTTGTGTTGTTAGGACAGCCCGCGGACATATTCGCCGCGGCAAATCTGTCCGCCATTTTCGGAGTTGTGAGATATACGCCGTCTCCGCCTGCGGAAAAACCCATAATGTAAACGCGGTTGGGATCGACGTTTTTAAATAGAACCATATTCGTAATCAGTTCGTCGTAAAGCGGAAAACTTTCGGGATTTGCGTGTGTATCCCACGTGTCGCGAACGCCGCGGCAGGCAACGTATACGCCGTTTTTAACGCTGTCGCGGTAATAAATCTTCATATGCTCCCACTGCTGATTGTTGATGTCGGGAGTGTCGCTGTGTCCGCCGCCGTGAAGAGCGATATAGAGCGGATATCCGTTTTTGTCGGGTTCTCCGTTAACCGAAATGCCGTAGCGCATTTTTACGTCGCCGAAGCACATTTCGTTCTGTTCAGTTTCTTCAATGCGTTTTTCGTTTTTCTTTTCCCTCTCGCAAAAATCGTTCCAGATATGCTCTCGAAGGAATGCGGAATCTTTTTCGGTCATTTTATTTACCCTTTCATGCAAAAAAATTCTATTATTTCGCCGTTCGGTCCCTTGCAGAACGCAAGTCTTGCGGTAAAGCCGGGATTGCCGTTGACAATTGCCGTTTTCGGCTGAGTAGTTATTTCGTATCCCGCATCGGATACCGCTTTTGCGAAGGCGTCCGGATCGTCAACGTTAAAAGCAAAGTGAACGATCGGACTGTCGGGTTCGGCTACGCCTTTTTCCACTTCAAAAAGCTCTATGCAGGAGCCGTCCGCGGACGCATACATTGCGCATCTTCTGCCCTCCCCGCCCCACGCCTTGTATTTTTTGAGGCCGAGGAGCTGAGTGTAAAACCGTTCCGTTTTGTCAAATTCGGGAGTATTTACCGCTACGTGATGAAAACCTTTGATTTCCATAATCATCCTCCTTTATTCAAGGAAATTCGACGTGATCATGTCTACGCCCCAAGAGTCGAGCTTTTCCGCGGATTGCGGGTCGTTGACGGTCCAGCAGTTTATTTTTATTCCCTCAGCATGGAGTTTTTTGATCTTTTCTTCGTCCAGAGCTTCAAAATACGGGTCAATATCGAGACTGTTTTCAACGAGCGCGGAAATAAGCCCGTCTGTAATATTGCCGCAGATATACTGAGCGGGATGAGAAGGCAATACTTTGCGGAGATTTATCAGCGACTCCCATTCGCCCGAAATAAAGATTATGCCGTCAAGATATTCTTCGGAATTTGTTACTTCCAGCATATCTTCAACGTCTTTAACGCTGAACAGTCCTTTCAGCTCGAGAATGCAGATTTTTCCGTAATGCTTGCATATACGGATATATTCGTCAAGAGTTGGAACAATAAGATCGGAGCGGTTGCGTCCGAACCAATAATCCTTCATAGTGTAGCTGCGAAGCTCTGCGAGAGTAATATCCGATATTTTTTTCTCAACGCCCATCATACGGTTGAGTTCACCGTCGTGGAAAGTGATAAAGTAACCGTCTTTCGTTCTCTGAGTATCGGTTTCTATCCCGAAATAAGACCTCTGACCGGCAGCAACGAATGCCGCATTCGTGTTTTCGGTTTCAAGTCCGCTGACGCCTCTGTGAGCTACCATTTTTGCGGTCTTTTTTATTTTTACGGTGTCATTAAGCATATTATTTATCCTCCTGAATTCCCGTTTAGACTGACTACCGTGATTTTAACACAATAAATTGCCAATGTCAAGAGAAACGCGGCAAAAGCGGTAATATTTTATTGACTTTATTATTTATTTATGCTATAATTTTACGGTAAAGAATAATTTTAAAGAGGTCTGACTATGCTGAATATCAATTCCGCGCCCGATTGGGACAATTTAAAAATCCTTTCGAAAAACAGGATTCCGTCACGGACTTATTTTATCCCCGGCGAGACGGAAAGCGTTAAAGCGGTTCCGCGCGAAAAGCTTAACGGCAAAAACATACTTCTTCTCAGCGGAACGTGGGAGTTTAAATACTTCAATTCCGTTGCGGACGTTCCCGAAGATTTCGTTACCGCCCCCCTCGCAGGAAAGCAGGAAAAAGTTCCTTCGGTATGGCAGGCGCAGGGGTATGAAAAATGGCATTACACAAACGTAAACTACCCTATTCCCGTTGATCCTCCGCACGTGCCGAATCACAATCCGTGCGGAATATACAAAAGACGGTTTACGCTTCCGCGGTCGTTTGACGGAAAAGAGATTTTTCTGTCTTTTCTCGGCGTTGCGTCATCATATCACGTTTACATAAACGGGGTTCTGGCGGGCTACAATCAGGTATCTCACATGACGGGCGAATTCAACATTACAGATCTTATTAAAGACGGAGAAAACGACATCTGCGTTATAGCATATAAATGGTGTGACGGAACGTATCTCGAAGACCAGGATTTTTTCCGCTGCAACGGAATTTTCAGAGACGTTTTCATAACGGCTCAGCCGAAAGAAAGAATAGAGGATTTTCAGTTTATCACGGACGCAAACAGCGATTTTACCGTATTTTCCGCCAAAGTGTCCGTAAAAACGAGCGCGGAAATGTTCGTTAAAATACGTCTTTCGGATAAAGACGGAAATACGGTTTACGAGTCCGCAAAAAAATCCGAAAAAAGAGAAACGGTATTTGAATTTACCGTAGAAAATCCGCTTTTATGGACTGCGGAAACACCGAATCTTTACAAACTCGTACTTTGCGCGGGAGACGACTCTGCGGCGCACGCGGTAGGATTCAGGAAATTTGAGATTGATAAAAACGGAGTATTCAGAGTAAACGGCGTTGCCGTAAAATGCAGAGGCGTAAACAGACACGACTCGCACCCCGCAAAAGGATATGCCGTTGAATTTGAGGATATTCTCAAAGACCTCACTCTCATGAAAAACATGAACGTAAACACGATACGGACGTCGCATTACCCCAACGATCCGCTTCTTCTTATGCTTGCGGACGAAATGGGATTTTATATTATTGACGAGGCGGACCTTGAAACTCACGGCTTTCCGGACTGGAGCTACGCCTCGAAAAATCCCGACTGGAAAGACGCATACGTTGACCGCGCAAACAGAATGGTAATGCGCGATAAAAACCATGCCTGCATAATAATGTTCTCGCTCGGCAACGAAAGCGGCTACGGCGACAACCATATGGCAATGGCAAACGAGATACGCAGGGTAGTTCCGAACGCAATAATACACTATTGCGAAAACAAAGAGCTTTTTGACGTTAAAAGCATTATGTATCCGACTGTTGAACATCTTGAAAGAGAAGGCAGGGATACTTCGGATAAACGCCCGTTTTTCATGTGTGAATACGCGCACTCGATGGGTCTCGGTCCGGGCAGCTTTAAGGAATACTGGGAAACGATATACAAATATCCCCGTCTTATGGGCGGCTGCGTATGGGAATGGTGCGACCATGCTGCGGAACACATAAATGCGGACGGTTCGGTAACCTACACTTACGGCGGCGACCACGGCGAGTATCCGCACGACGGCAATTTCTGCTGTGACGGGCTTGTATATCCCGACAGAAGACCGTCCACCGCCGCGCTTGAAATGAAACAGGCGTATACGCCTCTTTCGGCGTCTTTCTGCAAAGAATGCGGAAGGATAAAGTTTATTAACCGTCTTGATTTCACTAACATATCCGAATACAAAGTATCGTGGAAAGCTCTTTTTGACGGAAAAGAGGAGGCGTCGGGAATATTCGAAGGTCTCGATATAGCTCCCCACGCAACCGCGGCGGTTGATTTGCCGTCTGTTCCAGAAAAAGACGGCGAATATATAATAAACATTTATGTTACCGACGAGCGCGGACTTTACGGAGTTGAAAAAGGCAACGTCTGCTCGGCGCAGTCGCTGATAATCAATTCCGGGGTAAAACGCAAAGATAAAGAAGAGGGTAATTCCGCAATTTCGGTTTGCGAAAACGAAAGATTCGTATATATTTCCGTAAACGGATCCGAAACAGTTTTTGACAAGGCGGACGGATGCATTTCAAGCTGGAAAGCTTTCGGCGCCGAGTTTATAAACAGCGCTCCGCAATATCCCGCCGCGCGCGGTCTTTGCAGGCTTCCGGCAGGAATAAAGCCGAGCGTATGGCGTTCTTTAACGGACAACGAAAACCGTCATTTCAGAAAAGCCGCGGAACTTGGCGCAAACAAGCTCTGGCACAGAATTGAATTTGCGAAAATCACCGAAAACAGCGGCAGTAAAGTTGAAATAAAGGTAAACGGTGTGCTTGCGGCTCCGTCGAAAGTGCCGTTTATGTCTACGGAAATAACGTATACGTTTTTCCCGTGCGGAACCGTAAGAATAAATATAAAATACGAACCGCTTATCAAAGAGGAATGCCTGCTACCGAAATACGGCGTAACGTTTGAGATGCCGGGTGAGTTTGACAGCATCGAATGGTACGGAAAAGGCCCCGGGGAATGCTACCCCGATATCCCCCTGTCTACGGTTTACGGTATTTTTGAAAACAGAGTAAAAGATATGCACGAGCCGTATCTCCGTCCTCAGGAAAGCGGAAACAGATCGGAAGTTCGCTATATGAAAGTGAAAAACACGGAAGGCGCGGGACTTATCGCAACCGCCGATAAACCCTTCAACTTCTCGGCGCACAGATATACGGATGACGATCTGATGCTTTGGAAGCACA
>CAMZEM010000013.1 GCA_947305805.1 uncultured Clostridia bacterium | reverse complement strand
CCGATACTTTCAAAATGTTCACAGATTTCTCCCGCGGTAACATGCTTTCCGGGAACTGTTTTTAAATAAGAGATTATAAGATCTCTCTGCTTTGTATTATATTTTGACTTCTTCTCCATTTTTATCCCTGATTTCTCTCAATCTGAAAACCGTTTTCAATTTTAGCACGAAAATGTGCGTTTGTCAAGCAATTTGAAAAAAGTTTTCAAATTCGGCGGATAAAAACAAATAAATAATATCCCGAACGGTATTTAGCCGTTCGGGACTGTCTTTTTCGATATTTTATTCTTTTTTCGCTTTCGGGAAAAACCTGAATACCATGGGCCATACGGCTCCCGCAACAGCTACCGTGATAAAGTAGCGTACGCAGGCGCCCCACGTGTTTGCGTCAAGTACGGCGTTCAAAGGTATTTTCAGCAGCTCTTTAAGTATGAGAAGCACCGCAAAACCGCCGACTGCTTTTATTATCTGCGCCCACCATACGGCTTTTGTATCAAAATGAACCCATTTGCTGTCTATTACGTATGCAAGTATCATACCGAGCGCAGCTCCGAGTAAAGTATACCCGTTTTTTACGGCGCCGTTGTATTCCGCAATGTTTTCCGCGGCATAAACGCTTTCGGGGAATTCGTAAAAGCTGACAAAGCAGATATATATTATATTGATAAGAATAACAACTCCGATAGCAGGTATAAGAATTTTATTGTTGTTTTCCGCTTTTCTGAATATAAAATATCCTCCTGCGGCAAAAACAACCGCAATGGCAAATCCCACACCGACGTCAAGCGGGGTATGAACTCCGAGATAAAGCCGTGAAAACGGAATAAGTATACAAAGCACAAGCGATATTATTCTTACTGCCTTGTTTTTGTTCCAAAGTGCGATTCCTCCGTATAAACCCACAGCGCACTGAGTATGTCCGCTCGGAAAAGAGTATCCCGTCGCTTCCGCCCTTGCCGCTTCAACTATCGTAAAATCGGGGTCGATAACCCACGGACGCGGTACGGTGAATATCATTTTCAGAAAATTGTTTACTATCGCTCCGAGTCCGCCTACCGCAAGAAGATAGTATCCTTCTATCTTGTTTACACACCAGTAAAACGTGAGTCCTACCGCCATAAACAGAGTTTCTTCGCCAAGATGCGTTATAAGTGAGAAAAAGAAATCGAATACGGGATTTCGTATTCCTTCCAGCGCATATAAAACAGACAAAGTTTCATCTCCTTTTAGATTATGTGATTATTATATCATTTTTATTCCTTTTTTTCAAGTCCCGCACGTAAATTTTGATTGCAAAATAACTAAAATAAAAAAAATATTATAAAATTATGATTAATGCTTGAAAAACTTTGTTTTATGATGTATAATAATGAAAAAGGCGGTTATAATAACGGGAGGCGAAAGATATGAAGTACCGGATTTTTAAATACGATCCGGGGCTGTTGCCCTACAAAAAAGATATCAATCTTCGCATGGATAGCTATACCCGAAAAAAGAACGAAATCCTCTCTTCCAATCCGTCTCTTTCGGACTTTGCCAACGGCCATGAATACTTCGGCTTTCACAAAACCGAAAACGGATGGTATTACCGCGAATGGGCGCCCGCCGCGGACGAGGTATATCTTACGGGAGATATGGTTTCGTGGCGCCGTTTTGATTTAAAACTGGAAAAAAAGGGCGGGGGAGTATTCGAAATATTCCTTCCGGGTACCGATTCCCTGTACGACGGCTGCCGCGTAAAAGCAATAATAAATCATAACGGAAAGTTTCTTGAACGGATTCCGCTGTATATCCGTCGTGTAATACAGGATACCGATACTTTTGTCTGGACGGGAGTTATTGAAGACAAACCGCAGTATGTCTGGAAAAACGTTCCTTTCAAACCCGATAAAAAAGGACTGTGCATTTACGAATGTCATATCGGTATGGCTCAGGAAAAAGAGGGAATGGGCACGTATTCCGAATTTCGCGAAAACATTCTCCCGCATATCCGTGATCTCGGCTACAACGCAATTCAGATAATGGCTGTAATGGAGCACCCTTATTACGGTTCATTCGGCTACCAGGTAACGTCCTTTTTCGCGGCGTCGTCGCGATACGGAACGTCAAATGAGCTAAAAGAACTTATTGATGCCGCGCACGGTATGGGCATAGCCGTCCTTCTCGATGTCGTTCACTCTCACGCGGCAAAAAACACCTCGGAGGGTATAAACGAATTTGACGGCACTCCGTATCAGTTTTTTCACGAAGGACCTCGCGGGGAACATCCCGCATGGGGAACAAAGCTTTTTAATTACGGAAAAACCGAGGTATTGCATTTCCTTCTTTCCAATTTAAAATACTGGCTTTGCGAATTTCACTTCGACGGATTCCGTTTCGACGGCGTTACTTCAATGATATACCGCAACCACGGCCTCGGTATAGCTTTTACAGATTACGGCAAATATTTCTCTTTAAATACGGATATTGAAGCCCTTACTTATCTTCAGCTTGCAAACGACCTTGTAGCGGAGGTCAACCCCGATGCAATCACAATCGCCGAAGATATGTCCGCCATGCCCGGAATGTGCCTTCCCGTAAAATACGGCGGAATAGGTTTTGACTACCGCCTTGCAATGGGTCAGCCCGATCTCTGGATAAAGCTTATCAAGGAACTTCCCGACGATAAATGGAATTTATGGACAATCTGGTCCGAGCTTACAAACCGCCGGCCGGGAGAAAAATACGTCGCTTATTCAGAATCTCACGATCAGTCTCTTGTCGGCGATAAAACGCTTATTTTTCGTCTGTGCGACAGCGCAATGTATACCGATATGTCCGTTTTCAGGCAAAGCGATATTATCGACCGGGGAATGGCGCTCCTTAAACTGATACGTTTTATCACAATGACCGCTGGCGGCGAAGGATATCTGAATTTCATGGGCAATGAGTTCGGCCACCCCGAATGGGTCGATTTCCCGCGGGAGGGAAACGGCTGGAGCCATTTTTACTGCCGCCGTCAGTGGCATCTTCTGAGCGATACTACTCTCAGATACAGATTTCTCAATGAATTCGAGAAAGAAATGGTTCACTTTATCCGCAGAAAAGATATACTGAAAAAGCCTGCGAAAGCGCTTTTTGTCGATTCGGACTGTCAGGTGCTTACTTACGAATGCGCGGGTTATGTTTTTGCAATTAATTTCAGTCCCGTAAACTCTTACGAAGGCTACTGGCTTACAGTTCCTTCCGCAGGAAGATACAAAACGGTAATGTCTACGGACGAAGGACGTTTCGGCGGATTTGACAGAATATCTCTTAAATATGTGTATACTGCCGAACCGGACGCCGATAACAATCCTAAGCTTCGCATTTATCTTCCTTCCAGAACCGCCCTTTGTATGAAAAAAATGCCGGAAATACGTAAAATCCGCAGCTCCCGAGGTTCGCTATGACAGGTACGATTTTCGATATACAGCGTTTTTCCGTTCATGACGGACCGGGAATTCGCACTACCGTTTTTATGAAAGGCTGCCCCTTGCGATGCGTATGGTGTCACAATCCCGAGGGACTTTCTTCGGAAATACAGTTGAGCTTTTCTGAACGTAAGTGCCTGAATTGCGGTCTTTGCGGCAAACGCGAGAACATTTCGGACGCCGAAAAATGCCCTGCCGAAGCTCTCTGTGTATGCGGAAGAGAAATTGACGAAGACGAACTTTTTGATGAAATAAAAAAAGACGGAATGTTTTACGGACCGGACGGCGGAGTTACGTTTTCCGGCGGAGAATGTCTTCTTCAGGCTGATTTCGTATCTTCCGTAATTAAAAAAGCGAAAGCGCACGGTTTTTCTTCTGCGATAGATACTTCCGGCTGCGTTCCGTGGCAGTCGATAGAAAAGACGCTTGAATACTGCGACGTATATCTTTACGACGTAAAATGCGCGGATCCGATCATACACAGGCAATTTACCGGCGTGGACAACCGTTTAATACTTGAAAATCTAAAAATGCTTTCGAGGACAGGTAAAAGAATATGGATAAGAACGCCTGTAATTCCCGGTTTTAATGACACGCTCGAAGAAATCACCGCAGTCGCGGAAATCGTTTCTTCTCTGCATTCCGTCGAACAGGTTACTTTAATGCCTTATCACTCTTACGGTTCAGATAAATATGCAGCTCTCGGCATGCAATATAAATATAACGCATCCGCAAAAGTTCCCGACGAAAAAATAAAAACCTTCAAAAATATATTCAAAAAAAGAAATATTACAGTGATATAGATAATACGGAGGAGAAAATGACAAGAACCGAGTTTTTAAAAGAACAGACTCTTTCCGCCGCAAACAAATGCCGCAGAACTCCCATGCCCAAGGTTTCTGTGGCTGACGTGCCTGTAAGCATTGCGGAAAGAAAAGCACTTGCCCTAAAATGGATTTTCGACAATATGCCCGTTTATATCGGACCGCAGGAGCTTATCGTGGGCACAAGAACGTTTTTTGCTCCTCTTAAAGGCAACGAGGACGGACACGACGTATTCGCGTATCATCTTTTTAATGCGATCCCTTATATTAATAAGGAAGACGTCGAGATGTTCGGACGGGATCAGAGTTATTTCAACAAAACGCATTTTACTCCCGATTTCGAAATAATCCTTTCAAAAGGCATAAACGGATTATTAAACGACGTTGCCGAAAGGGAAAAAGACCCTTCTCTTAAAGATATTAACCGCGAATTCCTTTCGAGCGTCTCTATCGCCTATAACGGACTTAAAGATCTTATCCTCCGTTACGCAAACGAAGCGTCTGAAATTGCGAAAAAGGAAAACATCGAATACGATAAAAAGGAACTCGAAGAAATTGCGCGTATCTGCAATAAGATAAGCGAAAATAAACCGGAAAGCTTTCGCGAAGCCGTTCAGCTTTTGTGGTTTGCCCATCTCGGCACAATACTCGAAAGTTTTCAGTTCATAAATTACGGAAGACTTGACGTTATTCTCGGCAAATTCTTAAAGGATACTCCCGAAAACGAAGCTCAGCAGATAATCGAATGTCTTCTTCTTAAAATGTACGACCAGGTTGACATTCACGACAACAGTTACGGCAAATATGCCGCTCAGCTTGTCGTCACTCTCGGCGGCGTTCTTCCTGACGGGGAAAGCGCAGTTAATCCCGTAACTATGATGTTCCTTGAAGCGATTGATAAAACACGTCTTCCCGAACCTGAATTCAATCTGCGCATCAACAGTAAAAATCCGCCCGAATTTCTTAAAAAAGCGTCCGAGCTTACGGTTACTGGATGCAATTTCGTTTCTTACTATAACGACGATCTTTTTGTCGAAAGCCTCATTCGCTCCGGTATTCCGGCAGAATACGCGAGAGATTACGGATTTGACCTTTGTCAGGATATCAATATCCCCGGTAAAGGCGATTTCTGGCTTGTCTATCAGCCGTCCCTGACGGGGATGCTGATGCAGATTATCGAAAACAACCTGAATATTGAGTCTTTTGAAAAACTCGTCTGCGTATTCAGGTCGAAAATTGCCGAAGAAATCAAAACAGCGGTTGAAAACTTCAATAAGGCTCAGAAACAGGTTCTCACCTACGGAGCAGGTAATTTCGAGGAATACTTTAACGGCGTAAAAAACGGACTTCCTCTTGACAGAGGCGGCAACAGCCCCATGGCTCCGCTTCCGTATTTAAGCGCGCTTTTCCACGGATGCATCGAGAACGCTTCGGATGTTGTTTACGAACCGTATCCGATAAAGGAAAAGGGCTGCATTTTCGGAACCGCAACTGAATGCGTAAACTCTCTGGCCGCAATAAAGAAAACCGTTTTTGACGATAAAAAATACACGCTTGAAGAAGTGTTTAACGCCTGCAAGTCGAATTACGACGGAAAAGACGGCGAAATAATGCGCTCTGTCCTTTGGAACTGTCCAAAATGGGGCAACGACGACGATTACGTTGATTTAATCGCAAAAGACCTCTTTGAATTCTGCCTTACCGAATGCGAAAAATATATGACGTATGCAGGCGGACGTGTTCTCGGCGGAATACATCAGCCGCACCCCGTGCCTTGCGGCGCGGGACTTATGGCTACCCCGGAGGGCAGAAAAGCCGGTATGGCAGTTGCCGTAACCTTAACGCCCGAAAACGGCACGATGAAAAACGGCCCGACCGCCGCGCTGAAATCCGCATCCAAAATCGATCCTATGCTTGTCCAGTGGAATTATTGCGTTATGATTAATTATTTCTCATCCGTTTTCAAGGGCAATAACGGAGCCGAAATATTCAGAAAACTCCTGACGGGCTACTTTAACGGCGGCGGACTTCAGCATCAGCCCAACGTTCTCGATGTCGAGGACCTTAAAAAAGCTCAGAAAGAACCCGAAAAGTATAAAGATCTGATAGTTCGCATGTGGGGCGTTTCCGCTCATTTCGTTGATTTGCCCAAAAACATGCAGGACGAGATGATAGCGCGTTTCAGTTATATGTAATAATGTATAGATGGGAGAATAAAATGACTGCTCTTCTTAAAAACTCCTTCGTAGTAAACGTGTTTACCGAGGAACTCGAAAAAAACGACGTTCTTATCGAAGACGGAATAATAAAAGGGGTAGGGGACTACTCTGATGTCACCGCCGACGTTACCGTTGATTTATCGGGCAAATATATATGCCCCGGATTCATTGACGGACATATCCATATTGAAAGCACTATGCTTACTCCCTATGAGTTTGCAAAAGCCTGCGTTCCTCACGGCACAACAGCGGTTGTTGCGGATCCTCACGAAATTGCGAATGTCTGCGGCAAGGACGGTATCCGATATATGCTGCGGGCAAGTGAAGGACTTCCTTTAACCGTTTATATAATGCTTCCGTCGTGCGTTCCTTCAACTTCGTTTGACGAATCGGGAGATACTCTCACCGCCGAAGATCTTGAAGAGTTTTATTCTCACCCCCGCGTTCTCGGTCTTGCCGAGGTTATGGACTATCCCGGAGTAATTTTCGGAAATGACGGCTTAATTAAAAAAATCAACTCAGCAAAAGCTCACAATGCCGTTATCAACGGGCACGCGCCTCTTCTCTCCGGCCGCGACCTTGATAAATACATCTCTGCGGGAATTTACGACGATCACGAGTGTTCGTCCGTCGAAGAGGCCTGCGAGCGTATCCGCAAAGGACAGTATATAATGATAAGACAGGGTACCGCCGCAAAAAACCTTGTAGACCTTCTTCCGCTTTTCAAAAAACCGTGGTCAGACCGCTGTATGATAGTTTCGGACGACAAACACCCCGCCGATCTTATAGAAAGAGGACATATCGACGATGCCGTGAGAATCGCGGTAAAAAGAGGCGCTTCTCCGCTTACAGCAATAAAAATGGCTTCCTTTAATGCTGCTCAGCGTTTCGGGCTTAAAAACGTCGGCGCAATCGCTCCCGGTTATGTTGCCGATTTAATCGTTCTCAACAGTCTTGACACCGTTGATGTATGCGACGTATACAAAAACGGAAAGAAAGTATCCGCAAACGGCTCGGTTGTTCCTTTTGATAAACCCGCTGTCGAAGCAGAACTTGAAAACAGAGTTCGCCATACGTTCAGTCTCGATACGCTGAAAGAATCAGATTTTGAAATAAACTGCGCCGAAAAACGCAGATGCAATATCATTAAAGCATTCCGCAGACAGATAATTACGGAAAAGGAAGTTGACGAAATAGACTTTTCCGTAAATAACGGTATTGATGTCGAAAGCGATACTCTGAAAATTGCCGTTATCGAGCGGCATAAACATACGGGGCATATGGGAGTTGCGTTTATCCGCGGTATCGGACTGAAACACGGAGCTATCGCATCGTCCGTAGCGCACGATTCGCACAATCTTATTGTTATTGGCACAAATGAGAAGGATATGGCATTCGCGGCAAATACCGTAATTGAATCGGGCGGCGGACTTGCAGCCGTAAATAACGGTGAAGTCGTAAGTAAAATGCCTCTTCCCGTTGCGGGAATAATGAGCGACGAGGACGCACGTGTCTGCGCCGAGCGAAATGCAAAAATAAAAAATGCTGCTCTTACTCTCGGATGTCCCGAAAGCTCCGAACCGTTTATGAGAATGTCATTTATCAGTCTTCCCGTAATCCCTCATATCAAACTTACCACGTTCGGACTGTTTGACGGAGACTCATTCTCTCTTATGCCGCTTTTCGCAGACTGATAATCAATAGTTTATGAAGCTTCCGTTCGCACGGAAGCTTTTTTATTTGTAAAAATGTATTATTTCTGTATTGTAAAGTGAATAATAATTAATTCCCGCAATCCGATTTCATGACTAAATAATTCAAAAAAAGAACGGTATTGCCGCAATTATGCGATTTTCGATAATTATCAGGTGGAAAAAATAAAAAATTTTCAAATAAAGTATTGACAATTCCGAAGAATTATTGTATAATAAGGTGTATAACTCAATTAAGCGCAAAATCAGCTTAATGTTAAATCTAATTTGGAGGATTGTACTATGAAAAAAATCATTGCGGTCTTTCTTGCTCTCATGATGGTTTTCTCCATGTTCGCTCTTGCAGCGTGCGACACGGAAACACCTTCCGGTGAAGGAAATGAGACTGAGACCCAGCCCGGCAACGAAACTACCGAACCGGGTAACGAACCTGCGACTCCCGCAGAAGACGGTGTTTTCGATGGCGTAGCCGGTAAAGACTACACTGACGAAGCAACCTATACTTTCCTTGACTTCATGGGCGGAACAACAGGTCTTAACTGGAACCCCCACGCTTGGGAAACATCCGATGACTCTTACGTTCTCGGTTATATCACCACAGCACTTTACGACTTCGTTATCAACGAAGACCTTTCGGGTTACACAATTATTCCCGAAGCTGCTGCTGCTCTTCCCGTTGACGTTACCGCTGACTATGTCGGCCAGTACGGCATCAAAGAAGGCGAAACCGCAAAAGCTTGGAAAATCGCTCTTAATCCCCTCGTAACCTGGTCTGACGGCACAAAGATCAATGCTGAAACATACGTATACTCTATGAAACAGCTTCTTGATCCTCTCGCTCTTAACAGACGTGCCGACTCTTTCTATTCCGGCGATTTCGAAATCGTTAACGCAAAAGCATATTTCTACAACGGAAAAGTTTCCTATTCCCTCGCAGGCGACGCTCTTGCTGACGCTCTTGCAAACGGAAACCTTTACCTCGATATGAGCTTCTGGGACCTCGTAGGCGCTCCCGATGCTGACGGCAACGCCGCTCCTCAGTATGTCAACGTAAACGACGAAACTCTCTACCGTGACGAAGCGGTTGAAGAAGGCGCTGACGAAGACTGGGTATCTGCTAAGTATCTTTATGATACATATCTCGCAGAAGGCGCTCCCTACAATTCCTACGCTGCAGACTATATGTATATTTCTCAGTCCCTCCCCGTAGCTGCTTGGGACGAAGTAGGTATCAAAGCTCTTGACGAGTATACAATTCTTATTGTTACCGCCACACCTATTGCAGAGCCTGAATTCTATGTACCCTACAACCTCAGCTCCACATGGCTTGTTAAACAGGATCTTTACGAATCCTGCCAGACATGGTATGACGCTGACGGTAACGTAGTTGAACCGGGTGCTGAAAATGCAGCTTCCATCTCCAATACTTACTGCACAACCGTAGACAACTCCGTTTCTTACGGTCCTTACGACCTCACTTACTATGAGCTCGACAAACAGCTCACCTTCACAAGAAACGAAAACTGGTACGGTTACAGCGATGGCAAACACGTAGGTCAGTATCAGACAGACAAGATCTCCTGCCAGATCATCTCCGAACATAAGACCGCTCTCCAGGCGTTCCTTAACGGCGAAGTTGACAGCATCGGTCTTGACTCCACAGACCTTGAGACATACGCTTCCAGCGACCGTCTCCTTTACACACCGCAGTCCTACACCACCAAGATCACATTCAACACCAACAAAGAAAAACTCGAAGCTATCGGCAACAACGCTGTAGTTCTTACAATCAAAGAATTCAGACAGGCATTCTCGCTCTCTATCGACCGTGAAAAATTCTGCGCTGAATACACTGCGGCTCACGAACCTGGTTTCGGTTTGCTCAACTATATGTACTGCTACAACCCGTTCACCGGCGAACTTTACCGTGACAGTGATCCCGCTAAGAAAGCCCTCGTTGATCTTTACGACATCGAATACGGCGACGGCAAAGCATACGCCGATCTCGACGAAGCTTACGATTCCATCACCGGTTACGATCCCGACAAGGCAACCGAACTCATGGGCGTAGCTGCTCAGAAAGCTATCGACGACGGTCTTTGGGACGGTTCTTCCGATATCATCCTCGACTTCCGTACATACTCTTCCGATGAAATCTACGTTAAGATGTTCAACTTCTTTAACGATTCCATCAAAGCAGTTTGCGTAGGCACACCGTTTGAAGGAAAGGTATCTCTCCAGATGACTGAAGACCCCGACTACTACGAAACGATGTATTCCGGAAACGCAACCATCATCTTCTCCACTTGGGGCGGCGCTTCCATGTCTCCGTTCACACTTCTCTATCAGTGCTACTGCGATGCTTCTGACGGCTCCGGTAACCAGATGGAAGTCGGCTTCGAAACCGACAAAGTTCTCGTAGACGTTACCCTTGACGGCCAGACCATCAACGCATCTCTCCAGAGCTGGGCTCACTGGTGCAACGGCGATGCTGTTGACGCTATCGACTCCAAAGTCGGCAGATTTGCTGATCATACGTATCCCGAAAGATGCGAAGTTTTCGCTACTCTCGAAAACGCTTATCTCGAAAGCTTTGTAACTGCTCCTATTTACTACAGAAACACTGCAGCTCTCCTTACACGTAAGGTTGAATATGCTACAACAACATATCTCCAGCTCGTTGAATACGGCGGACTCAGATTCCTCACCTATAACTACAACGACGAAGAGTGGGCTTCTGTAAAGAGCGGTATATCTTATTAATTTAGTTTAATCTGATATTCTTTGAGCCGGTCGCCGGCTCCCGAATAGAGATCTTCGGGCAGTGCACTTTTCGTACTCTGCCCGAAGATTTGATTATATCCGAAACAGTATGGACTGGCATAATTTATCGCAATATAACGGTATTATTAATTCTGTCCACACTGTTTTGGATGTAATCCCGATTAATAAATAGAGAATTCTGAATGGAGCATGTGTAACATGGTAAAATATGTCACAAAAAGAATTTTTTTGATGTTCTTCACGTTGTTTGTAATTATGACAATGTGTTTTGTCCTCATCAAACTCCTTCCGCTTCCTGCGGTTAAGGAAATGGGCAAAGATATTAACATCATCCTTATGAAACGTGAGCAGATGGGCTACGGTAAACCGATAGCCGTCCAGTACGGGATCTTCCTCAAAAACATTTTTACCAAGTGGGATTGGGGAGTAGGAGAGCAGATGTATGAAACTCTCGGAATATGGGATGTTTTACTGAAAAAACTTCCGTATACCATTTCCGTAAACTTTTATTCCATTCTTATCGCTATTCCGATAGGATTAGGATTAGGTATCTATGCCGCTTTGAAAAAAAATAAATGGCAGGACCACGTTATCTCCACTGCAGTAATGGTCTTCTATTCTGTTCCTTCATACGTTTACGCCTTCCTTGTCCAGTATTTTCTCTGTTTCAGGGCAGGTCTTTTCCCGATAACAATTCCGTCCGGTGAAACGGCGTCTCTATTCAGCTTTAAAATGTTTATAAGCATGATGCCGGCAATTATTTCTCTCGGTTTCGGCGTTGTTGCAAATCTTGCCCGTTACACAAGAGCCGAACTTTCCGAGGTATTAACAGGCGACTACATGCTCCTTGCCCGCACCAAGGGTCTTACAAAAGCTCAGGCAACGGCGCGTCACGCTATGCGAAACGCAATGGTTGTTATTCTTCCCATGATAATCGGTGAATTCCTCGGTATTATTTACGGTTCGCTTATTATCGAAAAAATCTTCGCCATTCCCGGCGTAGGAGAACTTTACATCAGCTCCATAAACCTTCGCGACTTTAACTTCTTTATGGCTCTAACATTCTTCTATACATTTATCGGACTTTTCTCAGGTATTTTATTGGATATAAGCTACGGCTTCATTGATCCGAGAATCAGAATGGGGGCGAAGAAATAATGCAGAATAACGAATATATGTCAATTCCGAAAGAGGCATTCGAATTTGCTCCCGTCGGTGAAAAAATATACGATAAAAAACTTGAAACGAAGCCGATAGGCTATTTTAAAGATGCCTGGATACGTTTCTGTAAAAACAAAAGCTCCGTTGTTGCGGCAATCATCATCTTAATTCTTGTTTTATTCGCAATAATCGTTCCCATTTTCTCTCCCTATACGGTAGAGCACCGTGACGGTTACTACAAAACCGTTCTTCCCAAGGCAGAGCTTCTTGCTCCTCTCGGTATCTGGGACGGTACATACACTAAATCCGATACCCGCGCAGGATATCTTTACTACAATTCAATCGGCGTAGAAAGCGGCCGCAACGCAGTAATCGGCGAAGCAAAGGTAAATAAAGACAGCGACGGCAACGAATATTACACATTTAAAGTCGATTCATACAATACGGTCGGCTACGTATTTGTAAACCTCACGCAAAACGAGTATATCGCTCTTCAGAATTATCAGGACGAAAATGAAGTCCAGATTATCTACCCGATGCCGGAAAATTACAAAACAAATTACACAATCGGCAACGCCGGCGCAAATTTCTGGTATAAACTGAAAAACGATAAGGCAACTTCAACAGGCGAACCCGTTCTTGACAAAGACGGTAATTATATCCCCAACTATATTACAAGCTCAAATAAAGACCGCGGCGACTATACAAGCAAAATGCGTATTGCAACTGATACCGGCGAAAACGGAAAATGGTTTGCCTACGCAGTCAAGAATCAGACCGGTTATAAAGTCCGTGTTCTTTACCGCGAATACTATATCTACAAAAACGGTCACGAACCTTCGTTCTTATTCGGAACAAACGCTTACGGCCAGGATATATTCACCTGTCTTGCCGCAGGCGCAAGACTCTCGTTCCTCCTTGCTGTTTTCGTCTCCGTTATCAACCTCACAATCGGCGCTCTTTACGGTTCCGTTGAGGGATACTACGGCGGCGCTGTAGATATTATTCTTGAACGTATAAGCGATATCCTCGCATCCGTTCCGTTCATAGTTGTTGTTACACTGTTTAAACTTCATTTGGCAGACAAGGTCGGACCTTTGCCGTCATTGCTCTTTGCTTTCGTTATGACCGGCTGGGTAGGCATGGCAGCGAGAGTCCGTTTGCAGTTCTACCGCTTCAAGGGTCATGAATATATCCTTGCCGCAAGAACACTCGGCGCAAAAGACGGCAGACTTATGTTTAAGCATATTTTCCCGAACTCAATCGGTACAATCATCACAGGCGCCGTTCTTACTATTCCAGGCGTTATCTTCTCAGAATCATCACTTTCATATTTAGGTATTATCAATCTTGAAACGTCGTCTCTTACATCGGTAGGTACAATGCTTGCTCAGGGACAGGGCTACTTGCAGACATATCCGCATATCATCCTGTTCCCCGCAGTATTCATCTCATTGCTTGAGATTTCGTTTAACTTATTCGGCAACGGCTTGCGCGATGCGTTCAACCCGTCGCTGCGCGGAGTGGAGGAATAAATTATGGCAAACAAACTGGAAGTCAGAAATTTAAGAATCTCTTTCCGAACCGTATCAGGCAAACTTAAAGCAGTAAGAGATATATCATTTGATTTAAAAGACGGTGAAACCCTCGCAATCGTCGGCGAGTCCGGCTCAGGTAAATCCGTTACTTCAAAAGCCATACTCGGTATTCTTGCGGGTAACGCAATTATCGACGGCGGCGAAATTATTTACGACGGCAGAGACCTTCTGAAAATCCCCGAAGACGAATTTTATAAAATCCGCGGCGATAAAATCGCCATGATTTTCCAGGATCCGCTTTCAAGCCTTAACCCGATAATGAGAATCGGTAAACAGCTTACCGAGGCCATGATCCTCAAAGGCAAAGCGCGTCAGAAAGCATGCAGAAAAGCGTTTAACGATTATCTTGCCCGTCTCGAAAAGGCAATGATTAAGTCAAACGCAAGCGACGATCCCGAAAAAGCAAAAAGTATTTCAGAAAAGTGCAAAAATTTCGACAAATTCGAAGGCACTCATCTTAAACTTGAAATGGCTTATAACGATGCCACAAACAGTGCCAACGAAGCAATCGCCGAAATCGAAAATGCTCTCTTCCTTATTGAGAAAAACGCGTTTAAAGATGAGAAAAACATTATTTCAAATATAAGCGAACTCTCTCTCGGCGCTATAAACGACTATGTGGTATCCGAAGACGCAGATGAGCTCAAAAATCTTGTTTCTTCTCTTAAAATCAGCGCTTCCGCTTCTTTGAAAACAGGTAATTTTGACGATGTAACCGCAAATCTCAACAGAATCAACGCAATTCTCAAATCCGCAATCGCAAAAGAAATGCCCAATTTCTTCTCAATGGGCTATTATCTTACATTCTCCGGCGAACCTCTTCCGAATCTTCCCGTTTCCGATCTTAATCCCTTCCTCCGTAAGTATCTTGACGATAACTATATGCTCGAATTTATCGGCTACGTTAAAAATGCTCTTAAAGATTCTGCGGAAGAACATCTTGCCAGAAAGGAACAGGTTGTTAAAGAGCTTCGGGATTCTCTTACGGTTTTCAAAGCGGAAGAATATTCCCGTCCCGAGATAGACGCGCTTGTAAACGAACTCGTTCACAGCGTTCACGATTCTATCGATCCCCTGGAAATAAACAGAGACAGCACCGCGTATACTTTCGAATCAAGTCTTCACAGCGCAGTATCGGTTTATTTTAAAGGTGCAAAACAGAATGTCGTTGAAACTAAACGTTATGAAAAACAGAAAGCAAAATACGACAAAAAAGCTGAAAAAGCAGGGGGCGAACTGTCATGGCAAGTTACCCCTGCGGCAATAGTGGATTTACAGCTTGCAAAAGAGAATATCTGCACTATCATCGTTCGCCTTAAAGAACATTACGAAGAACTGCTTGCGCAGAAAGATCAGCGCGATTACGGTGAAGAAGCCGTTGCAGTAATAGATTACCTTAAATTAAACGCATCCGGTTTTGCAAACAAAGTAACTCGCCGTATGGCTAAGCTCCGCGCTCTTAAACTTATGGAAGAAGTCGGTATTCCCGAACCCAGAAAGAGATACAGACAGTATCCGTTTGAGTTCTCGGGCGGTATGAGACAGCGTATAGTTATTGCTATTGCGCTCGCAGCAAACCCCGATATTCTTATTTGCGACGAACCCACAACAGCTCTTGACGTTACCATTCAGGCTCAGATACTCGAACTGATTAATAAACTGAAAAAAGAAAGAAATCTTTCCATTATCTTCATCACGCACGACCTCGGCGTTGTTGCAAACATGGCGGATAAAATCGCCGTTATGTATGCCGGTAAAATCGTTGAATACGGAACTTCAAGAGATGTATTCTACTCTCCCGCGCATCCGTATACGTGGGCGCTTCTTTCTTCTATGCCCGATCTTGATACAAACGAGAAGCTCGAAGCTATTCCGGGTACTCCTCCTAATATGATTTATCCCCCCAAAGGCGATGCTTTTGCCGAAAGAAATAAATATGCTCTTAAGATCGACTTTGAAAAACAGCCTCCGATGTTCCGCATAAGCGATACTCACAGTGCGGCAACATGGCTGCTGCATCCCGATGCACCCCATGTCGATCCGCCTAAAATCGTCACCGAGCGTATAGCAAGAAGCAAAAAGAATGCAGGAGGTGAAAACAATGGCTGAGCTTAACAAACAGGCAACCGTTTCCAACGATGACAACGTCATTCTCAGAGTTGAAAACCTTTCTCAGCATTTCGGTGCTCTTAAAGCCGTAGACAACGTTTCTTTCGACATTAAAAAAGGCGAAGTTTTCGGCCTTGTCGGCGAGTCCGGATGCGGAAAAACAACAACGGGAAGATCTATCATCAAATTATACAATATTACCTCCGGCAGCATCTATTTTAAAGGTCAAAGAATCGGCGCAGGCACACTTTCCTATAAAAAAGCAATTAAAGAAGCAAAACAGAGGTTCAAAGAGGAAGTAGCTGAGCTCAATAACAGCGATGAGCCCAACAAAGCCGCTTTAATAGCGGAAAAGAAGGCGGCGCTGAATACTCTTGTTGCGGATATGCGCAAAGAGATTGCCTCCGCTAAATACGACAACAATCATGTCGACAGGGACCTGATTACTCAGATTCAGATGAGAGAAATCATTTCCGAAGGTCTTGTTATCAAGGGAATGAAAGATAAAAAACAGATAGACGAAAAGGTTTACGAGGTTCTCGAAACTGTCGGACTTGTCAGAGAGCATGCGGGAAGATATCCCCACGAGTTTTCAGGCGGACAGAGACAGCGTATAGGCGTTGCCCGCTCCGTTATAATGAAACCAGAGCTGATAATTGCCGACGAGCCTGTTTCCGCTCTTGACGTTTCCATTCAGGCTCAGGTTATCAATCTTCTTAACGACCTTCGCCATGATCTCGGTATTACAATTCTGTTCGTTGCTCACGACCTTTCCGTTGTTAAATACTTTTCGGACAGAATCGGTGTAATGTATTTCGGTAAGCTCGTTGAACTTGAGGAGAAGCAGTACCGCAGTATAATCGGAGGTTAACCCGAGTGAAGAAAAAACTGCTGCAGTACGGAATCTGTTTCCTTATCGGAGCAGCAATGGCACTTTGGGTAATGTATTCGGAAGGACTGTTTATTCCGAATAACCCTGTCGATGTCCCTGCTGTCCTCTGTGATGCTTTTTTCGTTCCCGGAATTCTGATGGTAATGCTCGGAGCGTTGCTCTGGATTTCAACAACCGGCCTTTTCGATGCCCTCGGTTATGCTTTTCGTGTTGCGGGACACAATCTTCTTCCGTTTCTGTTTAAAAAGGATATTGATTCATTTTATGACTATAAAACGGAAAAAGACGGCAAACGAATGAAAACCCCCGTATTTATCTTTATTGTCGGCGTAGTATTCCTTGTCGCATCGGGAATAGCGCTTGCAGTGTATTATCTTAAATAAAAATCAGGCACAAGGTTTTTTACCTTGTGCCTTTTAATTTCAAATATTCTTAAAGCCATCCCAAGTCTGTAAACCAGTTTTTCAAAAGCCCTGTCCATTGCGCAACGTGAGGCATTCCCGCAGCAATATCAAGCCCGTGCGGTCCGTCGGGGAAAATATGGACTTCGTGTTGAATATTATGATTTCTCAGCGCCGTTGCATATAAATAACTGTTAATTACGCTTACCGCTCCGTCATTTGAAGTATGCCATATAAACGCCCTCGGAGTACTGTCGTCAACAAGCAGATCAGGAGATAATTCACTGTGTTCGTTTTCGTCTCCCGTCAGATTGTAATAACTTCCTTTATGGCAGCATTCATCGTCTGGATGATGAATTACGGGATAGCAAAGTATTGTAGCGTCAGGTCTGGGAGAAACTCTGTCAATTTCATCCGCATCCTCAAATTCTATTGAGTCTTTGTACGTTGAAACAAGCGCAGCAAGATGTCCGCCCGCAGATGAGCCCATTACGGCAATTCTGTCAGGATCAACGCCGAATTCCTTTGCGTGATACCTTACGTATCTTACAGCGCGTCTGGCATCGAGCAGGGGAATGGGGAATCTGTAAGGCGCTACACGGTATTCGCATACAAAAGCGTCCAATCCTATTGAATTAAGAAAAACAGCGTAACCGTCTCCTTCTTTCGGAGCTCTTCCGCCGTATCCGCCGCCGGGGAATATAACTACCGTTGCATCGGTAGTTTTGTTTTTTGTCGGATAATATTCAAGTACGGGCGTTTCACCGTTAACAGCAGGTGCATTTTTCCAAAGATTCAGTACTTTCATATGAATAACTCCTTTAAACAGTGTGTTTATGGCTCCAGCTCATATCAAATTCTTTTCCGACAAGCGGATAAGATGCGGTATTTACAAATCCGTTTTCCGTTGCTTCAAATTCATACGTTGCGTCACCGCTGTAATATATCTGATTGTCTTTAATGTATTTTAATACTTCGCGCAGTTTATGAATATTGTCGTGAGCGTGAGCGCCGTAAAACCTGTTCGGCACGGAGGCAACGGGCGCGCTGACCCACTCGTACATCTTAGGCAGATAGTTGAAGCAGTGGTGCGCAACCTGGACCATATCCGCTTTCCAAACCTCAGGATTGCCGTATTGTTCGGTAAATGCTTCCGTTTCAGCGGATGTGTCGCCAAGAAGCATTAATCTCTGACCGTTTATCGTCAGTTTAATTATCGTTGAAGTTGCGTTAAAGTCCCTCAGCGGCATAACGTCAAATGCGTCCGCGCTGATTACGTCTTCCGCGGCATAAATCACTTCAACCGTCATATCAGACAGATTGAATTTCTGCCCGGTATGCATTTTCAGCGTTTTCACGTTAGGATAATACTTCTGTACAGCTTCTTTCATATCAAGATAAGCAGGCGAAAATCCTCCGCAAAGCTTACGGGACTGAAAACCGTGCATAACTCTTTCAAGATTTATTTTATCGTGAAAACGTTCAAGCAATCTTGTGCATCCGTCTGTATGGTCGTCATGTCCGTGAGTAAAGTACCAGCAGCTGATTCTTATTTTTCCGTCTTCCTGCTTATCCGCAAGGTCATACATAAATTTAAAAAGCGCGTCGTTTGCCTCTTTGCTGTGCTGAAAAACGTATCCTCCGTCAACCACAAAAAGACTGCCGTCGGAAAGTCTAACAATATAAACCATCCCACAGTTAACCGTGTTTATTTCACATCTGTTTGCGGGATCGTAATAAAGCGCATAGGCATAGAGCAAAGTCTTCCTGTCGCCTTTTTCCGAATATTCAAACTTGTCAAGCGGCAAAGATGACGGATCTTCAATTATACGAATCTCGTTTCGTTTTGAGGAAAATATCGCATGGTACGGAATACTGTTATATTCAAAACCGATACATCCGTCGTCTGCCATTGTATTTTCAAGATATACCCTTGCGCCCGAAGCTTTGATTTTTTCAACGTACTTTGCAAAATCAGCTTTATTAACGTTGCAAACTACCTGCATTCTTGAATCTTCATCGGTCGGCCCGTTTGTGTCGTCTTTAAGCATCGGTCCCGCATTGTAAAATCCTTTTGCAATTACTCCGCCATCAGGCATAGGGCATTTTATAATCTGATTATCTCTCATGTCCATCTCTGTTTTCCCTTTTTTGCAGTATTATTCAATCGTCCTGATTTATATAACTTATATAATTGTGCCAGTCTTCACGTCCTAAAAAGTGAGTTCCGCCGCGTAAATGATAAGCTATATTCCCCTCGTGGAAACGGTCTCCTACGGTGGGCAGTCTGTCGGGGTGTACAAAACCTTCCTTGCCGAATTTTCTGTAATATCCGTCAGCAGCAACGCACGCAAGATATTCGTTTTTCGGGCAAGCCCATCCGTCTTCGGCTGCGCTTGCAACGTAGACTTTGTGCGGTACGTTTGCAGCAATAAGCCAGTGCTGGTCAAACGGCAGACTTTCAACTTTTTCTTCGTATTTTTTGTAGTTTTCACAGAACCAGTAGGAGAATGTCGTGCATATATTCTTTATTGTCTCTCCCGTGGTTTCTCTTGCAAGAGAGGCCCCGCTGCAACCCGAATCGTTTGAAAAAGCGCAGTAAAAGCGTTTGTCAAGCGCACCTGCCAGAAGCGCGGTTTTTCCTAAACGCGAATGACCGACAACAGATATCTTTTTGTGGTCAAGTTCCGGCAAAGTCAGAGCATAATCCATAACAGCCATAGCGGACCATGCCCAAAGCCCGATTTTCCCGCAGTCGTCGCTTTCCCTTACGCCTTCGGGGTATATAACGCCGGCAAACTTATCCGTAAAATCATCGTTATCAGCTGTAATATCCTGATAGTAAATTGTAAATACGGCAAATCCGTTATCGATTATCTCTTCTGTCGGCTGGTACTTATCCGGAATAAGATCGCGGAAGTTTAAGTGAATAAAACAGGGGATAGACGTACCGAGTTTCGGCGCGGCATAATAAACGGGAAAAATAAATTCTCCCCATTCGCCTTTACAGTAAAGTGATATTTTTTTCAGCGTTGCCTTGCCTGCGGCAAAACCACCGTCTTCCTGTTCCACCGTTGCCGTTACGGAATACGGTCTTGCAGGTAAAAAGCCGTATTCCTCTTTAAGCAGCATGGTTATTATTTCATCTTTTCTGAAGTTTGTGGGATCAGGCAGATTATTTATCATTTCCATAACTGTATTCTCCTCAATATTCTATTTTACTATCCGGAAATCGGACTGCAACGGTAAATCCGCAGAGGATCTGCCTATCATAACTCTCATCTGACCCGGCTCAACAACCCACTGGTATTTGGGGTTCAGTGTCCTGAAAGCAAGAGTCCCGAGTTCTTTTTCAACCGTCTTTGTCTCGCCAGGTTCAAGATGAACTCTTTCGCATTCTTTAAGCTCCATTCCCGGTTTAACAACAGATGCAAAATAATCTCTAATGTATACCTGACATACTTCTTCTCCCGCAACGTCTCCCGTATTCGTAACCTTAAACGATACTTTAAGCGTTTCATCGGGTTTTATACTGTCGGAAGAAAGTTTGAGATCGGAATACTCAAAAGTAGTATACGACAGCCCGTATCCGAACGGGAAGAGGGGATTTCTGTCAAATCCTTCAACGTAGCGTTTTCCGCCGGCGGGTTTTCTGCTGTAATGTACGGGAATCTGTCCGAGAGTTTTCGGGAAAGAACACGAAAGTTTACCCGAGGGATTAACGTTGCCGAAAAGAACGTCGGCAATTGCCTTTCCGCCAAGCTCACCTGCAAAGAACGCCTGAACAATAGCCGGAATATGCTCGTTTTCCCATGTCAGAGTCATCGGGCGTCCGCTTTGCAATACAAGCACAACAGGTGTGCCGGTTGCATACACGGCTTTGAGAAAATCAAGCTGTTTGCCGGGCAGATTAAGGTCGCAGCGGTCAAAGTTTTCACCGGTGGTTATCTGGTCCCTGTCACCGAGCGATAAGATCGCAACGTCTGCGCCTTTAACTGCTTCGAGAGCCTCGTTTATATCCGCAGGCTTTCCTCTCCATCCGAGAATAACGGCCGCGCCGCGCTCATCGTTTCTGTATTCTATTCTGATGTTGTATCTCTTTTTCTCAAATTTGAACGGAGCAAGCACATCCGTGCCTCTTCTGTCGCCCCACGCATCAACAATCAGCTTATCGTCTACCCACAGCTTGATGCTGTCACGGCAGTTAAAGCCGATAAACGCATCCTCATCGATTTTAGATTCTATTATGCCTGTCCAGCGCGCCGAAAACTGAGCGTCAACGTTTCCTGCGGCTTTTTCCGCAATAAAGCTGAAGTCTATCGCCCTGTCTTCTTTCGTCAGAACCGGTTCGCCGACAGGTTCAACGGGATTGTTGAAATACTCTCCTTTGAGTTCAACATACCATTCGTTCGGAATCCGTTTCAGCGTAAGCTCCTTAAAGTCGCAACCTTTCGCATAAACAACTTCCGTTTCGTCTCCGACAATTTCTTTTACGGAAGAATACAGAGTAATCTTATCATACGTTTCATCAGATACGCTGTAATCTCCGAAATTCAGAATATTAGCCGAAGGACCGAGCACAGCAATTTTCTTCATTCCCTTTTTAAGCGGAAGAAGTTTGTTTTCGTTTTTCAGAAGAGTTATAGATTTTGATGCAATTTTATATGCAAGATCCTTATGTTCCTTGCAATGAAGCACTTTGTCCTGAAGTGATTCGTCAACATACGGATTATCAAAAAGACCGAGGTCGAATTTAGTTCTCAAAACCCTGCTTACCGCACGGTCAAGAGTTTCAAGAGGCAATAGCCCTCTCTTAACATAATCAACTATGGTGTTCTGATAAAAATCATGCGGAAAATCGTGAAGCTGAACGTCTGTTCCGGCTTCAAGAGCCATTCTTATTGCTTCCTCTCTCGAATCCGCAACGTTATGGTCACAGTTGAGCATTGAAATTGCACACATGTCGGAACGCACAAATCCTCTCATTCCCCACTGTCCGCGCAATACGTCGGTCAAAAGCTCGTGATCGGAGGGGAGGGGCTGTCCGTCTATCGAACTGTAGGAGCACATAACGTTATATGCTCCCGCATCTTTTACTGCTGCCTCAAAAACGGGCTGACAGTATTCAAAAACCTCATGTCTGCCAAGCGCTGCAACTGCGCAGTTCAGTCCTCCTACGGGAACACCGTATGCCGTATAGTGCTTCAGCTCGGAGATTACCTTGTCGGGACGTGAAACGTCGTCTCCCTGAAGCCCTCTTACGATATGATAGGCAAATCTTGATGAAAGATACGTGTCTTCACCGAAGTTTTCTTCCGTTCTGCCCCATCTGGGCTCTCTTGCAAGGTCACATACGGGGTTCCAGGTCTCCTGTACTCCGCACGCGCGTTCTTCTCTTGCAATTGCGGCACCCATTTCTTCGCCAAGCGACGGATCAAAGGTACATCCGAGCGCTATCTGCTGCGGAAAAACGGTTGCACCGACACGGCCGTATCCGTGAAGAGCTTCGCTGCAGAATAAAACGGGAATACCGAGTCTTGTGTTTTCAATTACGTATCTTTGAAGCTCATTGTAAAGCTTTGCGCTGCTTTTTCCGAGTCCCGCATTTCCGTATGCGTTGTCTCCCATCAGCTTCAGCTTTTCGTAGTCGACTTTCAATTCTCCCGTTTCTTTGTCCTGACAGCAGAAATCGGAAGGTGAATACTGGTCAATCTGCCTCGCCTTTTCTTCAAGTGTCATTCGTGAAATAAGATCTGCTATTCTTTCATTAACGGGTAGTGTTTTATCCTTATATTTTTCCATACAGCGCTCTCCTTTATCCTGTCTTTTTAAAAATAATAACACAGATTTTATATGTTGTCAAGCCAAAAATCAAAAGCTCCGCAATTAAATTTTGCGGAGCTTAAATATCAGTTGTCCTTAATTATGTTTTTTGCCCAAATGCCTGATTTCAGCATCGGTAAACCGATCATAATCTTGATAATATCCGAAAACTGAACGATAAAATACACGGTAACTATTCCCAGCGAGGTGAATCTGCAAAGAATAAACGAAATAACAACAGGTACGCACCATGTATAAACGCTGTCAAACAAAAACGTTATAAAAGTCCGTCCTCCCGAGCGTATGGTGAAATAAGTTGCGTGAATCAGCGCGTGAATCGGAAGCGAAGCTCCCGCTATTATAAGAAAACTCGTTGCAAGCTGTCTGACATCTGATTCGGTATTGTAAATAAGCGGTATAAACGGAGAAATCGCTATCAGTATAAGCCCTATAACCGTGTTGGACGCTACTGTAAGAAAAATTAGCTTTCTGTCTGCATCTCTCGCTTCCTCGGTTTTTCCTGCGCCGAGCTTTTGCCCGACCATTATTGCAATTGCGCTTCCCATCGAAAACATTATAATGCAAAACATGCTCCAGACCGTTGCGGATATGTTGCTTGCCGCAACAACCGAAAGACCTCTTGTAGAGTAATTCTGATTTACAAACGTTGTCCCCATCGACCAGAGCACTTCGTTTAAAAGCAGGGGGGTTCCCTTTTTAAATATCTTCAAAACAAGTGACGAGGGCACTTTCAGTGACCTGTAAACACCCTGTATGAAGATATGCTTTTCTCTGTTTTTATGCGTATATACAATTATATAAACCATTTCCACAAATCTTGCCGTTACCGTAGCTATTGCGGCGCCTACAACTCCCATTGCGGGTATAAACAGAAATCCGAAAATAAGCACTATATTAAGCACGAAATTTACGGCAATCGAAATAACGGAAGCAATCATCGGCGCAACGGTATCGCCCGCTTCTCTCAAAGTGCTCGTATCATAAACGGAAACAACCCGATTACCGCAACTGCAAGATAGTCCTGCGCAAACTTAAGCGTAACGGAAACGTCTATATCTACGTTCGCCTCATTGTCAAGAAACAGCATTATCAGACTGCTTCCGAATACGGAAAAAACAGCAATTGCCGCAGCGCTTGTAATAATTCCGAATATCATTTTAAAGCGGAAAGTATTTCTTACGCCTTCATTGTCGCCAACGCCGAAAAACTGAGCGCCGAAAATCGAAGCTCCCGAAATCCCACCGAAAATCGTAAGGTTGAATATGAATATTATCTGATTTACTATCGCTACTCCGCTCATCGGCTCCGTTCCGAGAGAACCGACCATCACGTTATCCAGAAGGTTAACTATATTCGTTATTCCCTGCTGTATTATAATCGGGATTATAAGCCTGATAACAGACTTGTAAAAAGCTTTGTCGCCTATATATTTCTTTTTAAAACTCATAAAAACGGTTTTTCCTCTTGATTTTTTTAAAATAATGATATATAATAAACTTGGAGAGTGTGATAGATATGGGTGAAAACAAACGAAAAGTAATGACGGGTACCGAACTTGCAAAATGGGGCATCCCGCTTCTTGCCATGTATTCCAATCTGTCGTCGGAGTCTGTCATTCAAAATCATGACCACGGAAAACTATTTGAAATCTGCTATTTAAAACGCGGACTGCAAAAATACTTCATCGAAAACGAAGAATATACTCTTCGCGGAGGGGATGTCTTTATGACGTTCCCAAACGAAGTACATTCTACGGGAAACAATCCGCAGTCCCGCGGATGCCTTTACTGGATGCATATAGACAGCACGTGTAGCTGCCTTCTCGGACTCGACGAGGAAAGCTCGAATACTCTCATTAAAAGCCTGTATTCCGTAAAAAACAGAAAAATCCGCATTCGTGACAACGTCGCATCAGGCCTTGTTAACGCCTGCGCAATGGTTGAAAAAGGCGAAAAGCTTGATATAATCGCCGCCAGAGCAATGCTTATCGAATTCTTATACGAACTGATAAAAGCGGAAAACGGTCAGGAAACACGAAACAGCGTCTCAAATCCGATTGAGGAAGCAAAAAAATACATCGAAGACAACATCAAAGAACAGATTACGCTTTCCTCCGTTGCGGACAGAGTCGGCTTTTCGCTTTCTCATTTCAAATATAAATTTACCAAGGAAACAGGCATGACGCCCGGCGAATATATAATGCAAAAAAAGATTTACGATTCCGTATCTCTTCTTCCCGACCGATCCCTTACCTATATTGCTTACGAGTACAGTTTTTCCTCTCCTCAGCATTATTCCAAAAACTTCAAGGCAGTTACGGGCTTGACGCCAAAAGAATACAGAAAAAAAATGAAGAATTCCGTCAATCAGTAATTATAACATATAACTTACTTAAAATCAACCCCAAAAAACGGACTGCATTCAGTCCGTTTTTGATTTTTTAATTCATTTTTGCCGTAATTACCGAGAAAACAGTGTATTTCCTTTCTTCTGTCGGACTGTCGCAGTCCTCCATATCCGGCATTATCGGCCTTATATCCGTTCCCGGGGCATTTCTGCGCGGCTTCGTCCTTAGTATCAAACGTGAAACGGTATTTACTTTTTGCATATTTCTGATTTTTCCCGCTTTTTTACCGTCTATATATATATCTGTTTCACACAAAATACAGTCCTGCTCAAAAGATACGGTATGTTTGTTTTCGTCAAAATCGTGAAGAAACTGCTTTATCGAAGTGTTTCGTCCGAAAATCCGTCCTTTTTCGATATAAAGCCTTTCGCATACAGTCCCCTGACAGTCGGTAAGCTCAATTTCAAGCGCACTGTCATATTTGTTGCACTGTATTTCAATATCTGTCTTGAATTTCTCGCATTTGGGAAAATTCAGTTCGGCAAGGGCGTAGTCAATCGGGTCTTTATCAGTTAAAATCATTGCCGTATCTACGTTTTCCACTCTCGCCCATTTGGAGGAATGTATATTCCACGGATCGAGATAACGGTTATCTTTGAAATCTCCGCTGAAAAACGTTTCCGCTTCGCTTTTTACGGGTACGGGTATTCTGCTTACCCAGATATCTTCTTTGTTTACGCTGTATGTGACCCATACCGCATCCGAAGGTTTATCTTCGTTTTCTTCGCATATTCCGCGAATATACTGCGGACCGAAATCCTTGTTAAGCCCCTCGTATCTTCTCGGAGGCACTTCACCGAAAACAGTCGCAATATCATCAAATTCTATTCCGTTTTCCGAAGTGACGCTTACAAGAGGATATCTGTGTTCGCTTGAAATACTGTTGATGTAAAACATGGCGAATTTCCCGTCTGCGGTTTTTTCGCCCCACGCCTTTGCGCCCGTTGTAACAAACGAAGGTTCTTTCTTTATCAGCCAGTTATCGCCGTTGTCAAACGATATTCCGGTTATTCCGTGTTTCCAGAGCGCAACAACCGTATCTTTGTCAATGTGATATCTCGTAAACGCCTGATACGGTTTGTTATCGCTTATTCCATACGCTTCATTGTGAGTTTTCAGAGCAACGTATTCGCAGTCGTTCCCGTGCTCTTCTGCCCACTGCTGCGTTTCGAATTTGTCGTTTAACAGTGAATCGCAGGCATCTATAAAACCAGAATCCTCCGAACTGTTATATTCGGGGTAGGGTAAGGTCT
>CAMZEM010000012.1 GCA_947305805.1 uncultured Clostridia bacterium | reverse complement strand
TCCGCATCATGTATCCGTAAAACATCCTCCGCTGGATAAAGACAGCTATGCGGCGCAGTTTATGCCGTTTGAATCACTTACGGGCTATGACGTTGTTGTTGAAGAGGCGGCGAGAGCAACGGATGCAAGAGTGTATATAGACGATGAGGAAAAAACCAGACTTGCGGGATTGCTTGCGAAAATACTGAGGCATAAGAAAGATAAACCGGAAGTTACGGTTACTTATTTTGTTGCGGATAAAGAAAAGGACGGCGGAGAGTTTACGGAAATAAAGGGAACCGTAAAAAGGTTTGACGAAGCTGAAAACAGAATAATAATGGATGACGGAACGTCGATACCGACGGACGACGTTACCGATATTAAATGCGATATTGAAGAGTGAAAGCAGTACGGCTTATAAATGATTGCGTAAAACAGGGAAATAGATAAAACAGAAGACCGCAGAATTGATATTCTGCGGTCTTCTTGAACAGTGATTTCCGTATTACAATAAAGCGAGTATTACAACGAGATAAATACCGGAAAACAGAACGGAAAGCACAATATTTGTTATTAATCCGACGAGTGCTCCTTTTCCTGCGGATTTTGCCTTCAAAGGAGTGGAATCTTTGGCGGAAAGATATATTATCAGTCCGACAAGAGGAATAAAGAAGCCGAGGACGGCATAACCGAAAGACGATGAATCCTGACCGTCTGCAGCCGTTGCGTAATTAGCGGATGAAGTGAACCAGAAAACGCAGACTATCATAGCTATCACGGTGATGAGTCCTGCGGAGAAAGTAAACAGACGGGCAAAAAGCGATACTATTTTATAGACGGCGTAAATACTCTGCGGTCTTGCGGCGTCGTTTATTATACCGAAAAAGAGCGTTAACAGAGCTAAAAATTCCCTTGCTATTCCGAAAATAATCACAAGTATTCTGCCGGTGGAAGGTTTTGCGAATTTATTGGTTGCGGTAAGCATATAGAAAATAACGAATAAAGTCGTTAAAATAATACCGAGAGTTGAACTGATAAAATGCCAGATATTCATAAGGAATATCGACATATCGTTATACGCCGCGGCATTCCTTGCTATTAAAACAATCGAAACGGCAAATGCGATAATGCTGTCCAAAACAAGGAGAATCATCGGAATACCCGTCATTACTTTTCTTGCCTTTGATTGGATATTTACAATGCAGCAAAAAACGACAAACAGAACCGCAATGATTATCGGAACAAGCACATCGGAAAGAATGTTGGGGATATTTGAGGCGAGATACCTGACAAAAAAATCCGGCGCAGGATTCATTGTTGCGGTAACGCTGCAATACTGCGCAAAGAAGCCGAGTATTGCGCCGCAAACGGTTAAAACGCAGGCAATTATTGAAAGCGTAACGACCGTTTTTTTCTTTTTGGCGTTTTCCTTCTCTGTTTCCTCGTTTATTACGATATAGTTTTGGGATTCCGCTTCGGAACCCGAGACAATCTGCGAACCGCATTTCGGGCAGAATTTAATATCTTCCCCTACTTCGGCTCCGCAAGCATGACAATACATAATAGCCCTCCTTATTAATTGTTAAACCGACCGTTTTCAGTCGATATAGTCGTTGTAAAGTTTGTCGAGAGATGCCTGAATGGATGATTCTATACTTTCCATTGCTTCGGAAGCAACGGCAGAACCGGTTGTGATTTTTGAGAGGACTCCGTTCATATCCGTATAAGGGATATACGGAGCATAGTCGTAAAACGCTTCGTCGCGGATTTTGCAGTATATTTCAAAAGACTCTTTTGAAAAGAAATTGTTTCTTTCAAGAACGTCCTGCCACGTTTCGGTTGTTTCGCCCGGAAGCGGCTGGAAAAGGAACGGCAGAACAACGGAATGGACCTCGGGATCGGAATTTCCGGGAGCGAAATAGAATCTTGAATGGTATGAGTATGCCGTTCTGGACATTGACGGATCATAGCTAGGTCCCGTCGGGAACATTGTCCATTCATAAGCGTCATTCATACGGTTAGCCAGGTTGTTCGGGTCTTCGGAACTCAGACCCGAATGGGTATACTGAAGGAAAAACGCGTTTCTGTTTTCAACAAATTCCGTGACATCCTGATTATCTGCGTTTCTTCTGTCGCCTATAAGCTTTCTGTCTTCAAGACTCTTTATGAATTCAAGAGCTTCAAGCGTATTTTTGGAATTGAGAGTGCAGTAAAGTTTTCCGTCCTCCCCTTTCGTAACCGGTCTTGCGCCGTTTGAATACATTGCCGCAAGCTCGAGAAACGGCTCGCTCAGCGCAGAAACCGCATAAACGTGATCTTTTTCGCTGGGAGACGACGTATCGTGAACGGCTTCACAGATTTTTTCGAATGCTGCCCAGTTCCATTCACCCTGCTCTTCAAGCTCGTGAGGCATTGCCTGCTGATAAGTTGAAAGCACCCTCGGATTATACCACATTGCAGGCATTGTATACGGAGACGGAAGTCCCCAGTAATACGACATTATACAATAGTATTTTCCGTTGAAACAACCTGCATCGAGCATGCCCTGAGTGCCGTAAAGACCGGAAAAAAGGTCTATATCCATATCGGAAAACGGGAGGAAAAAGCCGTTTTGAACGTATCTGCCGGTAGCCATCTCCGCCGCCTGCGCGATAACGAGATCGGCGTATTTCATGCCCGCCGCCCATAACGTCATAAATGCGCCGAGATTGCATTCGCCTATGACCGTAAGTTTCATATTGAATTTATCTTCAACATCCTTGTAGCGCTGCAGAAGTCTGTCTCCCCTTATATCCGAACCGGGTTCGGGAGCAAGCTGGACCTGTCCTCCGCCGTGAGTGCCTGCGGCGATGATATACTCATATCCCAGAAGATCCGCGTTTTCGGAAGTAATAACAATATCGTAATCGGGGACAGTTTCTTCAGCATTTGCGGCGCACGATGTTAAGATTATGCAAAAAATGATATAAAATGCAATAATTCCTGTTTTTTTCACGTTATTTCTCCTTTTCGCATATAAAGTCAACGATATCGTCAATAGCCTCTTCTTTGCAGGTGTCGTTTAAAATTTCGTGACGGCAGTTTTCGTAAAGCTTGATTTTAACGTTTGCGCCTGCGTTTTTTAGCGACTTGTAAACCGTTAAAACGCCTTTGCCGTAATCGCCTACGGGATCGTCTTTACCAGAAAGCAGCAAAACGGGAAGCGTCTTACTGAAACCTTCAAACCACTGCTTTCTGTTGCAAAAAACCAAAAGATGCAGCAAATCACGCAACGCGCTTATGGTAAATCTGTAATTGCAGAATTTATCGGCATCGAATATTCTTCTGATTTCTTCGTTTTTCGTGAGCCAGCTTCTTTGATCGTTTTCATCCGAAAAACGGTTGTTGTATGTTCCGAATGCCATTTTTTCCGCAAGATCGGAATATGATTTTCCTCCGCGGAAAAGCTTTATTGCGGAAAACATCGGTATTCCGCCGACTGCCGCAAGATTCGGTCCGCCAGTACCCAGAACGATAAGTTTATCCGGTTTAACCGAAAGTTCTGCTGCGGAACGGACGATAAACGAGCCCATACTGTGGCCGAGAAGGTAATACGGAAGATTTTCTCCGTATTCTTTTTTAACCGATTCAGAAAAGACGGCAACGTCGCTGATGAGCAGTTTCCATCCGCCCTTATCGGCGATATAACCGAGTTCGGACTCGTTTTTTGCGGTGTTTCCGTGTCCGAGCTGATCGTAAGCAAAGCAGATAAAGCCCTCTTCAGCAATTTTTCGCATAAACGCGTCGTAACGTCCGATATGTTCGGTCATACCGTGAACGACATGAAAAAGTCCCTTTGCGTCTCCTTCGGGCAGATAAACCTTACCCCGAAGAATATGAACGCCATCGCTTGAAAGAACATTTTTTTCTACAACTGTTATCATTTATTACACCCTATTCGAACGCACGGCACGCGGAAACGGCACGTTTCCACCCGTTTAGAAGTTTTTCTCTTTCTGCGGTTCCCATTTTCGGAGAATATACCGTTCCTGCGCCGAGTTTTTCCTTAACAGCGGCTCTGTCGCGCCATACTCCGACGGCAAGCCCCGCAAGAAGCGCGGCTCCGAGCGCGGTAGCTTCGGGCAAAGTAGGCAAACGGACTTCAACGTTGGAGATATCGGACTGGAACTGCATAAGAAACCTGTTTTGCGACGCTCCTCCGTCCGCCTTTAAGCAAGTAAGGGGAAATCCAGCATTGCGCATTTCGCGCAAAAGATCGTTTGTTTGATAAGCAATAGATTCGAGCGCGGCGCGGCAGAGCATTTTTCTGTCGGTGCCTCTTGTCATACCGAATATTGCGGCTCTTGCGCGCATATCCCAATACGGCGCGCCAAGTCCGACAAACGCCGGGACAAGATAAACGCCGCCGTTGTCTTCGGTTTTCAGGGCAAGCTTTTCGCTTTCGGATGACTTTTCAATTATCTGAAGCTCGTCTCTGAGCCACTGAACGACTGCGCCTCCGACAAAAATGCTGCCTTCAGCGGCGTATTGAACGGGTTCGCCTTTACATGTCGCCGCGGCGGTAACGATAAGCCCGTTTTTCATCTCGGGACGGACTGTTCCCGTGTTTGCAAGAAGAAAACAGCCTGTGCCGTAAGTATTTTTTGCCTCGCCGGGTTCAAAACATCCCTGTCCGAAAAGTGCGGACTGCTGGTCGCCCGCAATGCCGCATACGGGGATCTGGGCGCCCATAATATCCGTAAATCCGAATATTTCGCTGCTGCTGCGCACTTCGGGGAGCATACATGCGGGAATATCAAGGATTTCAAGCAGTCTGTCATCCCAGCGATCTGCAGAAATATCGTAAAGCATCGTCCTTGAAGCGTTTGTGCGGTCTGTGGCGTGAACTTTTCCGCCGGTGAGCTTCCACAGAAGCCAGCAATCAACCGTGCCGAAAAGAAGGTCTCCGTCTTTTGCCCTTTCGCGAACTCCGGGGACGTTGTCAAGTATCCATTTAAGTTTTGTGCCGCTGAAATATGCGTCGATACGAAGTCCCGTTTTTTCGGCAACATATTCGGAAAGACCTTCATTTATCAGGTCTTCGCAGATATCAGCGGTCCTTCTGCACTGCCATACTATTGCGTTGCAGACGGGTTCGCCCGTATGTTTATCCCACACTACGGTTGTTTCGCGCTGATTGGTTATGCCAACCGCGGCTATGTCAGACGGCGCGACACCGCTTTTTGCGACACATTCGGTAACGGAAGCGAGCTGCATTGCAAAAATTTCGACCGCATCGTGTTCAACCCAGCCCGCGCGGGGATAAATCTGGGTAAACTCGCGCTGCGCCATTGAAACGACATTGCAGTTTCCGTCAAACAGCACCGCGCGTGCGCTTGTTGTACCTTCATCGAGAGCAAGAACATATTTCAATTCAGTCCACCGCCTTATTTTATATCAGTCATTCGGATTTCAGCTGTTCAGCGACTAAAACTTATTATTTCACAAATACATTATAACGCATAATAAAGATAATTGCAATCCCGATTTGTAAATTCGTTTTGAATTTTTTAAAAAAACGAAAAGTTTACATAAATTTATCAATTTTAAAGCTTGATTTTTTTCGATAATTGTGTTATAATATCAAAGTTCCGAAAAAGGAGAAAAAATGCGCTGTTAGCTCAGCTGGATAGAGTGACTGGCTACGAACCAGTAGGTCGGGGGTTCGAGTCCCTCACAGCGCGCCAGATTTCCTCAGATACAAATCTGAGGATTTTTTGCTATCAGAAGTATTTTTTCGGGGACTCGAACGGAAACGGTAGTGAATTGACAGTCCGGTGGCCTGTCAAGAGCCGTTTCTGACCGAGAGGCGTCGAGCCTCGAGAGGAGTCCCTCACAGCGCGCCACTTTTCAGGCTCCCCATAATCAGGTGCAAATACGCTTGGTTATGGGTTTTTTTTATATATCCCGATGTTCATCGGGGATTTGATGGGTCATACGGAGCGGGAAAAGTTTTGACAATGATTTTCGTCAAATTTTCGTCAGAACAATTATAAAGATTCGGGGTAATTTGTGAGGTTTGGCGGTGTGTCCGGCAGAGTGGCTTTGTGGGAGTATGGCAAAGTAATGTTGGAGTTTGGCAAAGTGATTTGCGTAAAAAAAAAGGCAGCCGTTTGTTTGGCTGCCTTAATTTGTTTGTCGTTTGATTTTACACTACATATCTCTACATGCCTTGATATCATTGACTCAAAACATGGACGGGATTAAACGTTTCGGCTGATGAAAAAGCAGTATTTTAACCTATCTATTTGATATTGCCCGATAAATCTTTTCTGTATATTCTGATTATGGGTAAAACCGATATGACAACCGCGCATGCAACCGTAATGGCAAACATGGCGAGAAGTGACGGAAGAGAGAATGACATCAGAAACACTTCGTCCGATTCTGCAAAAGGAGTGAATCTCAATAAAAAGGCGATAATTATACCTACAACCACGCCTATTGAGGCGAAAGAAACATATTCGGATATTATTTCCGCCGAAATCCTCCCGTATGACGCTCCGACCACTCTTTTCACTGCGATAATATATGTTCTTCTGTCTATATAATATATCGAAACGATGGCGATGTTGATTATAAGGGCGAGGATAACATAGTTGTATATTCTTCTTGTGAAGTACGCTATGGACCGTATCTTCCTTTCGTGTATTATTTCTGCAGCCTGTTCGAGCGCTTCATCCGACAGACGGCTGAAAAGGGCTTCAACAACGTTGTCCGTATTGCCCTCGCTTCCTCCGTCAACAGCAAATCTGCCGTATGCTGCGGCTCTTTCGAAATATGCGCCCATGTTGAGCCAGACCATATTGTCAAGATCGGTAACTTCGCCTTCTCTTCCCATATATCCGACAACCTCGTATTTTTTATTGCCGTAAATATAATAATCTTTGCCGTTTTCACTTGTAACGCTGCTTTTGCAGAGCGTTCCCAAAACAGCCACTGCGGCTCCGTTTTCCATTTCGTCTTTTGTGAAAAATCTGCCTTCAAGCATGTTTGGAACAGCAGCGTTTCCGTTAAAATACACAGCGCGGATACTGTCGTAATCTCTGTCCGAGGTTTCTGAAACATCGAAGTAAAGCGCATAGTCGCTTCCAAGCTCGTTATACGGTAATGTCTCGCCCTTGCCGTAGTTTATGCTGAACTTACGCATATACTGTGAATAAAATTCATTGTAATACATATCTTCGTTTGCGGCGGAAATTATAAGATTTATAAACATAAGGGCAAACAATGATACCAGTGCGTACATAATTATAAGGATTATCTTGCAATATACCATTTTTTTCATAGCCTACTACTCCCTTTCTTTAAGATGACTGACCGTATCGAATTTAGAGAGAACAGAAACTGAAGCTATTATCGCTATCAGGAGCGTTATTATGTTTACGGTAAGCACGAAAAGCGGAGTTTCCCTTCCTACATATATTCCGTTACCTATGTTTACCCTGTGGTAATATATGCTGTAAGGCACAGCAAAGAAAAACGCGTCTGCAACAAACATCAGAAGTACAATTTCTGTTACGGAACACATTATCAGGTCGAAAACAGAAGCGCCGTTAAGCGAGTGAATCGTATAATTGTGCTTGTTATATCGTTAATTCCCATACATAAAAAAGAGTCGCTTTAACATAAACTGTGTTTTTTATGCAGATCATTGATTTACTCTCTCTGTTTAAGATTTTCCACAATCCCGAATTTATGAAGAGAAACAGCAGCAACAGCTGCGGAGAGCAATAATGAAAACAGATTGAAAGCTAAAACGATGTAAATAATATTTGTTCCGGCGTATGTTTCTGTATTCATTCTGATTCTGTAAAAAAACAAACGGTACGGCAGCATAAAGAAAAACGCATCTGCCACAAACAAAAGTATTGATATTTCTGTTACTGAGCACATTATCAAATCATATACGGTTGCGCCGTTTAATGCGTGGACAGCGTAGTTCCGATAGTTTGTATGAGTTGTATTTACGACAAACAGGATTATTCCGATCAGAAAAAACAAATACACTGCGAATACTATAACAACAAAGAAATCAAAGGCCTTTTTTTGATTTTCGGCAATCATAACCGTTGTATCGGCTGTCTGGCGAGCTTCATAATACGATGAAAGAAAATCATTTGATAAAATAATATCATTAATATATGAGAGTGCTTCATCAGACAAATCGGAGCGGATATAAAAGTCGGAATTTCTTAAAACGAAATATGTTTCTCCGACGAAACTTATGACGTCTTCAGTAATTTCGCCTGAAGATTTCTTCAAAACATCTTTAAGGGTTGAGATAATAACATCGGGGAATAAAACAGCGTTGTTCAGATTGACAATATCAGAGTGTTGTCTTATAAAAAAGGAATCTTTTTCAAGAATACCCACCACTTTCATCTGTGGGATCAATCCGGGTGAGTTGTCTGCGTTGTTCAATTCCTCATCGGTATAAAACATATCCGTTATGAACACATCGCCTAAATTCAGTCCAAATTTATTTGCAAAATCCGATCCTATAACCGCCGGGCATATCCATTCGGCTGATAAGTTTCTTTCAGCGATATGATCTTCCATAGAAAAACATTTTCCCTCACTGAAAACAATTGATGTTTCATTGATTTTAAATGTATCCGGATATACAGCATATCCCCTGAGGAGCGTTCCGTAATTCATGTGATCCGGTGAAGGTGATATTGAACTTGCGCAGAAGCCGTGAAGTGCGCTAAAATTATCCTGAAGACCGTAAATAATGCTCTCTATTGCCTCTCCGATTTTTAAAACCTCATCCGGAGATCTTGAATTGAGGTCAAAAGACATCTGGGAGGGTTTTGCACTTGTATACGGAAATATCAATATTTGTGTGAAAATATTGGATCTTCTAACATTTGCTGCTTTTTTCAGGTATCCTGCGGCAAAGCCCTGAATCGCTACTTCAGCAGTAAGATTGAACAAAAGCAAACAGCTGATAATGAAAAGCGTGGAGTACAAAATGCTTTTTTTAATGTTTGCGATTGCTTCAAGAAAATAGATTTTTTTCATAATATGCAGATGATAACCAATAGTTTCTTAGCAATTCAGGGATAAACAGCTCCGTAATCTGTTTCCAACCCGTTAGGATATGTATATGCAATTTGGGAACAATAAAGATATGATGTGTATCCCGCATAAGTAGCAGAGTCTTCATACCAGGCTTCTCCGGGTAACCGTATAGCTCCCCATGCTTTATGTTGAATGGGAGCGGATGTGCTGATTTCAACAACCGCAAGCGGTATCTTCGGTTCAATTTCCCAATCCCTGTTATAACCACAATGTATAACAGTTACAGTTGCTCCAAAGTAATGGTCATAATTGTAAGTTAACGATGGGATTACGCTTGCCGCAACAATAAAACATACTGCAAAAACCATACAGATTATTTTTCTCATTTTGAAAATCTCCTTGTATTTATTGTAAACTTATTTTATCATATCACACCATAATTGTCAACCTTATTATCGAAATATGAATATTATTTCAAAAAATATTTACAATATTCCCCGTAAAACAGAAGGTGCGATTTTTCAGGCTCCCCATAATCAGGTGCAAATGTGCTTGGTTATGGGGTTTTTTATATATCCCGATGTTCATCGGGGGTTTCTCGGTTTTGGGCAAAAAAACACGGGAATTTAGTCAAATGTTAGTCAAGCCGCGAACGGGATTTTTCCCCTGAACATAAGGGTTCTAATGATTATATATTTTTTTATTTCCGTTTATTGTCATAAATTCAGTTCCCTTGTCGACATTATTGATGATAATAAACAACGCAGGCTCCCACGGAAGATGTGGGAGCCTTTGTGATTCAGTTTATGTATATTATTCCGCTTCGCACTTTTTGGAAAAGATAGTTATTGATACTTCGAAATTGCGTTACGTTTCCTCGGTTTCGTAGTAATACGAACAATAGAAGCTAACATAAAAGAGGGCTTGTATGTAGAAGAAATTGATAATAACGATAAATGTCTAGAAGGAAATCACTTCAAAGAATAAATAATATGGAAACTATTTAGAGCAAAAAAACAGAAATTATTATACGTATCACGAATATATGTATAGAAAATATCATTTTTTTGTCTCACGGCTGTTTGCCGCGTCAAGGAAGCGGCGAAACATTTCGTTTGACATTATCTGTTCGCGCACCCTTTCGTTAAAAATGTTCGCGAATTTTTCGACCGTGCAGCCCACGTAAAATTTCTTAGGCAGTTCGTTTGCATATTCGCCGCCGCCGTAGCTGCCTGCGGAGCTTCCGGGCGTGAAACAGTTGTAGTGGATTTCCGCACTGCCGTTAAGATGAAAACGGAGTGTAATAATATCGTGTTCGTGAGCCATTTCGATATCGTCCTCGGCAAGCGGTATATCGCAGTGAAGGAATTTAAGCCCTTTCTCCTGCGCAAACTTCTCGGCGAACGTGTTGTATTCTCCGCGTATCAGAACTTTGTTTTTACGCAGCTTTTTTTCGAGCTCGGGCGAAACGGAGACAGATTCGACGGTCCTGCCCAGAATAAGGCACCAGATTCGCGGAAAAGACTCAAAATATCCTTCTCCGATAGCCGTTATACCTTCGGTGAAGCTCAGTGTGTTATATTCTCTCGCCCAGTTTTTATCTGATTCAGGCCAGACTTCGGCATCTTCCTTTACAAGAGGACCCTTGCCCTCCACTTCAAGCAGTCCGCTGTAATGATTTATGTATATGATTTTTTTGTTGTGCTTTGAATAATACATATCCGTTTACCTCACAGAAGCAGGTTACTCTTTTAATCGGGATTTTGCCGTTTTGTAATCGAAATACCTCTAAGGTTTTTCTGCGATAAATGCATTCCACTGCATCTCAATTTGAACTCCGAGTTTTTCGGCAGCGCGACCAAGCTCGTTGTCATCTTCGTTAAGTCTGTGTTTCAGATACGGTTCTTCGTAAAGAATTTTGAAACCGTGATTAATAAATCTGTCATGCCAGGTTTTCTGTTCTTCCGAAAAACAGCTCCAGGGATGCATACCGCTCATTTCAAAGACCTTAAGAATTGCAGGGACATCAAGCCATTCGCTTTCTATTGCATAAAGCCGCCCTTTTGTTGCAAGGGTACGAAAAATCTCCGACAAAGCACAGTCATATCCGCTGTTGCCGTTTCTTGTGCTTGAAATAGACAAAAAGCCTCCGTATGCATTCACCGCACAATCTGCAACAGGTATGTCAAACAGAGAGAACTGCGCAAACTCTATTCCCGTTTCCGTTTTCTTTTCACGAAGCCATTTTTTCAACTCTTTGATCAGCCTTGCATTTGCATCCGTTGCCAAACACGGAATTTCAGAACACTTTTTTTTGACAGAAGGGATTAAACCCATGCCGGGTCCGCAAGCCAAATCGACATACGGTTCTCTGTTTCTCACAATTTCATCAATGAGTTTTTCCGAAGCATCATTGTTAAGAAATCTGTCAGTTGAGAAATTATGCTCAAACAGGTCGTTCTGCCAGATTAAAAAGTCTTCTTCATCAAAATAATCTCCGTCCTGCTCGTTGCCGAACAGCCACAAATGCGGTTCGTATTCCCTTGGCTGTCTGTTCCATATCTCAGAAAACACCTTGCGACCCTCCGTAATTCCCGATTTATCGGGATGGTATCTTTTTATCCCGTAAAACAGGGGTTTGTATTACTCAATGTTGTTTAAACCATCATAAAGTTCATTAAACGACTTGTTTTTATTACATCTTCCATACGATAATTCTTTGTTGTCTCCAAACTCCAGAAGAAAGCATTTTGCCAATTCTTCAACGGTTTGTTCAAGCGTTGTAAAGAATTGCCGATATGCAAAATTGCTCGCTGCCGATCCTTCCTCAAAGCAGTTGACAATAAGAGACTCCGTTACCTGATCCAACGGATACATTTTTATATGCATCAGTTCATGAACAATAACCTCTTCAAGATTTTCCTGGGTCGGATTTATTACGTTTAAAAAAAGAATTGCCTTTCTGTCGTCGCAGTCAATCTTAAAATCGCCTGTCTTGGTCCAGGTCGGATCTTCGATAAACTCCAACCGAATATCCCATGAAGGGGTGATTCGCAGCTTTTTTATATATTGCTCAAACAATGCAGTTATATCTTTTCTATCCATTGCTTTCTCCTCCGTAAGTCCGGATTTATCGGAACAATTCCATAAAAATATGTTCGTCGTTCCTGTCATATTCAGTAAAACCGCACTTTTTGTAAACGTGTATCGCTCTTCCGTTAGCGGGATTGGTTCTCAGAACAATCTTCTGTAATCCTTTTCTTTCAAAGCCGTATTTCACGAGCGCGCAGACGGCCTCTGTTCCGTATCCCGTATTCTGCTTTTCGGCGGTTATGACGATTCCGAGTTCTCTTTCCGTATCGCTTACGCCCATAAGTTCGATATTGCCGATAAAGGCGCCGGTTTTCTTCTCGACTATGGAAAAGACATCAGCTTTTTCTTCGCGCTTTTTCCGTATCCACGCAATCTCGTCTTCTGCGGTATAATTCCTTCCCGCATCCGCAAAAAATCTGCTTACATTCTCGTAATCGTTCAGCATTTTAAGATAATCGTTTATAAAAAGCTCGGATATTTCTACAAAACAGATTCTGTCCGATTCAAATACCTTTTTCAAGTCCCGACCTCCTCGCATCACGAGTTCCACTCTTTCTTCAGAATTGCGTATTGATAAGTATTCTCGTATCTCGGCGTGCCGTCAGGGTTGTTGACGAACGAGATGAAATCCAGAAACAGTCCTTCGCGGCGCATACCGAGCTTTTCGCAAAGATGCTGACTGGGTTTGTTATAATCCTCGGTATATGCGTATATCCGCCTTGCGCCTTTTTCGCTGAAAAGATAATCAAAAAACGCGTGCGCGGCTTCGTAGGCGTAGCCTTTCCCCGTGTAATTCAGATTCAGCATCCAGCAGGGACTGAAGGTGTCCGGTGTCTCACTGCCGTTTGAGTGAGGATCCGATTCGGGATAAGCGTCTATCTCGCCGATTACCTTGCCGCTTTCTTTCAATACGATTGCAAAGTAATATTCGGTCTCGCCGACGCGTTTTTTCATTTCTTCTTTTGCGTCCTCAAGCGTATCCAGCTTCATTGACGCAAAGCAGTTTACCGCAGGTTTATGCAAGTATTCGTAAACGTCCGCCGCGTCGCTTTCTGCGAACGGACGGAGTATAAGTCTTTCGGTTTCAATTGCCATTTTTTTTACACCGTTAAATCGAAATATGTATATTTATTTTCCGGATTGCATTTGCGTAAGGTGATATTCGATACAGTCTGAAAGGCTCTTGGGATATCTGCCGTTCATAATCTCTTCTGTAAGTGATCTTACAACAGTTTCCTCAAAAGCATTGATCAGTCCGGCATTATTATCTGATAAATAATATGACTGATCAATTTGATGATTGACGGGCTTGTACTCTGACACAAGCGGTTTCTGCTGCTCAACGAAAGGATGAACTACATGATGGAGAAATTCATGGATTACGGAGTCGGCTCTCAATGCTCCGGAAGAAAAAACAAAGCAGTCCCCAAGCAGGTGATAATCTGAAGAGTAGACGCATTTTATCGGATTGATGCAAATTTGTATTCTCTGTACCGGAGAATTATATCGATCGGTACATGTTTCAAGACAGTTTCGGATCATGTGTAATTCATCACGATATATTGCTTTCTGCTCGGAAATCCATTTTCCTTCCCATTCCAAATACTCGGAGAACGAGTTATCTGAAAGAACAGAATCGAGCTCCCTCGGAAAATCCGCCAGCCAGTTCCATAAGGAATCATCACGTTCTTTCTCCGAAATATTGCCGAAAGCCATAATCTTCTGACGCAATACCCCGAGATTCCGAAAATCCGAAATATTGTCATTGAGAAAAAAGGTTGCGGTTTCCAAAATAAAAGCACGTGGCCAGTAAGGATATACATCGCAGGTGTTCTGTGCAGTTTTGGGAAAGAAGTCTGTAGATTGATCGGGATTGCAAAATGATTGTAACTTTTTGATATGGTCGGCTGAACGCTCATAGAAATAAAAGTCATATCCTGATTGCAGCAACCCATAGTATACCGCTGATATCTTCGGAAACTGATTTATCATATTCTCACCCCATGATTCGGCAACTTAAAATCAGGTCTGTTCCCTGTTAATCCAGATTTGTCGGGGTTGTTATTCTTTTGCATAATTATAACAGATTGCTTAAACGGTGTCAAGCGTGTTTGCGGAAAAGGCTTGACACGGATAGGAAAATATAGTATAATTGATTCAAACGATGCGGACGAAAAAAGGAACGTAAAAAGATGACAACGGAAAAACGCGGAAACAACTGGACGGCGTATTACGACCCCGATACGAAGCGGTATTTTGCCGAAATAATGTATACAAGCCGTGAGGGACGGGAGCAGTACGACTACGAAATAACGCAGGATATATTCAGCCTGCTGGGAACTTTTAATGACGACATAGACAACGAAATGCTTATAAAGACTGCAAAAATGACGTATTCGTTTGAAAATACCATGTACGGCACGCTCGGTCCGGAAAGAACGGTATGGGACGAAGAGGCAAACGAAGCGATGAATAATTACGAGAAAAAGAGGAAAAGCAGGAAAAAGAAGAAATGAGAAAGATAAGCAAAACGGTAATCGCGGTATTTGTTGTTTTAATGATAGTTTTTGCGGCGACAGGATGCGACAGCAAGCAGGACAACAAAGATGAGATAAACGTTATAATCAATCTTGACATCAAAGAGGATATCGGGCTTTTTCTCACCCAATGGACTGTGAACGGACAAACCGGAGGGAGCGGCTGCTCAAACGCCGACAGGTCGTTTATAAAGCGCAACGATATATTAAGCTGGACGTTTGACAGGCAGTTTATGGAAAGTCCCGCAGAGACGGCGGAAGTGACGCTGTCGTTTATAATTGTGACCGAATACTTTGAGCCGGATTACAGCTTTGACTACCCCGAAGAATATAAAATACCGATGGACGCCATCTCCTTTACGGCTGCTTTCGGAGAAACCTATTATGTTTCGGTGACGGGAGACAACGTTAACGGGTATTCCGCCTCACTCGAATCAAAGTAAAAAAACAATACGGAAACCCCTGTAACTTTTAACGGTTACAGGGGTTTTTAAATATCCGTAAAATGCTTAACGACCGTTATCAGATAAACTGAAAACGGTCGTCAGCATAACCCAAACACACAACAAACACTAAAGGATTAAGTGGTGAAAGCAAGGGGAATCAAACCCCAAAAGTCGGTAAAAATCGCCGTCAGGCGCTTCCATATCGCTCTTTTACCGTATTATATACCATTTTTTCTCATTTGTCAATAGTTTTTTTTGATTTTAGTCAAAAAAATGCGGCGAAGACGGTAAATCTTCGCCGTTTTTTTATTTTCTGACAAAAGAAATCGCGGACTTTGCCGCCAGAGCGCCGTCGTAAACCGCTTTATAGACCTGAAGCGTGCCGCCGACGCAGTCTCCCGCGGCATAAAGACCGGGGACCGACGTTTCGAGTTGTTCGTTAACGGTAATTTTGCCGTCCTTTATAACCGCGCCGATTTTACGCGCCATATCTGTGCTGCCGGCAACGCCGAGAGCGATAAAAACGCCTTTAACTTCAATGCTTTTTCCCGACTCGAATAAAACGCCGCTGACGTTGTCTTCACCGTATATTTCCGATATTTTATCGGTAATTACGCTGAATTTAGACATATCGGTTTTTGGTTCGAGTCCGTCAGTAAGAATTGTAACGTCTCCCGTAACGTGCGAAAGCTCCAGCGCTTCTTTTAAGGCATATTCCCCTTCCCCTATTACCGCTACGGGCTTTTTGCGGTAAAAGAATGCGTCGCAGACTGCGCAGTAGCTTACGCCTCTGCCTTCAAACTCGGCAACGCCTTTGATTTTCGGGGCTTTGCGGGACGTTCCGGTAGCAAGAATAAGAGCTTTTGACGTAAATGATTCGGCAGACGTTGAAACGGTGAAATCGCCGAAATATTCAACGGATACGACCTGATCGCGAACGATGCGAACGCCGAGATCTTCCGCCTGTTTTTCGCCCAAAGCGTGAAGTTCCCTGCCTGTTAGCGGTTTGCCCGTGCCGTAAAAGTTTTCGATTTTTTCCGCCTTGGCAAGCGCTCCGACACCTGCGGAAACGATAAGCGTGTTTAGTCCCGCACGGACGGAATACAAAGCCGCAGAGACGCCCGCGGGACCCGAGCCTATAATGATTATGTCAAAATCCGCCATAAAATACCCTTTTATTATTCTACTTCAACTTTCAGTTCGCCGTTTTCGGCGGTAACAGCGATTTTTTTCGGAATCATATCGCTGTCGCACATAACGGAAACGACTTTGTCTTCTATTTCTTTCTGAACTACCCTGCGGACGTTTCTTGCGCCGAACTCGGCGGAATAGCTTTTATCCGTAAGAATATCGAGGACCTCATCGGTGTATTCGAGAGAAATCTCACGCTCTTTAAGTCCGTCCGCAAGCTCTTTTAATCTTATACGGATAATATCGGGGAAGAGCTCTTTGGGAAGAGGTTTGAAGGTGATTATTTCGTCAACTCTGTTTAAAAATTCGGGACGGAGGAATTCTCTTAACGCTTTTTTCGTTTTTTCGGCAGATACGGTTTCGATTGATTTATTGAAACCGACTTCGCCGCCTTTGATATTCGAGCCGGCGTTTGCCGTCATAACGATAAGAGCATGTTCAAAGCTTACTTTTCTGCCGTGAGCATCGGAGATAACGCCGTCGTCGAGAATCTGAAGAAGAATATTCAGTACGTCGGGATGCGCCTTGTCTATTTCGTCAAAAAGAATGACGGAATAGGGCTTGCGCCTGATTTTTTCGGTGAGCTGACCCGCCTCGTCATACCCGACATATCCCGGAGGAGAGCCGATAATACGGGAGACGGAGTGCTTTTCCATAAACTCGCTCATATCGAGACGGATAAGTGTTTCGGGAGAATCGAAAAGCTCTTTGGAAAGCACTTTTACAAGCTCCGTTTTTCCTACGCCCGTGGGTCCGGAGAAGATGAACGAAACCGGTCTTTTTCTGGGAACAAGGCTGACTCTACCGCGTTTAACGGCATCGGCAACTGCCTTTACCGCTTCGTCCTGTCCTACTATATGTTTTTTAAGCTCGGATTCGAGATCGCGAAGTCTGGCGTATTCGCCCTCTTTGATTTTTGATGCGGGAACGCCCGTCCATAACTCGATTACCGCGGCAAGGTCATCGAAAGAAACGGCGCATTCTTCTATTTTTTTCGTCATTTCGGCATAAGCCGACTCCATGCGAAGCTCTTCGGAGCGGGTTTCGGCGATTTTCTTGTAGTCGTCTTCGTCCTTTTCCTGTTTTGCTTCGAGCTTTTCGGCTTCCGCCTTAACGGATTTAAGTTTTTCGCCGAGCTTGAAATACTCATCGTAAAGAGGATTTTTCAAAACCGCGTTTGAGCATGCTTCATCGATAAGGTCTATGGCTTTATCGGGAAGGAACCTGTCGTTTACGTATCTTTCGGACATTTCAACGGCTTTTTCGGCGATAAGCATGGGAACTTTGACATTGTGGAATTTCTCGTAATACGATTTGATTCCGCGTATCATTTCAATGCTTTCCGCAATTGACGGCTCGTTGACCATAACCGGCTGAAAACGTCTTTCAAGCGCCGCGTCTTTTTCGATATATTTTCTGTATTCGTTAAGCGTTGTTGCGCCTATAACCTGAATTTCGCCTCTCGAAAGAGCGGGTTTGAGCATATTTGCGGCGTTCATCGAGCCTTCGGCGTCGCCGGTTCCGACAAGAGTATGAACTTCGTCGATAACGAGAATAATATTGCCTATCGTTTTAACCTCTTCGATAAGTCCTTTTATTCTGCTTTCAAACTGACCGCGAAACTGCGTGCCGGCAATGAGCGCGGTAAGGTCGAGAAGATATATCTGCTTGTTAGCAAGCTTTGCGGGAATTTCTTTTTTTGCGATTTTAAGAGCGATGCCCTCCGCAATTGCGGTTTTGCCTACGCCCGGTTCGCCGATAAGACACGGATTGTTTTTTGTGCGGCGCGTAAGAATCTGCAAAACGCGCTCCATCTCTTTTTCTCTGCCGACAACGTTATCTATTTTGCCCTCGGCTGCGGCTTTTGTAAGATTTTTGCAAAACTGGCCGAGAAACCTTGTTTTGGGCTGCGCGGATTTTGAATCGCGCGGTTTTTTTGCGTCGCCCTGTTCGGTCTTTTCCCCTTCGTCGCCGTCTTCTTCAACATCGCCGAATATCTTGTTTTCCGGGTCGAGACTGAGCGCGCCTCCGGGAGAGAAATCCCCGTCCTGACCGTCTATAATCATTTTGCTTATTTCGTCGTTCATTTCCTCGAACTGTTTTTCGTCAATGCCGAAATTGTTTGCGAGGTCTTTTGTGGGATCGAGACCGAGCTCTCTTGCGCATTTAAGGCAGAGCGCCTGTTTTTTGGGAACTCCGTTTTCGATTTTGGAAATAAATACTATTGCAATACGTTTGTGACATCTGTCACAGAGTAAACGCTTCATGTTATCCATTATTTTCAGTTTGTCCTTTTTGCTTTTTATGTTCGTTGTTTATGGCTACCGCCATGCGTGTATAGCTTACCGCGGAGATTATCATAAATACCATTGTAACGGCGGCAAACACAGAAATGATGATTATACTGAGAGGCCGCGGTGCATTCATAAAATAGAGAAAAAACGTTATTACAAACGTTGAAAACAGAAGAACGGAGGTGAGTTGTCCGTACCATTCAGATGCGATAACTGCGTGGGTTTTATGATAGAAGATCGTTCCGCCTATAAGCATAAACAGTTCTTTTGCTATCATCAGGGCAAGCATCCACCAGATTTCGAGGTGGTCGATTGTAATGCAGATGACTGTTGAAAGCTGAAAAAGCTTATCGGCAACGGGGTCAAGCACTTTTCCCAACCTTGAGACCTGATTGAATTTTCTTGCAATTATTCCGTCGAGAACATCCGAAATACCCGAAACGACGAGCACGGTAAAAGCCGCCCAGCGAAGTCCAGGCGTAAAATACAGAATACAGAATACGGGAACGAGAATAATTCTGATAATTGTGATAATGTTGGGAACAGTCATGACAGACCCCTCTTGAGAAAGTTATTTGATATCGTATTGAGATAAAAGATCAGTGATCGGATTGATTTTTTTGAAATGTTTGTAGATAAACGTTTCGTTGACTATCGTCTGACGGTCCTCGTAAGATTTATCTTTAAGAATATACTGCGAAGTAACTCCGAGAACGGCAACTGTCAGGAATACAATGAGAATGCCGTTGAGTGCGCCGAAGACAACACCGCCCAGAGTATCGAGCTGTTTTACGATGGGGAGATTTATTATGAGGTCGGAAAGCCACCATAAAACGGCAACGCCGACGGAACAGACTATAAATATGATTATGAACGCAGTTATTCTGCTTACGGTTGCCGACAACGGAGATATCATTTCGTTTATAATTGCGGCTTTTGCCTGTTCCGCGCCGCCTTCTCTCATAGATAGATACTTCGTCATCAGCTGAGAGAAATCAAGATGCAGAAGATCGACTATATCGGTAAAGAATTTCGGTTTCTGTCCGAAAAGGGCATTGAGATCGAGAGCATTGAGCGAAGCGTCGACATTTTCGGCGGTAGGCGAAAGCTGGTTTATAAGCCATTGACGCATCGGAGCATGGATATAATGCTGATCAAGATAGACGCCCAGATTTTCCGAGAGGAAAAACGCGGCGACAAGGGATATGATTTTGCCGAACAGTCCTATTACAGAGCGAACAAGACCTTTCTTTGCGCCGATGACGACACATAAAACGATTATCGCAACGACGAGAATATCAAGGCCGGTACGTAAAGCGATATCCAAAACAGATTCTCCTTTTCAGTGTGTTTGTTTGTGTTGTTTTGTGTATTTCAGTGTTGTTTTAAAAAATCGGTTACATTGTAGATATATGCCTTTTCGGCTCCGAAAAGAATGAGCTTCTGACGGCCGGGGACGATGCCGGTAACGCCTGCGGGAGCGTCGGTTTTGCTTACGGGAGTTCCCGTTGCGTCAAGGACGAAAAAGCTGTCTGACGTCAAAACAAAAATCGCATCGGATATTGCGCTGACGGCGCGGACGTTTTTAAATTCCCGTTCGAAAATACGGTTGCCCGCGACGTCTGTTGCGCAGACGGTATAAGAATCGCTTTGAGCGGAATTTCTGTATGAAATAACGGTATATTTTCCGCCCTGATAAAAACGGTGCGGAGTTCTTGTTCCGTAGGAATAAACGGTATTGCACCCGCCGCTGCGGAAAGAGACCAGACCGGATTCGGAAAGGATCTCGACGGACCCGTCGTTTTTCATCGTTACGGCAAGGGGGAACGTTCCCTGCGACGTTATATTTCCCCTCTCCTCGCCTGCCGAATAGTTCAGAGAATAAACCACGGTATTCAGGTTTTCATATTCCTGCGCTATGGTAACAACGGACAGAGTGTTTGTGGAAGTGAAAAAAACATCGACAATGTAAGTATCTGCGGAATACCACAAAAAGCGTTCCTTAAACGAGCCGTCAAAAAGCGTAAGCTGTCCTTTATATCCGTATTTTTCGGTAAGCACCGCCACTCTGCCGCCGTTATCTACGGAAGCGTTGATTATAAGCTCCGGAAACTCATATTCGAAAAGAAGATCGAAGCTGTTGAACACTTTAAGCGTTTTTCCGCCGCGGTCGTAACAGAGAATGTATTCGTCGGAAACACGCATGACGGGATGGCGGAAGCTGACGTTGTGATAAGAAAATCTTATGTTATCCTTACTGTAAACGGAAAGCTGTGAGCCGTTAAGGACTGCAAATCCGTCTTTGAACGGGCTGAAAACGGGTATATTGTCAGAAGAGTATGAAAGAACGTCGTTATTCGAGGCGGAAGTCTGCGTAAGAGCGGTTTTTGCGCTGTACCCGAAACGCCGCAGATTGTCTATTGAAAGAAGAGACGTATTCATGATGGCGAAAACGACAATATACGCTATAATTGCAACAAAAATAATCCTTTTTATCAGATAAAGCCTTTTAAGCTTTTTTTCGTTCATATTGAAAACATCAGTACTTATCGTATCTCACCTCGAAAAGATACAATCCGTCCGGCGGAGCGGTAAATCCGGCAAAAGATCTGTCTTTTTTTTCGATTATTGAAGGAATGCATCCGACAGGCAGCTTGCCTGACTGGATTTCGAGCAGAGTTCCGACCATTATGCGGACCATATTGTACAGAAAACCGTTTGCGGTAACGCTGAAAACATATTCGTTTTCACAGGGGGAATAAAACGATGCGTCGTATACGGTGCGTACGGTATCTTTTATTTTGCTTCCAGACGCCATAAACGAAGAAAAATCGTGCGTTCCGCAAAAATCCCTGCAGGATGCGTTGAGCATCTCTGCGTCTATTTTTTGAGGATAATGCAGAAAAAGGCCGTTTTTGAAAGGGTCTCTGACCGGGGACGTATATATTCTGTATTCGTATTTTTTTGACGCTACGGAGTATCTTGCGTGAAAATCGGGCGATACCGTTCGACACTCAAAGACGGCAACGTCATCGGGAAGATTTGCGTTCAGCGCGCGTATAACAGTATCGTCGGGAAGGGTTTTATCTGCCGAAAAAGACACGCGGTATGCGGTTGCGTGGACGCCGGAATCCGTTCTTGAACAGCCCGAAAGCTTTTCTACGGAGCCGAATACGGAAATCAGCGCTTTTTTAAGCACTCCGCCTACGGTTCTTTTTTCGCCGTTCGGCGTATTCTGAATCTGATATCCGCAAAAATTTCTTCCGTCAAAGCGAAGAGTCAAAAGATAGTCGGTCATATTAAAATCCCATAACGGTAACGAAATTCAGAAGTATTGCGACAGCTATAATTACAATCATAATACCGATTGCGGCATAGTCCGATGCGGACATTGAATACGTTACATAATGCGTTCTTCCTTCTCCCGACCCGGTATAGCAGCGGCATTCCATTGCCGTGGCGAGATCGTCGGCGCGGCGGAAAGCGGAGATAAAGAGCGGTATGAGAATAGGAGCGAGCGCTTTTGCGCGCTTTATAAGTCCGCCCGTTTCAAAATCGGCACCCCTCGCCTTCTGCGCATTCATGATTTTATCGGTCTCTTCAAGAAGAGTGGGAATGAAACGCAAAGCGATTGTCATCATCATAGAGAATTCGTGAACGGGAAGCCTGATTTTTGCAAGCGGGGAAAGAAGCCTTTCAAGCCCTCCGGTAAGAACGATCGGAGAGGTTGTATAGGTAAGCATTGAAGTTGAGATTACGAGCATAAAAATACGCAGTATCATAAAAACGGCGTTTTTTATACCCTGAAGCGTAACGGTAAATATCCAGAACTGAAAAAGAGGTTCGCCCGTTGAATAAAAAACGTTGAGAAATGCGGTAAAAATGAGGATAAAAAGCAACGGTTTCAGTCCCCGCAGATACATTTTAAGCGGGATTTTCGTAAGAATAACGAAAAACACCGTTACCGCAAGCGCAAAAACGTATGTGGCTGCGGTCTGAATAATAAAAAGAAAAGCGATATACAGAAGCGTAAGGACGATCTTTACACGGGGGTCAAGCCTGTGAATAACGGAGTCGCCGGGGAAATACTGACCGATTGTTATATCTTTGATCACGTGCCGTCGCCTCCGATCGCCTTTATAACGGCACTGCATGCCTGCGCAGGTGTATATACGGAGGAGGGAACATCGAAGCCCTTTTCTTTAAGAGAAATAAAAACGCGCGTTATCTGGGGAACGTTAAGACCCATTGAGCACAGTTCTGCGGAACGTTCAAACACTTCGTCAACGGGCGCAAACATTTCCACCTGCGCTTTGCGCATTACGAGAACTTTGCCGCAAACCCGCGAAATATCCTCCATATTGTGAGAAACGATGATTACGGTTGATTTCTTTTCTGCGCGGTATTCGGAAATCCTTTGAAGTATCTCGTCTCTTCCCCTCGGGTCAAGACCTGCCGTCGGTTCGTCAAGAATGAGCACTTTCGGATTCATAGCCATTATTCCGGCAATTGCTACGCGTCTTTTCTGACCGCCCGAAATCTCAAACGGAGAGCTTTTGCGGATGCTTTCGTCAAGTCCTACAAAACGAAGGCTGTCCCTTATTCTTTTTTCGATTTCGTCTGCGGAAAGACCCATATTTGAAGGACCGAAAGCTATGTCTTTCTCAACGGTTTCTTCAAAAAGCTGGTATTCGGGATACTGAAAAACGAGACCGACGTTAAATCTGAGACTGTTTCTTGAAAAACCCTTAGCCCAGCAGTCGTTTCCGTCGTAGTAAACCTTGCCGGAAGTGGGGCGGAGAATACCGTTGAAATGCTGTATAAGAGTGCTTTTGCCCGAACCGGTTCTTCCGATAACGCCTATAAACTCGTCTTCGAATATTTCAAGATTTATATTGTCAACCGCCACTTTTTCGAACGGTGTGCCCGCCCCGTAAACATAGCGGAGATTTTCGGTTTTTAAAATTGGATTCATTTATGTCTGATTCTTTCGTGTGAGTATATCCGAAAGGACTGATACGCATTCTTCTTCGTTTAATACCGCAAGAGGTACTTTGATGCCGTGACTTCTCAAAAGAAACATCAGAGACGTGCTTTGCGGTACGTCAAGACCGACGGACGTTAAGAGTCCCGCATTCTGAAAAACGTAATGCGGCGTACCGTCCAGAAGAATTTCTCCGTCATTCAATACTACAATGCGTTTTGCCTGCGCGGCTTCTTCCATATAATGCGTGATGTATATAACGGTAATTCCCTGTTCGTTAAGTTTTTTTGCTATGTTTATTACGTCCTCGCGGCCCTGCGGGTCGAGCATGGCGGTAGGTTCGTCGAAAACGATGATATCGGGGCGCATCGCCGTAACGCCCGCTATGGCTATCCGCTGTTTCTGTCCGCCCGAAAGCTTGGTGGTGGCATATTTCTTGAATTCGAGCATTCCTACGGAATCAAGCGCTTCGTCAACGCGTTTTACCATTTCGTCGTGAGGAACGCCGAGGTTTTCAAGCGCAAAAGCAACGTCCTCCTCAACCATGGTGGCGATTATCTGATTGTCGGGATTCTGAAAGACCATTCCCGCCGTTCGGCGGATTGCGGGTAGATTGTCTTCAACAGACGTGTCAAGCCCCGCAACGGTAACTTTGCCTTCCGTTGGAAGAAGTATGGCGTTTATATGTTTTGCAAGAGTGGATTTACCGCTTCCGTTATGGCCTAAAACGGCGACAAAATCGCCCGCTTCAACGGAAAGAGAGAGGTTTTTAAGTATATCTCTTCTTCCTTCGGTATACCGAAAGCAAACATTCTGAAATTCAATTAATGCGCTCAATTCTACTCCGTATCATTCTTCCACCCAGCGCGCGGATGAGCCGCAAGGGAGGGTGAAGCCCGTTGAGGACACGGGAAGCCCTATTTCGTCAAAAGTTATTTTACCGTAACCGAACCGTTTTTTCATGCAGACTCCGAGAATATATCCCATACAGGATGCCGAAAGCCCCGTCGTGTATGAATTGAGAAGGACGAACAGTGGACGGTCCGAAAGAATTGCAACCGTTTTTTCCATAAGTTCAAAAAGATCGTTTTCAAGCTTCCAGACCTCGCCGTTTGCTCCCCTGCCGTACGAAGGAGGATCAAGAATAACGGCATCGTAAAAGTGTCCTCTGCGCTGCTCGCGTTCCACAAACTTTTTGCAGTCATCCACGATAAAACGGATATTGGAAATACCGTTTAAAGCCGCGTTTTCCTTCGCCCACGCGGTCATGCCTTTGGATGCGTCGACATGAACGACTTCGGCGCCTGCTTCTGATGCGGCAACGGAAGCCGCGCCCGTATAGGCAAACATATTGAGAAGTGATATTTTTCTTTGAGAATTGCGGATTATTTCCGAAAACCATTCCCAGTTTACCGCCTGTTCGGGGAAAAGACCCGTATGCTTGAAATTCATCGGTCTTAAATTGAATTTAAGGTCCGAATAAGCTACCGTAAAGCTTTGCGGAAGATTGTTTACCGCCCAGTGGCCGCCGCCCGTTGAGGAGCGTTCGTAGCGCGCGTCGGGGTTTTTCCAGCCTTTAAGAGACTTTTCGGTATGCCAGATTACCTGAGGATCGGGCCTTACAAGTATGAATTTGCCCCAGCGTTCGAGCTTTTCGCCCGAGGATGCATCAAGAACTTCGTAATCATTCCATTTATCAGCTATCCACATACAGTTCCCTCCGGGCATAATTATACATTATAAAAACCTATTTTATATTATAGCACAAACGACTGTTTTTGTCAAGGATGAAAACGTTTTTTTATCAACCTGTCATAAATGTGAGGAACATAACGGAAAAGGCCGAAAAACAGGCGATTTTGAGCAGCAAAAAAGGTCTGCGATAAACGCAGACCTTTTGGTGATCCACCGGAGAGTCGAACTCCGGACACCATGATTAAAAGTCATGTGCTCTACCAACTGAGCTAGTGGATCAAAGAATATGTTTTTTACAAGCTCGTACATTATAGCAGAAAAAAATCTGTTTGTCAATACTCTGCGATGTAAATTTTTGATGTCTTTTTATTCGGTAAACAGTTGACAACAGCAGTTTTTTGTGATATAATACCGCCGTTAACCACCCTTAGCTCATATGGATAGAGTACCGGATTCCGATTCCGTCGGTGGCGGGTTCGACTCCCGCAGGGTGGACCAGAATAATCTGTCGGGACATCAGTCCGAAGCTGACATTGACATATACAAAAAAACAGAATACGGGCTTGTAGCTCAGTTGGGAGAGCGCCGCGTTCGCAACGCGGAGGTCATGGGTTCGAATCCCACCAGGTCCACCATGAAAAAAGTACTGCGTCGCCAGTACTTTTTTTAACGATATAAATCCACTTGCGTGGATTTGTGATATACGCTTCGCGTGTGATATTCGCCTGCGGCGAGCGATATGCCTGCGGGAGTGGGTGGATTTATATCATATCACGTTCGGCGCAAGCCGGATATATCACAATTTGCGCGAGCAAATTATATCACTTCTCGCGAAGGCGAGATATTTCACTATTTTCGTATTTTTTTGTTTAAGTATTGACAATCGCATCAAAATATGGTATTATTACCTTAGATAAATATTATTATTCATCTTTCAACTATTTTGGGGTATTAGCGCAGTTGGGAGCGCACAACACTGGCAGTGTTGGGGTCACGGGTTCGAATCCCGTATGCTCCACCAACAAAAAAGCGTCTTTTGTCCAACGGAAGAAAGACGCTTTTTTGAACGATGTGTTCCGCTTATTCGGAACGTGATGTTCCCTCTGAAGTGATGCGCACTTCGTGCGTGATGTGTGCCTTCGGCACGTGAGCGGAACTCTTCACATCACTTTGCGGCAATGCTGCAATACATCACTGCGCCGCAGGCACAGCATCACTTTACAGAATATTAAAATAATTATATAATCGATGTTTGAAAACAGAAACGGGGAATATATATGTCTGACTCGAAGCTGCGTGATCTGTCCATGGATTTCTCTGTTCAGATCATCAACCTTGTGAAAGAACTGAAAGCAAAGCATGAATCTGTTATCTCTAACCAGATCGGCAGAAGCGGCACCTCCATTGGCGCGAATATTTACGAAGCGAACTATGCACAGGGGAAAAAGATTTCATTTCAATACTTGAGATCGCCCTGAAAGAAGCAAGCGAAACAGGCTATTGGCTGGAGCTGTTGTATCGAACAGAATATCTTGATCAGGCAGTTTATAAAGAATTGAGCGATAAATGTGCTGCTATTCGCGTTATGCTGATTGCATCGTGTAAGACTTCGAAACAAAATATATAAACGGGCATGTAAATACCGGATTTGTTGAGGTGATAACATGGACTGCTGTAACGAGGAATTTTGGAAAGTGTTGGATGAATTGGTGAGCGGGACGGAGATCATTATTGATAGGCCTACGGGTACTGCTCATCCCAAGTATCCTGATTTCGTTTATAAAGTGGATTACGGACACTTGAAAGAAACGTCATCTATGGATAGAGACGGAATAGATGTGTGGGTGGGAAGCGGCGAAAAAAAGATCGACGCGATAATGTGCATTGTTGATTTGCTGAAAAAAGATTCTGAAATAAAAATACTGATCGGATGTACGGAAGAAGAAAAGAAGATTGTTTACGAAACACATAACGAAACACCGTTTATGAAGGGCATACTCATACGTCGATAACTTACGGTTTACAGATGCAAAGCGTGTATCATTTGGCGCTCTTTCACACAAAAAAGCCCTCTTTTGTCTAACAAGGCAAAAGAGGTGTTTTTCTATTATTATATGAGTTAAACAGGCGATAAGTGTTACTTCAAGATTTTACGTATCTGTTCCTCATCGGCGTTTGGGAGAAGAGATTTAAGGTGGGTGAGAATTCTTTCAAACGACTGCTCGGGAGTGTGCGAATAGACGTTTGACGTGAAGAAGTCCCCCATAAACATTTCGGGAGTTGAATATTCCGCAACGCCCCAGCCGTAAGTGCTGCCGTATCTGTCTTTTTCGTATTTAAAATCGCTTATGATAACGTAGCATTGCGCCTGCAGACGGTTTACGGACGTATCAAAGCCTTTTTTCCCGTCCCTGCGGTAATTGCCGAGAGCTTTGAGCTTTTTGGACAGGACGGGGGCGTTTTTGTCAATCAGCTCGTAAAGCTCTTTATCTCTGTAAAAGACAAGTCCTTCGTCGCATTTAGAATCGAAATCGTAGCCGTTTCTGCGGTAATTTGCAAAATCGCAAAACCATTCTCTGCTTATAAAAACGGCTCTGTTTTCAAAGAATTTTCCGTATGCGCATCCGCTTTCACGGATTACGGGACCTTTCCATTCCCATACCCCGTCTGAGCCGCTGTCAAACCATGCGGACGGGGCGACATGCTCTTCAACGGAAAAACCCGGGATCGATCCTGCGAAAAGAGGAACAAAGCCGAACGTTTTCACCGCATTTACAAGATCGTCCTTCGTACGGATATAAAAATCACGATGAGTTTTTCATCTACTGCTCTTTTGTTATTAAACCGTTCTCAGTTATTTAAAAGCCAGGCGAACGCCTTTGCCGTTCGAATTTCGGAATCTTTGAAATGGTTTCCTTCATTCCATTCAAAAAAGCATCGCACGTTTTTTTCGTTAAGAATGTCATAAGCTTTTTTTATATTCTCCCCTACCGACGCGAGAACGGGATTTCTGGCGTTCGGTTCTCTGTTTCCGAGACTTAAACAGACATTTTCGGCATATATTCCGTTTGTTTTCATAAAGTCCGTAAAACCGGGAAACCACACTGACGGAGAAGCGGCGGCAACGCCTGAAAATACGGGTGTTTTGTACGCCGCCCAGAGCGCGAAAAGCCCTGCGAGAGAATAACCGCCGATATAAACCGGCTTTTCGACGGAGCGTATTTCTTTTGTTATGGCATCGAGAGTTTTCTGTCCTTCGCCGCCGAAATCCTCATTACCGAATACCGCGGGAGCTTTTGCGGGAGAAAGATCGCGGTTCCAGTCGTCCACGGCAAATGCGATAAGGCGGAAATCAGCATCCGACAGCTCTTTTATAAACTGAATTTCTTTT
>CAMZEM010000011.1 GCA_947305805.1 uncultured Clostridia bacterium | reverse complement strand
GTTTCTGAAATGTATTCTGCTTGAAAATACTGGCCAATCTATAGTATAAGTACAATGACACAGAATTAGAAAATTTGAATCGTTTTTAAGGAAATATTCATCATTTCCTATGTAGAATTTTGAGTCTATTCCTTTATCTATAAAATCTATTGCCGCGGAAGCGTCGTTGCCGTGACGGCGAACAAAGCCGACCATAAGGAGTTTGCCGTTTTTTTCGGCTGCTTCTTTCATTGCAATGCCTTCCTGAGCGTTCATTGCCATGGGTTTTTCGCATTTTACGTTTGCGCCCGCGTTGAGAGCAGCAATCGTGCATTCCGCATGAGCGCTGTTCCACGTGCAGACTTCCACCGCGTCGAATTTATTCTCCGCAAGCATCTGTTTGTAATCGGTGTAATACTTTTTAAAACCGTATTTTTCCGCAAAGTGTTTTGCGCGTTCTTCGTTAAGATCGCAGCATGCAACGTATTCTATGCGGTCGCCCATTCTTTTATATACGTCGCCGTGAACGTGGGCAATGCTTCCTGTGCCTATAAATCCGAGTTTAATCGACATAATCGTTCCCTTTCTTAATCAGTAAAGTTTTTTAAGAGCGTCTGTAAGAAAATCGTAAGCAAGACGAATATCTTTTTCGGGAGTGTCGCCGCATTCGCGCTCAATGGTAAGGAATCCGTCGTATCCCTCGTCTCTCAAAGCCGCAAGATATTCAATAAACGGTACGCCGCCGGTGCCGAGCGGAAGCTCCTGATAAGTGGTATCGCCTGTTTTAATACCGTCTTTTGCGTGGGTGTGAACTATATAATCTTTAAGTACGTGAACCGCCTCAACGGGGTCCTGTCCGCACAGCATTACGAAGTTTGCGGGGTCGAGGTTGACTTTTGCGGACTTCGTGTCTGTTTTTTCGAGAATTCCGCGAAGCTTTACTGCGCGCTCGGGTCCTGTTTCGGTAGCGAAGCATACGCCTATCGAATCGCCGTATTTTCCGAGAGTTTCTATGGTTTTGCAAACGTTTTTATACTGTTGGCTGTTTTCGTCTTCGGGAACGTGGCCTATATGCGTGGTGATAACGGAAGTGCCGAGATCTACAGCAAGGTCCATCATAGCCATCGTGCGCTTTATTCCCTCTTCGTTTTCGCCGTAAGCGGCAAAATTCAGACCGAAATCCGCGCAGAGTGCGGAGAAAACGAGTCCGTTGTCGCGTACGAATTTCAAAACTGCTTTGCGGTCGTCCGCAGTAAGGTTTTCAGGAGCCAGATCTCCGTGTGTAACATACGGCTGAAGGCCTTTTGCTCCCATATCGCGGGCCTTGATAACCGCTTCCTTAAAAGGTATTCTGAATGACTCGGGCATAACGCCTATTTTCATCATAAAAATCATCTCCTCGCCTGATATATAGCTTTGTTTTAGTATATATCAAACGGGGAGAAAAGTCAAGCATTTTATGATTGTTTTTAATTTGTTCGTTTTTTGCCCCAGAAAAAGAGAGCAACCGTTCCGGGTCCCGTATGAGCCCCTATTACGGGACCGATTGAGCCGATATGAACCTTTCCGTTCATGTTTTTATAGCGTTCTTCAACCTTCGCCGCAATTTCTTCCGCTTCCTGCTGACGAGCGGAGTGGCAGATGAAGCATTTTTCGGAATATCCGTCTCCGTTTTCGGCGTTTTCTTCCATCATTCCGATCATCGCTTTCATTACGGCTTTTTTACCGCGGCATTTTTTAACCGGAGTAAGATGTCCGTCTTTGTCTACGTGCAGAAGAGGACAGATACTGAGCAGCGAGCCTACCCATCCAGACACCTTTGAAACGCGTCCGCCGCGGACGAAATACTTAAGGTCCGTTGTATAAAACCAGTGGTGAAGATTGAGTTTATGCTCTTCCGCCCAGCTGTAAAGCTCTTCCGCGCTCTTTCCCCCGTCTCTCATATCGGCAAGCTTATCGGCAAAAAGGCCGAGGCCTCTTGATGCCGCCAGAGAATCTATTACGTATATTTTCCTGTCGGGATATTTTTCACCGCAAAGACCTTTTGCAACGTTTGCCGAAAGAATTCCGCCGGAAATACCCGAAGAAAGACAGAGATGAACTATATCTTTGCCTCTTTCAAGAAAAGGTTCCCAGAAACTGACGTAATCTTCCGTGTTGGGCTGCGACGTACGGGTCATTGCGCCTTCTTCCATTGTTTTGAAGAATACTTCGGGGGTTACCGAAACGAGATCGTCAAGACAGTCTTTATCTCCGAGCGTGTATTTGTAAGGTATTGTTGTGATGTTGCGCGCCCTGCATTCTTCCAGCGAAAGATCGCCTGAGGAATCGCAGCACAGAATATAATTCAAATCCGGCATTTTATGCCCTCCCGTAAGGTTAAATGATTATTTAAAGAAATGAAATTCTTATCGTGTTATTATTTTATCACAATATAGTTTTAATGTCAAGATAAAATCGTTTTAAATATTATAACTTTTTGTAAGAAAAAAAGGATACGTCCCCTTTTTCAGGAACATATCCCGTTTTTCCGTTTATTTCTTAACTTCCGCCATTTTCGTTGTCTGACGCTGAGCCATAACGAGATTGAAATAAATGCCTCTGTTTTTCATCAGCTCTTCGTGCGTACCCTGTTCGGCAACTTTGCCTTTTTCAAGAACTATCAGTCTGTCCGCATTGCGAAGGGTTGAAAGTCTGTGCGCGATTGCGATCGTTGTTCTTCCTTTTGTAAGACGCTGAAGCGCTTCCTGTATTTTGCTCTCGGTTTCGGTATCAAGAGACGCCGTAGCTTCGTCTAAAATTAGTATTTTCGGATCGCGCAGAATAGCTCTCGCTATCGCTACTCTCTGTCTCTCGCCGCCCGAAAGCGAATATCCGTTTTCGCCCACAACCGTATTGTATGCGTCGGGAAGTTTTACTATAAATTCGTGCGCGTTTGCTATTTTTGCCGCCGCAAACACCTCTTCGGGCGTTGCGTCGGGTTTTGCGTAAACGATATTGTCGTATATCGAGCCGGCAAAAAGGAACGTTTCCTGGAAAACCGTGCCTATATTGAGGCAGAGCGTTTCTTTTGAAATATCGCGTATATCCGTGCCGTCAATAAGCAGCTTGCCGCTGTTAAGATCGTAAAGACGCATTATCAGATTGATAAGCGTTGATTTTCCTACGCCCGAATGACCCACAAGACCGACCATCTCGCCTTTTTTGATATCAAGCGAAATATTTTTAAGCACGGGCTCGTAGCTTTTGTATCCGAAGGTGGCGTTTACAAACGAGATATTGCCTTCTATTTCGGGAGATACGGCGTTTTCTTTATCCTTGATATCGGGGTCTTCGTAAAGAATCTCGTTTATTTTTGCCATGCTCGTTACGGCTTCCGCAATTGTTCTGGGCAAAAACGACAGCCAGCGGAGCGGTCCGTAAATAAAGCCGATATAGCTCATTATCTGCGTAAATTCGCCGAGAGTGAGCGGCTCTCCGATTATGGAATAGCCGAGTTCGGGGTTTATTCCGTAAAGAACGGACTGAGCGCCGAAGTAAAGGACGAGAAATTCGCCTACGCCTACGATAAAACCGAGCATCGGGAATAAAATTGCCCAAAGCTGTTCGTTTTTCTGCGATGTTTCGGCGAGTTTTCTGTTTGCTTCGGAAAATTTGGCAATCTCGCTTTTTTCCGTTCCGAATACTTTTACTACTCTTATGCCTTTGATTATATCGTGCAAAATTCCGTTTGCCGCAGAAGAAAGACGCCACTGTTTTTCATATCTTCTGTGAATGAAATCCCAGAATTTAGACGCCGCAAAAACAACGAGCGGCACGGGGATGAAAACGAAAAGCGTTAAAAGGGGTCTTGTTACGATAAAGTATACAAGAACTCCTACAAATACAACGCCCACTTCAATTATCCAGACTGTTTCGGACTTTATAAATTCCGTTATTACCGAAGTGTCTTCCGTAAGACGTTTTATAAGGTCGCCCGTAGTCCTTCTTGAAATCGAGGACATCGAAAGCACCTGGATTTTATTGTAAAGCTGAATACGTATGCTGTTTACGAAATTTGCCGACGTTGCGTTTCTGAGCCGCGCCGCTATAATATTTATTACGCGGATAGCAACGTAGCAAAGAAGCATAAGCAGAATAAGCACAAGTATCATCATTACGGGGTTTTTGTCGCCCCACGGCGTCTCGCCCGACGATGCGGGGAAGAGATATTCGTCTACAAGCACCCTGTTTATCTGCGGAATTATGAGGTTTATAACGTTTGTAATAAGGACGAGGAATCCCGAAAAAAGAAACGCGGGTATGTATTTTTTTCCGAGAGCGATAAATTTACCGACTATGGAAACTTTGTTTGAGCAGTGAGGACAGATCTGAGTATTTACGATATAATGCTTCCCGCATTTCGGGCAGACCGTTCTTTCTATATCTATTTCGGTAATCTCGCCCGTTTCGATATAGTAATTTGCGGCTTTTATAAATTCCGATACCGAATTCAGACAGCTTTGCGTAAAACGGCATATACGGACGCTGTCGCCGTTTTTCATCTCCGCTTCAAGGCTTGCGCAGCCAATATGCGAAGATATCGAAAGCTCTTTTATTTCATTGAAATCACATCGGAATTCCTCTTTCTGCCTGTGTTCTCCGTCCGCAAAGAGTATAAGGGAGAAATCTTTTGTAAGCACTATTCTGCCCGAGCAGAGCAGATCGGACGAATCTATATCGTATTCAACGCTGTATATATCATCGGCTGACTTTATTTCCGGGTTCAAAACCGTCACCCCTTTCGGTGATGTTCATTTGCGGCGTCAGATTAAAAACGCCTCTATCTTTTTTGCGCTTGCCGAATCAAGCTTCATAAAATCGTCTATAATATAGCGGTTTCCGTCAACGTCGCGTATCTGAACGGACGTTTTGCTGTCGGGATCTATGAATTTTATGTTTCTCGAAGCGTCCCTGACCGCAAACTCGCGTTTTCCCGCTTCCGTTTCAACTTCGAAATACATAAAGCCCATTCTGTCCTTTGCGGAAAGAATACGTATGACCGTAGGACTGTAGTATAACTTGTCGAGCTCGTCGCAAACGGTTTTTCGCTGTTCTTCGGAAAGCTCCGCTATATTGCGGATAATGCCTATCTCTTTGCCTTCTTTGTCGGAAACGCAGATATACTCGTCGGGAGAGCGGTACGGAAGAGCTCTGTTGAGCTTAACCTTGCCGTATTCCGTGCCTTTGTACGTCAAAGAGAGATATCCGCCTTTTTCGGGAGCGAATTTTGCCTCTTTTATATCTATCATTTCAATGCCGGCAAGCTCCACGATCTTGTTTTCACTCATATATCAGTAATTCCTTTCTTTGTCTATTCGCCGATACCGATATGCTTTATCGCATCAAACTGAAGCATGTAAAGCTTGTAATACTCGCCCTGCTTCTTTATCAGTTCGTCATGCGTGCCGTATTCAACCATATCGCCGTTGTCTATAACGGCAAGAACGTCGGCGTCACGAAGGGTTGACAGTCTGTGCGCTATGGCAACGGTTGTTCTGCCCTGCTGAAGATTGAAAAGCGCCTGCTGAATATTGCGCTCGGTTTCGGTATCCATTGCTGCCGTTGCCTCGTCAAGAATAAGAATTTTCGGGTTTTGTATTATTGTTCTCGCAATGGAAATACGCTGTTTTTCGCCGCCCGAAAGGTCCTGACCGCCTGCGCCGATTCTCGTTTCGTATCCGTCGGGGAGACGCATAATAAAATCGTGCGCGGAAGCCGTTTTTGCCGCCTGTATAACTTCTTCCATCGAGGCGCCGGGGTTTGCGTATCTGATGTTATCCGCAATAGTACCTATAAAGAGATATATTTCCTGAGATACTATGCCGATATTTTTACGCATATCTATGCTTGCAATGTCTTTTACGTTTACTCCGTCAATCGTAATCTCGCCGTCGCCCACATCGTAAAGACGCGCCATTAGATTTACTATCGTGCTCTTTCCGGCGCCTGTTTTACCGACTATACCGACCATATGTCCGGCTTTTACGGAAAGACTGAGATTTTTTATTATCGGATGACCGGGCTCATACTCGAAACGGACGTTTTTCATTTCGATGTCGCCCTTCATTTCGGGTATACGGACGGGGTTTTCCGGCTCGGAAACGTCGGGCACGGCATCCATAACCTCAAAAATTCTCTGCGCCGAGTCTACGCATCTTGCCCACCAGTTTGAAACCCACGCAAGAAAATCAAGCGGGCTGTAAAGCATATTCATATATGCCGTAAAAGTCATCAGTTTGCCGAGCGTCATACCGTTTGTATGCGAAATAATCATCGTGCCGCCAACGAAAAGGACGACGAGATTCGTAAGCATCATAACAATACCGAGAAGCGGGAAAATCGTGGATTCCGCGTTGGATACGCGTTTATCTGCGGTTGCGCTTCTGCCCGAATATCCCGAAAAACGCTCGCCCTCCTCTTTTTCCTTCGCAAACGCCTTAATTATACGCTGTCCGCTCATGGAGTCGCTTATATAAGACGACATATTCGCTTCGTTTATCCAGCGGGCATGGTGGAGTTTGCGAAAAGCGCGCTGTATAAGGCGGTAAAGGAAGAGAAGCAGGGGAATCATAACAAGAACTATCAGCGAAAGCTGCCAGTTCATATAAAACATTATTATAAGAATGCCTATAAACATCAGTCCGTTTACAACAACGCTCGGCGCGCCGTCAACAAAAAACCAGTAGATGTTGTTTGAGTCACGGTTTACGCGCGTCATTAAAGAACCCGTCTGCTTTGACGTGTAAAAGCTTACGGAAAGCTTCTGCATTGCGGAGAAAATACGAACTTTCAGATCGTATACAACCCACGGAATAATTCCCGCAACGATATAGTTCTGCCCGATATTTATAAGCAGCGAGAGAATTCTTGCCGCAATTATTACAAGCAGCACAAGTCCCACTTCGCCGAAAAGATTTGCGTCGACACCGGGAGTTAAAACGTTATCGTACAGAAGTTTTGTGCCGACATACGGCGAGAGTACGGAAAATACCGTGCTTACAACAAGCATCGCAAAATATACGACGAGTTTTTTTCTGTAAAACTTGAAAAAGCCGAGAAGACGTTTGAAAATCGAGCCCTTGTCCATACATTTCGGACAGACTTTATGTTCCGGATCGGGATATCTCGTTCCGCATTTCGGGCAGAAAAGCTCTTCGTCCGCCTTTTTGCTGTATTCTACGGGTTTACCCTCTTTAAAATCGTTGAAGTGACGGATAAACGCGTCGAGTTTGTTTGCAATGCCCAGAGAAAACTTCATAAGCTCTTCAACCGGCGCGCCCTCTTCTTTTTTTACCGCAATAAGGCGCGCGGTTGAGACGTAACGCTCAATTTCGAGTGATTTTATATCTTCATGGGGAATAATATCAAAAGAAACGAAGTCAAAAACCGTTTTCAGTTTTTTTCTTCCGCGTATTTTTTCTATTTTGTCGTATCCCGTTAAATAATAAATGTTTTCTTTATCAAAAAATACCCAGCAGTCCGCAAAATTGCCGTCTTTGTCCATATCGGTGTAGCCGTATGAAACAATATCGTCAATCGCAATTCCCCTCGCTTTTATCGCTTCGGAAATATGCGCGGGAATTTTGGAGAGATATGTTGCAGCAGTCATGGTATCACCACCTGTTCACAGATTTACCTTTGTAAATCTACCACATAATGCGATATAAGTCAAGTAATTTTCTGTTTTGTGAAAATAAGTTTGTATCTTTTTGACAATAAAGTCATAAAGCGAAGACGGCACAATAATACGAATAGTATTGTAATATTATTATATAAGAATTATTTCTGTTTTACTGTATAATTATAATAGAAAAATATGTGCACGCAGTTTTCGGGAGAGTTAAAAATGAACAGTAAAGAAATCGAAACAGTCAGAGAGCTTGCAAAAAAAGTGGCGGAACTTGCAGCCCTTCCCATACAGAAAGAAAGAATACGTTTATGGAAAAAGCATAACGCTCTTAACCCCGAAAGGCCTATGTTTATGATAGATCAGGTATGCTGGGGCGAGATGAATTACGAAGACGAGCTTACGCTTGTATGTGAAGACCCCGTTCTTCGCGGCATTGAGTGGCAGCTTCGCGAAACGCTTTACAGAAATAAGCATATGGCAGACGACCGTCCCGTACGCGATTATGTTGTTGCGTCAAAGTCGTTTACCGTTGAAAATATAAATCTTCCCGCCATCACTCAGGACGGCGGCAGGGGCGGAGCGCAGACTCACGTTTACGTAGACCAGCTGCCCGACGACGAGGCGCTTGAAACAAAGCTTAAAATGCCCGTTGTAAAACACGATACCGAAGCAACTAAAAAAACCGAGGAGCTTTACAACGAAATTCTTAACGGCATTCTAGGCGTTAAGATGACGGGCTACGACGGATACTTTCATTACTGGGACAGAATATCGTGGTGGCGCGGCGTTGAGGCAATAATGTACGATATTGCGGATAACCCCGACTTTATTCACAGGCTGCTGAAAAAAACGATAGCGATGCATATGTGCATGCTTGACCAGATTGAGGAGCAGGGACTTATAACAACAGGTATGGATACCGTTCACTGCACAGGCGCGTATAACGACGTTATGGAGGGCTACTCCGACGATCCCGCAAAAAACGCAAAGGCAAACACACATACCGCGAAAAACAGCTGGACTTACAGCGCAGCGCAGCTTTTTTCAATGGTTTCCCCCGAAATGCACGACGAGTTTGACGTTCAGTATATTATTCCCTGGTTTAACCGTTTCGGACTGGGATATTACGGCTGCTGCGAGCCCGACGACATAAAAGTTGACGTTTTGCGCAAACTGCCCAATCTGCGCAAGATATCAATGAGTCCGTGGGTTAACGTTGAGCTCGGCGCAGAAAAAATCGGCAAAGATTTCGTATTTTCAAGAAAACCGAACCCCGCCGATCTTGCGTGGGATATTTTCCCCGAAAAAAACGTTGTAAAAGAGTTTGAAACCACTCTTGCCGCAACGCGTAAAAACGGATGTCCCGTCGAGTTTATCCTGAAAGACCTTACAACGGTTAAAAACGATCCGCAGCGTCTCTGGAGATGGGCGGAAATTGCGCGCAGCTACTGCTGCTGACGGTGAATAAAATGATAAACGGCAGATATTATTTTTCCGGATATTCAACCGGAAGATCGCTTTACGACATTACGGAAGACCAGGCAAAAAAACTGACTCATTTAAACGTTGCGTTCGGCATAGTGGTTGACGGCAAAATAAATATCGACCGCCAGCGCCCATTCCTTTCCGAGCTTGAAAGAATAAGACGGTGCAACCCGGAGCTGAATATCCTTCTTTCAACCGGCGGAGGCGACCAGCACGGTCACGGCCCCGCAACCGATACCGACGAACATATGAAAACGTTTGTTGACTCTACTATGGATATCGTGAGAGAATTCGGTTTTGACGGCATAGACTGCGACTGGGAATTTCCCGGAGACGACGGAATACTCGAAGAAAAGTATCAGCATACGCGTCTTTTTGCGGAATACAGAAAAGCGCTCGACGAATATGCGGCATCAAGGGGCAGAAAATGCTGGCTTACCACCGCCGCCGCATGCGGACAGTGGTATATAGACAGAACAGAGATTGATATTTCGCATAAATACCTCGATTTTATCAATCTTATGACATACGACCTTCGCGGCTGGGATCAGCCTGCGGGGCATCACACCTGTCTTTACGACCCGAAAGACGCTCCCGTCGTTTTCAGCGCGGACAGATCGGTAAAAATGCTTGAAAAAATCGGTGTTCCCAAAGAAAAACTCCTGCTCGGCGCGGCGTTTTATTCAAGAATATGGAAAAACGTAAACGGTTCGGAAAACGGCGTAAACGGTATTTCGCCCACGGGCGGCGGCTTCGGTCCGTCATACACCGATATATGCCTTATTCACGAAAAAAGCGGCAGATTTAAAAAGTATTACGATAATACCGCAAAAGCGCCGTGGCTTTTTGACGGAAAAGACTTTATTTCATACGACGATCCGTCCTCAGTTAAAGCGAAATGCGAATACGTTGCCGCGGAAGGACTCGGCGGCATGATGTATTGGGAGCACGGCAGCGATAAAACGGGCACGCTCTTCAATACGATTTACGAAAATCTGAAAAACAGTTAAATAACCCCTTAAAGTTACCGTTATGACATCTGAAAGTGTCATAACGGTTATTTTTTTGCTCAAAATCGGGAAAAACAGGAGGGAAAAGTATGATATTATTTATCTGCGGAAAGCGAAGGGTACCCCGCAGTCCGCAAAGCGTATGAAAGAGGGAAAAAAAATAAGAAAGAAAAAAGTAAAGATCACGGAAGAGAGGATAATTCAGGAGCTTGCCAGGATTGCTTTTGACGATATTTCGGACTATCTCTCCTTTTTCAGAGACGAAAACGGCGAAACGAAAATCGAGGTAAAGAAAAGCGACGGCATAGACACTCGCGCGGTGGCGGAAATAACGAATTCGAAATCCGGTTTTCGCTTCAAGCTTTACAACAAGCAGCAGGCGCTCGTAAAGCTCGGCGATTATCTCGGACTGTGGAAACGGACGCCGGAAGAGGAAACGGAAGATCTTGACGAGCTGGAAATATTTACACCGTGAAGAAAAGAAAAACAATACCCTGGCAGCCGCTTTCTCAAAAGCATAAGGAATATATCCGCAAATGTATGAACTGCACTTTCAATTTCGCCGAAGGCGCGGTCCGTTCGGGAAAAACCACGGCAAACGTTCTTGCATTTTCGTATCTTCTCGAAAAATCGCCGGACAGGCTGCATCTCGCAACGGGAACAACGCTTTCTGCGGCGCTGACAAATATCGGGGACTGCAACGGTTTCGGATTGGAGCATATTTTTCGCGGAAGATGCCGCTGGGGCAAATACAAGGGCAACGCCGCTCTTTTTGTAAAAACGCTGAAAAAGGGCGAAAAAACCGTTGTTTTTGCGGGCGGCGGCAAGGCGGACAGCTACAAACGGATACGGGGCAACTCATACGGTATCTGGATAGCCACCGAAGTAAACCGGCATTTCATCTCGGGGGATGACCGCTGTTTTATAGACGAGGCATTCAACCGCCAGCTCGCGGCAAAAATGAGGCGCGTGCTGTGGGATTTCAACCCCGATTATCCCACTCATCCCATTTATACGGGATATGTGGATAAGTATATCGCGCTCGGTCTTGACGTAAACCACGAAAGGTTCTGCATTCGCGACAATCTTTCCGTTTCGCCTCAGAGGCGCGCGGAGATAGAGGCGCAGTATGAAGTTGGCAGTTTCTGGTACAGGCGGGCAATTCTCGGCGAACGCGCCGCGGCGGAAGGGCTAATCTTTCCTCAGTTTGCGTCAGCTCCCGAAAAATGGACCGTTTCTTCCGTTCCAAACGACGTTTCACAGATAATAATCGGGGTGGACTACGGGGGCAACAGTTCCGCCTCCGCTTTCGTTGCGATCGGCATGAAAAAAGACGGAAACGGCGTAATTGTTTTACGGGACAGAAGAATCAGGGGCAGAAAAGGCGAGATTACTCCCGATATGATAGAGGACGAGTTTATTCTTTTTGTAAAAACGCTTTACGATAATTTCGATATACCCGTTACATACGCTTTTATGGACAGCGAAGCGCAGTATCTTACCGCGGGAGTCGTTATGGCGGCAAGAAAAGCGGGGCTGAAGCTTGCGATAGCCGACAGCGTAAAAAAACCGATTGCCGAGCGTATTGCAATAAAGTCAAGACTGATTTCCCAGCACAGGTGGTCGGTTCTGGACTGCTGCAAAAACGTTATTGCAAGCACCGCAACTCAGATGTGGGATCCTTACAACCCCGACAGACGGCTTGACAACGGCTCCTGCGATATCGATACTGCCGACGCTGAAGAATATGCGTGGGAACGGTTTATCCGCTGGTAGCCGCTCCCGCAGATTTCAGGAGGTCAGTTATTGAACTACTCAGCAATTCTAAAATGCCTGCGCGAATACTTCGGAGCCGACATTGCCGATGACGGAATGATTGCCCTGATCGAAAAGTGGCGCGAATGGTACAGCGGCTCTTCGGAGGGTTTTCACCGTATTTTTTTAAACAACGGTCTTTCAACCGTTTCAAGGCAGATGTTTACGCTTCATATGGCAAAGCGCGTCTGCGAGGACTGGGCAAATCTTCTGCTCAACGAGAAAACGCATATCGTTTTATCCGATAAAAACGCTTCCGGTTTTTTAAACGGACCGAACGGCGTTTTTGAAAAAAACGATTACCGCACTCAGTTGAACCGTCTCGTGGAAAAGGCGTTTGCGCTCGGGTCCGCCGCCGTGATATGCTGTATTGAAGGCGCGGTTACGGACAGAAACGGAAACGTTGTTAAAACAAAAAACGCATCCGTGCGCTTTGACTATGCCGATGCGGAAAGCATTTTTCCGGTTTCGTGGTCGGGCGATACGGTAACCGAAGCGGCTTTCGTGCGCCGCGCGGTAGAAAACGGCGAAACGATCGTTTATATTCAGGCGCATCTTCTCGAAAACGGCGAATATGTTATTTACAACAGATGTTTTTCCGAAAAAGACGGTCTTCGCGAAGAACCGCTGCCCGACGAAATAGCGCCCGTGCTGAAAACCGGCTCGGATATTCCGTGGTTTTCGATAATTAAACCGAATACGGTAAACAGTCTCGTGCCGTCCTCCCCTCTCGGAATATCCGTTTTTGCCGATGCGATAGACGTTATAAAAGGTATTGACCTTTGCTACGACAGCTTAAACATGGAGTTTGTGCTCGGCAAAAAGATGGTTTTTCTGCGCAGAGATCTGCTTGAAAAAGACGAAGACGGCAATTATTACGCGCCGCAGGACACAAACAGGCAGCTTTTTATGTATCTTGGCGACAAGGCGATAGACGGCGATATGCTGCCGCAGGAGTTTAACCCGCTTTTAAGGGTTGAAGACCACGTAAAATGCATACAGGAGCAGATGAACTATCTTTCGTCAAAATGCGGTTTCGGCGAGAGGTATTACAGATTCGATTCGTCCCGCACGGTTACCGCAACGCAGATAAACAGCGAAAACTCAACGCTTTACCGGTGCATAAAAAAGCATGAGATTCTGCTTGAAAAAGCAATCGTAAACACAGTGAAAGCGGCGCTTTACATCGGCAAAAAGCTTCTCGGCGGAGATTTTGGCGAAACAGAGGTAAAAGTGATTTTTGACGACAGTATTATTGAGGACAAGGCCGCCATGCAGACGCGCGACCTTGAACTTGTTAAATCTAAAATCATGGCTCCCTACGAATTCCGTATGAAATATTTCGGCGAGGACGAAGAAACCGCAAAGAGAATACTTTCGGAGGCGCATTATGGATAACGGTTTTATAAAGTCCGTATTTTCGGGCGAAAGCATAGATTTTGAAACGTTTGAAAAACGCCTTGACGAAAAAGGCGGCTTCAGCATTGTTTCTTCCGACGAAATAATCGGAGAAAAGGAGCTTTTGCGCGAGCTTGAAAACGTTAAAAACGAAAGCAAAATCAACCTTGCTCTTTCACAGAGCAGAGCAAAAAACATAAAAGCCGCAAGGGCGATGATAGACGACAGTCTGCTTTTTGACGAAAACGGACTTAACGAAGATCTTCTTTACGAAGAAACCTCGCGTCTGCGCTCGGAAAACCCCTGGCTTTTTGAAGAGAGCGAACCGACGGCAAAAAGCGTATCTACCTATCTGCCGCGCGGACGCTCGGAATTCAGAGACCCGTCACGCATGAGTGACGAAGAATACTATAAAACAATAATGAAAGGTGATATCGGTTAATGGCAAACACATTTCTTACAGTTCAGCAGATCGCCCGCGCGGCGCTCCCCATCCTTCACGAAAATCTCGTATTTCCCGCGCTTTCCTATAAGGAATTCTGCGAGGGAGCAGGCAAAAAGGGCGATGTTGTGCAGATTAAAAAGCCCGCTGTGTATTCTGCGGACGAATTTTCGTCTTCTATATCCGTTCAGGACATAAAAGAGAGCAGCGTGCTTGTTACCCTTGACAGAATAGCGGACGTTTCCGTTGAGCTTTCCGCAAAGGAAATGGCACTCAATCTCGAAGATTTCACAAAGCAGGTGCTTGCTCCCGCCGCTGCCGCAATTGCGGAAAAAATCAACGCGGACGGACTTGCGCTTTACAAAGACATACCTTACACGTGCGGCACCGCAGGCGTTACTCCGGGCGGAATATCAACGTTTGCGGCAGCCTCAAAGGCGTTAAACGACAGCAAGGCGCCTCTGGGGGACAGATACTGCGTTTGGAACAGCGCCGCTCTCGCGTCTTTTCAGAGCGACAGTTCAATTGTTTCGGCGGAAAAATGCGGAACCACAAAGGCGCTTAGAAACGGCTCGGTAGGCAGACTTATCGGACTTGAAAACTATATGTCGGGTCAGGTTTACACTCATAAAAAGGGCACGCTTTCGGGCACTCTCAAAGTTGCGGAAAACACTGAGGCGGGCAGCGGAAGCGTAAAGATTTCCTGCACGTCGGGCACGCTTGTAAAAGGCGATATTATTACCGTAAACGGCGCAAACTACGTTGTTTTGCAGGATGCGACCGCATCTTCTTCCGCAATAACGGCAAAAATATATCCCGCAGTCCCCACGGGCGGATTTGCGGCAAACGATGCCGTTACGCTTATAGGCGATCACGCGGCAAACCTTGCTTTTCACAGAAACGCATTCGGCTTTGTTTCACGTCCGCTCGAAAAGGCGCGCGGCGCGGAAAGCTACGTAACGTCTTTTGACGGAATTTCTCTCCGCGTAACTTTCGCTTACAATATAGCAACCAAAAAGCAGACCATGTCCGTAGATACTCTTTACGGCTTCAAAACGCTTTATCCCGAACTTGCCGTTCGTGTGCTCGGCTGATTATGGCTTTTATTGATTACGCGTATTACCTCGGCGTTTACAGAGGCATGCCCGTTTCAGCGGATATTTTTACGCGCTATGCGGAACGCGCCTGCGACATTGTAGACGGAATTACTTCGGGGCGCGCTTCGAAAAATGCCGAAAAGGACGGCGGAAAGCTTTGTACCGCGGCAAAAAAGGCCGCCTGCGCGCAAACGGAGTATCTTTATACTCTCGGCGGAAGCGAATATCTTGGCAGAACGGGTAAAGACGTTTCGAGAGAAGAGATAGGCAATGCGGCGGTATCTTACAGGCGCGACGGAGTGATTACGTATATCGGAATACCCGTTTCGGGGCTTGCGCTGATGTATCTTTCCGAAGCGGGACTGACGGCGAGGGGGATATAAATGGAAGAGATAAACGCTGTGATTTACGAATCGCTTGCGGCCGCTTCAGAAAATCCGGCGGAAAGAAACGATATACGCGAACTTGCGGACGAAATAGTCAGACAGATAGTAAAAATACTTATTGAATCGGGGTTTCTCGATCAGAGATAAAAAATATGCGAACGGAATTAATTTTCCGTTCGCGTTTATAAAAGGAAGGATTGAATGTTTCATAGATTAATGAAAAACGTGGCGACAGTCTATCACAAAACGGGCGAAGACGGAACGGGAAGAGGCATTTACGACAGATTTGTTTTAAAAAACACGCGTTTCGAGCGCAAAGAAAGCGTCCGCCCCACCGTTGCGGGACTTTTGCCCTACAACAGCTTCAAGCTTTTTGTAAAAGCCGGAAAAAACGACAAACCCGTATATGTGGACAAAGCGGCGTATACGGCAATGACCGAAGCGGCAAGAAAGCTTTGCTGGACCGTTGCGGAAGGCGACGTTATAACCCTTGGCGAAACGGCGTTTTCGCTTGACGACAACTCCGTTGACGATATGAAAGAGGATTGCGAGATATTTACCGTAAACTCCGTTTTGAAAGACAGCGTGGCGGACACGGGAATAATAGAAATAAGCGGAAGAGGAAGGGTGTTTTACACTTGAGCGTTTCGCTTGAACAGCGCCTTGCCGCGTGGCTTTCGTCTTTTTCGGCGCTACCTGCGGTTTCTCCCGAAATGCTTCCGAAAAAGAACGGCGTGATTTCGCTTAAAATAAAAAGCGGTCCCGAAACGGTAAGAAAATACGTTTTCGGAAAAGAAATAAAAAAAGCCGAATTTGCCCTTCGGCTGCGCGTATCAAACAGCGATACGAAATCACGGATTAAAGCAATAACCACTCTCACCGCCGCGGGAGAGCTTATAAAAGCGGGGTTTGCCTCTCTTGCGGGCATAACGGCATTAAATGCGGGCGTTGCGGAATATCCCAAACTTTATCAGCGCACCGATAACGGCGACGACGAATACGAAGGGATTTACTATATTGTTTTTTCGGAGGAATCATTATGAATTTTGCGGCAAAAGGTGATATGAAAATCGCCGTCAAAGTTGCATACGATACTTTTGCGCCGCTTGAAGCAGGCGTAAAAACGTTTGAGAGAATAATTAAACCGATTGTTAAAACAGTCCGCCTTATTTCGGAAAACTCCGCGCAGACCGAAGTTGTGGGGTATTTTGAAACCGTAAAAATCACCGCAGACACGGTATACGGCGATAACGCCAACGAATATCTTTATTCTCTTGCGGAATGCGTGGGACGAAACTGCAAAACCGAGATTTTTCTTTACTCATCAAACAATGAAACGGCGGTCGCAAACACTTTTTCGGGCAAAAGATACCCCGTTACCGCCGCCGTAACGAAACTTTGCGGCGAAAGCGGCGATATACCCGGCTTTTACGGTTTTGAAGCGGAATTTTACGTAAACGGCAGCGGAATAACGGAAGAAAGAGAGATTTTGCGGTGAGAATATATATAAGCAATCAGGATGTTACCGATAAAATTGCCGCAAATTCCGTAAAATGGAGAAGATACGCGGCTTTCCGCTCTGAGCTTTCGTTCCGTCTCGAACCGTTTTTTACCGACGGCATTTCCGTCAGTCACGGCATGAAGGCGTATATGACGGACGGTTACTCGCAGCGTGTTTTTGCTGGAGAGGTAACTTACGTAAAAGAGGAGTATGTAAACGATTTGCGATCTTCTTTTACGGTGCGCTGCGGCGGAGGCGAAACGGTGCTCTCGCGCAGATACGTCGGCTCTTTTTCAACGGACGCGCAAACTACGGGCGCGGCGGCAAAAACGCTTTTTTTGCTCTATCTTTCGGGGGCGTCAAACGAAGGATTTCTTTACAATCCCGCGCTTTTTTCAAACGGAGCCGCAATTAACGGCTATTCGGTTTATTCAAAATCGCTTGCAAAAGTTTTTGACGAGCTTGCATCGGCAGACGGAAGCCGCTGGTGGGTGCTGCCCGACGGCACATTTTATTTTACAAACAGAATCGACGTTACGCAGTCGTCTTTCTGCGTTGATTTAACGGGCATGTCGAATAACAGACTTACCGATCTGTCGTATTTTTCAACGGTAAAATCAACGGACGGATACAGAAACGTTCAGTACGTGGCGGGCGCAAACGGAATTGCGGGGACTGCTCAAAACAGCGCGGAAATTACCGCCATGGCGCGACACGGAGGCACGGGAAGATACGAAAACGCCGTTTTTATCCCGATGATTTCATCCGTAGCGGAGGCGAATGCTGCGGCGGCAAACATTTTAAGAAGCTACGACGAAAATAGCTTTAACGCCGTTTTCACAACGGAAACCTACGGTCTTAAACTTTTTGACCGCATTGATATCAATGCTCCTCAGTTCGGCATTTACGGGCTTACTCCGTTTGTAATTACGGAAATCGCGGCTTACGATACACCGACGGGAGACGGGAATCTCGCTTTTTCATACACCGTAAAGGCAAAAATGTCGTCGCAGTCCGTATCGTATATCCGTCCGCCCGAATACTGGACTGAAACGCTGAGCCGTCTGTAAAAATAAAGCAATTTTTTTCAAACAATAGAAAAAACGCTTGAAACCGCCTTTTTGTTGGTATATAATATATTTATCAACATAAAGGCGGTTAAAAATGAGTAAACCCGTTAAAGCAGCAATTGTTCTTGCCGTTGCTGCGGCCGCGGTTATTGCGGTTATTGCAGTGATAATGTCGGGCCAAAACAGAGATGCCGACTACAAAAAAGCGCTTGATTTGTATAAAGAGGGCGATCTTGACGGCGCATACGTCCTTTTTTGCGGTCTTGACGGCTATGAAGACAGCGCGGAATATGCGGAAAAGATTTTTACGGAAACAAAAATCGAATCCGTCCGCTTTGCCGAAGAGGGGGATATTATCACCTTCGGCAGATACGAGCAGGATAACGACCTGTCAAACGGTCCCGAAGAAATAAAATGGCTTATTCTGGAGCGGCGCGGCGAAAGCGTGCTTGTATTGAGCGTATACGCCCTTGACAGCATGGTTTTTGACTCACCGGGAGGGAGCAACAGCTGGACTGACAGCTCCGTACGCCGCTGGCTTAACAGGTCTTTTCTTCTTTTTGCGTTTTACGGACCCGAACAGAAACGCATAGAGGAAACCCTGCTTTATGAAAACGGAACGCCGTATGAAGAGACGGACGGCATTTTTCTTTTAAGCGTTGAGGAAGTTAACAGATATTTTAAAGAAAACGCGGACAGAACGTGCGAGGCAACGGATTACGCCGCAGCGTCGGGCGCGCATACGGATGAATCGAAAGTATACGATAAATACGGTCACACGGTTGAAGCTCCGCCGAGATGTCACTGGTGGCTTCGCTCAGCAGGCAAAACTGCCGGCACGGTTGTAAGCATTTATTCAAACGGAATGATAAATGCCGACGGAAATATGATAGACGACGCTTACCGCGCGGTGCGTCCCGCAATGTGGATTGACCTTTCCGCAGGCGAATAATCGACTTTTTTCCAAACAATGACGAAAAAACTTGAAAAATGCGGACGGTTGATATATAATACTGTAAAAAGTTATTTTTAAAGGTGAGATTAAATGAAAATTCTTGTTATCAACGCAGGCAGTTCCTCGGTTAAATATCAGCTTTTTGATATGGCGGACGACAAAGTGCTTGCAAAAGGCATCTGCGAAAGAATAGGCATTGAAGGCGGCACCTTCAAGCATAAAGTTCCCGGCAGAGACGACCTGAAAATATCCGTTGAAATGAAAAACCACAGCGAAGCCATTCAGCTTATAGTTGATACTCTCGTTTCAAAGGATCGCGGCGTTCTTTCTTCAATGAAAGAGATTGACGCCGTAGGCCACAGAGTGCTCCACGGCGGCGAAAAGTTTTCCGGTTCCGTTCTTATCGACGCAGACGTTATAAAGGCAATAGAAGACTGCTGCGTGCTCGGTCCTCTTCACAATCCTCACAACCTCACGGGTATTCACGCCTGCGAAGAGATTATAGGCAACGTGCCGCAGGTAGCCGTTTTTGATACCGGCTTCCACCAGACGATGCCCGATTATGCGTATATGTACCCCATCCCCTACGAATACTACGAAAAATACAGAATCCGCCGTTACGGCTTCCACGGCACGTCGCACAGATACGTAAGCCAGAGAGCAGCCGTAATGCTCGGCAAAGATCCCTCCGAGCTTCGCATAGTCACCTGCCACCTCGGCAACGGTTCGTCTGTTGCGGCAGTAAAAGGCGGAAAATGTATAGACACGTCAATGGGTCTCACCCCTCTTGAAGGACTTATGATGGGCACACGCTGCGGCTCGATAGACCCCGCGATAATCCCGTTTTTAATGGAAAAAGAAGGACTTTCCGTTCGTGAAATAGATACCCTTATGAATAAAAAATCGGGTATTCTCGGTTTGCACGGCAAAACGAGCGACAACAGAGAGATCGAAGACGCCGCAAAGGCGGGCGATCCGCGCTGCATGCTTATAGAAAGCATAATCGTTCATCAGCTCGTTAAATATATCGGCGCTTACGCCGCAGAGATGAACGGTATAGACGCAGTGGTATTCACCGGCGGCATCGGCGAAAACAACGCCGGCTACCGCATTCGCTGCGCGGAGCATTTCGCATTCCTCGGCGCGGCGGTCGACCCCGAAAAGAACGGCAAACGCGGTGTTGAGATAGATATTTCAAAAGACGACGCAAAGCTCAGATTCCTCGTTATTCCCACGAACGAAGAGCTTATGATAGCAAAAGACACGCTTGAGATCTGCGAAAAGCTGAAATAATAGACAAATATATGATTTTCCCTCTCCGAAAACGCTCGGAGAGGGAAATTTTTGCCGTTTTTTCAGTCTATACAGACAAAATCCTAATATTTACACGGGAGACAAAAAAATGAAAAAGATAATAATTACCGTTATGCTTCTGGCTTTTTTACTCTTTCTTTTTTCCTGCGGCAAAAACGAAGAGATCTCAGCCCCCGAAGAGACGCTGCCTGTCGAGGAGTTGATTCCCGAAGAGGAAAGGGAACCGGAAGAGGTATTGATCCCCGAACGGCGTTATAAACAACGATTACGGCACCGTCTGCAAAATTGACGAAAACGGCGGCGCAATATTCCCCGAAACGATTATCGACTGAAAAGGGAGAAGATCTCATTTTTTCACTTAAATACAAAAATATATCCGGTCTGACAGATCATTCTGCCAAACCGGATATGCTTTTTATTCTCTTATTCGCCCCAGACGATGTCTATGGCTATTTTTGACGGCGCAACCTCTTCTTCAATATATTCTTCAAGTTTCTCTAAGTTGGATTCTATGTATTGCGAAGGCGTAACACCGCTTGTAACCCATTCGCCCAGAGCATTGTTTGTGGGGGCGCCGAGTCTTGTAAACTGTGTGCTGTGGAACATGCCTATATAAACATCCGCATCGCGGCGGTCAAAAAAGTAGGTGTGATATAAAAGATCTTTAATTGCGTCAAGATCCGGATATTCTTCAAACGGCTCGTAAAGCGCGTCAAGAACAAGAGCCGTCGCTTCCAGATTAGGCGTCGTTTGCGGAACGACGATAACATTTTCAAGGTTTGTATAGTGGCATGCCATATAACCCGGCTCAACGTTCGGTCCGGAAGGCCACGGAAGAAGTCCGAAATTAGTCATCTGCTTTGCCAGATTGCCCGTTACGTATTCAATATAGTGCATAACACCCAGCACGGTGTTGCCGCCGACAAGCATTTCAACGGGTCTGGTGTTGCCTCCTATACGGTCAACCGTATATGAGAGATCGCCGTTGAAGATATAATTTGCCTCGTTCATCGCCTCAAGAGCGGCAGGATTTGTCATGCCGGAATGATATTTTCCGTCCGCGCCTTTTTCAGCAACTTTTATGCCGTTTGAAAGCAGATAGTTTGCTCCCACGTCACTTCCCGAAGACGACAGAGCGTAATGTTTAACTTCTCCGCCTTCCTCAACGTAGTATTTTTCAAGACATTCGCGGAAAGTCGCCCATGTCCATTTTCCGTTTTCGTATAAATCGCGCGGATCTTCGGCGTTTACGGCGGCAATCAGGTCTTCGTTAACCGCAGTCAGCCCTCTGTATGAAACCGAAGAGGTCGGCCATGCGGCGGGAATAAGACCGTAAGCGTCGTCGTTCCAGTAAAGTATTTCAAGAACGTTGCGTTTGCCCCATTTATCTTCGTTGTGAAAATCGGCGTATGCGCCGAGCTCCGAAAGACCGACAAGAAGTCCTGCCTTCATACTGTCTCTGAACGTATCCGAAACGCCTGTGTATATATCGCAGATATATATTCCCGCGGCAATCCCCATGTTAAAGTTTGTGGTGACGGCGCCGTCCGAATAGTAGGAAATATCGATCGTACAGTTAAGATTGTTCTGAACGTCCTTTATCCTTTGTGCGGCGAGGTCCGCAAGCACGGTGTTCACCGCATATCCCAGAACCTGTTCGTCGCCTGCGGTGAAAGACTGATCTCCTTCTTTGCGCAGATACTTTACGGTTGCGCCTTCAAGATCCTTTTTGTCGCTCTGAAAAGAGAAATCAACGTCGAAAATCTCTTCTTCGTGCGGCGCGCACGCAACAAGAAAAACAAGAGACAAAATAAGTGCCACACATATTTTTACCTCATTTTTCATTTTTTCCTGACTCCTTTCCGATCAACCGGTTAATACTTCTTATGATACCGCTTTGTTTTTTTCAGTCGTGGAAATATCCTTCATACTTAAAAAGCGTGGCATATGCGGGAAAAGCGGACTTTTCCGCGTTTTTATACATGGCGGTCTCCGCCGCGCTGAGAGCGGGAACTATGCCGGCGTTCATCATTCCGTCAAACATACCGCTCATTTCCATATGCACGTGGTATCTCATATGGTCGCCCTGCGTCTGTTCAAATATTACTTCCGCGTCGCGCCTGTCGTGGAAAAAGTTTCTTGAAAGATAATCGATAATGCTTTCTTTCGTTTCATACCCTTCAAAGGGCGAGTAGATTTTATCTATCAGAAGCGCGGAAACCTCGCTGTCCTGCGCCGTTACGGGAATTGCGATTGCAAGACTTGAGCTTGAATACGTCATCTTGTTATCGTATACATTTTTTGCGTTCGGTCCTGTAGGAAGAGGAACAATGCCGAAATTATCGACATTATACGATATGGTGTTTGTGTCTCTGCCAAGAACCTGGTTTGTATCCGAGTAATACATTACCGAATCGCCCGCAATGAAGCGGTCTGTCTTCCAGTAATCAAGCACGTTGTCCGCAAGGGCGCCGTTATACCATTCATACGCCTTGTTGTATGCTTCAAGAGCGGCATCAGAAAAATAGCCGATTTCCATTTCGCCGTCGCTGTTTCGCGAGACAACCTCCGTTCCGTTTGAAAGTCCGAGATCGCGCGCAAAAGGACCGAATCCGGAAAAGAAAGAATAAATATACTGATTTGCGCTGTTTGTATATGCAAACGATTCAAGACATCTTTCAAAAGTATCCCACGTCCATTCGCCGTTTTCGTAATAGTCTCTCGGATCGGTCGATAAATTTTCGGTGATATGGTCTTCGTTTACATAAAGAATTTTCAGCTCGGAATCAACGATGCGAAGGGGAAGAGCCGCGGCAAGAACCGCAAAAATTCCGCCGTCATACATGGTGGATACGAGCGCATACCTGTTGCCCCATTTGGACTGATTGAAAACGTCTATGTTGTTAAGCCCCGTAAGATCCTCAAAAGCGTTTGCTCTCATATAGCTGAGAAGGCCGAAAGAGTTTTCCTGAATAAAATCGTACAGATACACGCCGCCTACCGCGCTTCTGTATGCGCGTTCCGCCATTGAAGACGAATAAACAAACTCGATTGTGCAGTTGTATTTCGTTTCAACGTCCTTTACGCGCTGCGCCGCCATATCGCCGAACTCGGTATCGGGAATATAGCCGAGATTCCGTCCCCTTCCCTCATACGAAGTTTCCATAGCCATAATATATGTTTTTCCCGCAAGGTCAATGCCGTCTTCGGAAACGGCAACCGAGTATTCCGGCACAATTTCCGGAATTTCCGCAGCGCAGGAAGAACAGAAAGAAACAAGCATTAATACGCAAAGAAGCAATACAATACGTCTTTTCATTTCAATATCCTCGCTTTTTATTTTTTCAGAATAAAAATTCATCCGTCAGCCCGATCCGAGACGCGTCTATCGGCTCAATTCCGAGTTTCAGCGCGGGCGAGCCGTCTTTTAAGCGGTAGTCTCTTTTTTCCGCACAGTAAAACATCGGGTCTTCGCATACGCTTTCGCAATCGTAGCCGCAAACGTTTTCTTTAGCCGTTTTCCACTCGTCAAAAGTTACCGTGCGGCTTTCAAGATCGATTAAAGCCGCTCCTTTTTTGTTGAAATACACATTTCTGTTCATTGATTTCAAGGATTTCAGCGAAGGCGTGCCGCTCGAGTTTGCGCCGTCCCCGAAAGAGAGCATAATTCTGTCTCCGTTTCCGTCGCAAAGGCTTCCGTCTTTGCCGAGCCCGCCGCCGCAGTTTGAATAAATAATATTTCTTTCAAATACGGACTCCCCTGCGGGGCAGATATACGGCTGAATATCCGCCGCGCCGTTTCTCTCGAAAGAAACGTCGAAAATATTGTTTACAACGTAATTTCCTATGCTTTTTATAAATATTCCCGCATTTACCGCAGGCGCCGTTTCATCGTAGATAATATTGTTTGTTACCGTAACGTAATGCGCCGCGTCGTCAAGAAAAATGCTGTGGCCGCGCCAGTTAAAAGACGCTTTTCCCCTGTATGCGCCGCAGATGATATTGTGGTCTATAACGTTTTCTCTGCCCATGCCCCAGCCCTCTATTCCGCCTCCGTCAGCGGAACGTATGCCGGTATTGCTTATTCTGTTATACGAAATAACGTTTTTTGTGGTCTGATTGTATTTCCAGTGTTCTTCAAACGGAACGTCCTCGATGCCGTTATCCTTAAAAACGCCGTAACGCATGCCTTTCATGGATATTCCGTAGCGCGGCACGCCGTCTATATCGTTATGCGTAATAAGATTTTCGCCGCTGTTTATAAGGTAAATTCCTGCGCCGTGCGTTACAAATTCGCCAGCATTGCGTATTTTGTTGTTTGAAACCGTGTCGTTTTTGCTGCAGTAATTCAGACTTCCCGGGTTTTCGCCTATAAGGAATATTCCCGCATAACCGGGATTTTCAATAAGATTTCCTTTTACAAGGCATTTTTGCACTCTGCCTTTAAGGGTTACCGCAACATAGCCTGCGTATTTCAGATTGCAGTCGGTAACGGCGCTGTTTTCTGCGTTTCGAAAAGAAACGAGCGCGTTTATGTTTTCGCTGTATTCCGCAAGGACGTTTGCGGGACGCGCCTGCGCCGCCAGATTTTCGCCGAAAGCGTTCATTTCAAGCGTAAAACCGCTGATTTCAACGTTTCTTACGGGGTTGCCTTCTTTTCCGCAAACGGTAAATATTTCGTCAAGCTTTCCCGCGACGACTTCGTATTCATTTATTTTTTCCGGGTCTTCGGGCCTGAAATACACTCTGTTTCCCTCAATCGCCCAGTCGCCCGCGTTTTTAATAAACTCTCTCGCGCCGCATATACAGCTTATACCGCCGCTCCAGTCGCATTTTTTAATATGCGTTTCTATTCCGTCTTTCGAAATGCTCTTTATTTTCAGTATTTCACCGAACCATGCCGAGGAATCTTCGTAAACCGCCTGCAAATGCGATTTGTCTTTTATTCCCTCGCCGCTCATATCGGAAGATCTCGCCGCTTTCATGCGTTTGCCGTTGCAAAAAAGCGTGTAGAAATTGCCGGTTGAAGAGATATCCGCATCGAATATTCCGTCACCGTCACCGTCGCTCCAGCCCGTCAAAGGCGTTCCGCCCACAAGGCAGACGTCCTCGCCGTCCGCGGAAGTATAGTATATTCTGTGATTTTCGTCAAAGTCGTTTTCGCCTATAAATACGGTTTCGTCAAGATAATACCTGCCGCCCGTGAATACTATGCCCGCATCGCCGCAAAGCCCTGCGGCTATCGCTTTTTTCATTGCGCTCTGGGCATCCTTTACTGACGCATACGGACTGTTTTTCGTTCCGTCTCCGCCCCCTTTGCGACCGGGCGACACATATATTTTCAGACTCAGATTTTTTTCAATCTCTCGGTTTTTCATTTTACCCCTCTTTTTATGCGAAAAAGCGGTTGGAAATTCAGTTTTCCCCGCTCTCTGCATCAAGCTCCGCTTCTATCTGTTTTATTGAAAATTCGTTGCCTTTAAGCAAATATGTTTCGCCGCTGCAGCAAAACGGGCACGTTTTGCCGTACGTTACCGTTTCGTACGTCCGTTCGCATGCAGTGCAGAAGGTAACGGCGTCAACCGTTTCTATAATAAGCTTTGCGCCGCAGACAAGTTCGTCCTTTTTTGAAAAATAATCCCAGCAGTCTGCAAGCTGCTCGTTGATTATGCCCGAAACCTCGCCGATTTCAAGCGTTACCGAGCCGATATGCTTTACTCCGTTTTCCTTCGCCACGTCGTGAAGAGTGTAAATCACGTGCTTTACAAGCCCGAGCTCATGCATTGCAGTGTTTCTCCGTTTCAGAAATAAGCCATTTTTCCCATTCGTCCATTCCCTCTCCCGTTTTTGCCGAAACGGGAAAGATTTTTATAGACGGATTCAAGGCAAGAGCTCTGCGTTTTGCCGCCTCGAAATCAAAATCGAAATACGGCGCGGCGTCTTTTTTGGTAATTACAAGCACGTCGCTTTTTTTAAACATAAGCGGGTATTTCAGCGGTTTGTCGTCGCCCTCTGGAACGCTTAATATCATAACGTTTCTGTGCGCTCCCGTGTCAAACTCCGCAGGACAGATAAGATTACCTATATTTTCGAGAAAAACCGCCTGCAAGCCGTTTTTCTCCATATTTTCCAGCCCCTGGCGCGTCATTCCCGCATCCATATGGCACATACCGTCGGTATGCACCTGTATGCTTTCGGCGCCCAGAGCGTTTATTTTTTTTGCGTCAACGTCCGAAGCGATATCCGCCTCCATAACGCCTATTTTCACCCTGCCCGCAAGATCGGTTATCGTGCGCGAAAGAAGCGTGGTTTTGCCGCTGCCCGCCGCGCTCATGAGATTTATGAGAAGAATGCCCTTTTTTGAGAGCTCGTCTCTCAGTATTTCCGCATCGCGGTCGTTTGAAGCGGTAACGGTTTTTTTAAGCTCTATAACCTTCATCTGTTTTCCGCCCCGTTTCTCTTTTTTGCAAGCGTTTTTTCAACCGTTTTGTAAAGACTGCAAACGAGCGCCTCAATCCCTTCTCCCGTCTTTGCGGAAACGGGGAAGATTTCGATATCCGGGTTTAACGCGCGGACGTTTTTTTCGCATCTTGCGATGTCAAAATCAAAAACGGGGGCGGTATCGATCTTATTTATTATCATTCTGTCCGAAACCGTAAACATAAGCGGATATTTCAGCGGCTTGTCGTCGCCTTCGGGCACGCTGAGTATCATAAGGCGCATATCCGCGCCGACGTCAAACTCTGCGGGACAGACGAGATTGCCGACGTTTTCCAGAATAACTATATCGGGAAGCGGCTTTTTAAGCATGTTTATGCCTTCAAGCGTCATTTTCGCGTCCATATGGCAGGACGTGCCGGTATGCAGCTGCACAACCTCCGCTCCGTGCGATAAAACGGTGCGTGAATCAACGTCGTCATCCATATCCGCTTCAAGCACGCCTATTCTGTATTTAGGCAAAAGAGCGTCTAAAATACGGCAGATAACGCTCGTCTTGCCCGCGCCGGGCGAAGCCATGAGATTTATAAGATAAATACCCTCTTTTTTCGTAAGCTCGCGCATTTCGGCGGCAAAGCGGCTGTTATCGGCCTGCATATCAGCGCGGACTTCGGTTATACTGAACATTTTTTATCTGTCTTCCGTTTTCTTTACTATTATTTTAAACGCGCGTTTTGCGGCGTAAGGCAGCAGCGCGCCGACTTTCTGCTCGGACTTGTACATTTTGCTTGCGGCGGGAACGTCGCGGGTGAGATGAATTGCGTCAAATTCGCATTTCGTGGTGCAGAGTCCGCAGCCGACGCATCTGTTTGTGTCAACGGTTGTAGCGCCGCAACCCAGACATCTCTTCGCTTCGGCTTTTACCTGCTCCTCGGTAAGCGTTAAGCGCAGATCGTCAAACGTTTCGCCTGCAACTCCCGCCTTTTTACCCGGAATCTGACGGGCAGCGTTATCAAAGCTTTCCATTGTTGTCGGGTCTTTGATGTCGCTCTTGTCAAATGCGTTGAATTTGCGAAGATCGCGCGCAATTGTAAGACTGTTGCCGGGATGAACGAATCTGTTTATCGATACCGCGCCTTCTCTGCCGCCCGCTATCGCGTCTATGGCAAAACGAGCGCCCGTGAAAACGTCGCCTCCCACAAATATATCGCTCTCTGCGGTCTGACAGGTTACGGGGTCGGCAACAACAGTGCCGTTCGGTTTGATTTCAACCTTTGTGCCTTTGAGAAGGTCGCCCCAGATAACGCTCTGTCCGATTGCAAGAAGAAGATTGTCGCATTCGACGGTAAGAGTGTCGTTTTCGTCGTATACGGGCGAGAAACGGTGCTCTTCGTTATATACTCTCGTGCATTTTTTGAATACAACGGCTTTTACGTGTCCGTTTTCGGAAATAACCTCTTTCGGACCCCATCCGTTGTTGAGTTTTATGCCGTCCGCAACAGCTTCGCGCACTTCGTCTTTCGCGGCGGGCATTTCGTCTAACTGTTCAAGGCAGAACATATTTACTTCGTCCGACCCTGCGCGCAAAGCGCTGCCCGCAACGTCTATCGCAACGTTTCCGCCGCCGACAACAACGGTTTTTCCGTTAAGACGGACGGAATGGTCGCCGTTTATGCGCCTCAAAAAGCTTACGCCCGTTTCAACGCCTTCAGCGTCTTCGCCCGGTACGCCCGCAAGACGTCCGCCCTGCATGCCGATAGCTATGAAAAACGCCCTGTAGCCCTGTTTTCTGAGCTCATCTATCGTAACGTCTTTGCCTACTTCAACGTTGAATTTAAATTCAACTCCCATTTCTTTTATTACGTCAACTTCCGCCTCAAGAACGTCTTTTTCGAGACGGTAGGAAGGAATTCCGTGTTCGAGCATACCGCCCGCGCGGCTCTCTTTTTCAAAAACGGTTACGGGATAGCCGTCTCTGCGAAGAAAATACGCCGCGGAAAGACCTGCGGGACCGCTGCCGATTACGGCAATCTTAAATTCGTCGCCCCACATTCCTCCGTCATGCTTTTCGCAAAGAGGAATATATCTGTTTTCTTTTGCAAGGTCGCGGGAGGCAATGAATTTTTTGATTTCGTCTATCGCAAGCGGTTCGTCAACCGTGCCTCTCGTGCAGGCATCCTCGCATCTGCGGTTGCAGACGGCGCCGCATATCATCGGAAGGGGATTATCCTGCTTTATAAGTTTAAGCGCTTCGTCGTAACGGCCCTCCGCCGCCATTTTTATGTAGCCCTGAACCGAAAGATGAACGGGACACGCGGTTTTGCACGGCGCGGTACCGGTTTCGTAACAGTTTATCTTTGCGTCTTCGCGGTAATTGTAATTCCATTTGTCTGCGCCCCATTTACGGCCGTTGGGGAGCTGTGTTTTGGGGTATTTTACTTCGCTGCCGTCTTTTTTGCAGAGTTTCTGACCGAGTTTCGCAGCCCCGACC
>CAMZEM010000010.1 GCA_947305805.1 uncultured Clostridia bacterium | reverse complement strand
TGCACTAACGGCGCCGTATAATAAGCGTCTTCTTGTTTTTCATATTTTCTGAAGCGTTCAAGCGCGTCGTCGAGAGCTTTGAAAGCTTCGTCGTGTCTGCCGTTGAGCCAGAGGTAAACCGAAAGCAGTGTGTAGATCCTTGAAATATAGTTATTGAAATATCCATAGTTACCGTCGGTAAAAACGTGATCATAAATACCTATCGCCGATCTTAGGCAGTCTATTTTATCTTCGATCGCCATGTTTCTTTTATATGTTATAACAGTATGTACCATAAGATCTGCGCTTGCCTGAACTGTTTTAATGAGCGCTTCGGAATACGCTCTTGCCCGTTCTTCGCCGTCACACGCGTTTATCTGCAGAAATTCACGCGAACCGTATATATCGGGGGCGGAGGAAATGACCTCAAGCGCTTTGCCGTGCTCACCCGTGTTGAGATAAAGCTGCGTCAGCTCGCAAACTGCTCTGCTCCGCATTTCTCCGAGCTTAAGGTTAGGCAATACCTTTTCATAAATCTTTATCGCCTCACGCCACTCCGCGTATTCACGGTGCGTTTCAACGTCGTAAACGTCATACCCCTTTTCGTCCATAAGATGATATTCGCCGTATTTTACGTATCCGGCGGTATAGAGAACGGCGGCGAGGCAGCATAAGACCTTATTGTTGCCCGGAAATTCAACGAGAGCTTCGCGGGCAAGCTCAACACATTCGTCAACGTTTATGTTCACGCCGTTATTTTTGGAATTCATATCATATATGTGTTTTACGGCTTCGTCGATCCTTCGCTCACGGTCGTTTTCATATCCGAAAAGCTCGTCAATCGACACGCCGAAATAGTTGGCTATCGCGGGTATCATCTCCATATCGGGATAACCGCCGTTCGCCTCCCAGCGCGAGATCGCCTGAGACGTTACTCCCAAAGCGTCCGCAAGTGTTTCCTGTGTGCGTCCGTCACGGTGACGGAGTTCACGTATTTTTTGTCCTAATTCAAGCTGCATATTTGCACCTCCATGTGTTTTTTAGTTTTTCACCGGTGTAACTTAATTATAGCGTGTTTTTTTGAAAAAACAATTATCAATTCGTTGTTAAAAAATCAAGCAATCATTGATATTTGTCAAAACTGAAATGAGGCGGGAAGCAATCCCCGCCTCGTCTGATTAAAAATGGCATTCTGTTCGTAGGGCTACGATTTCGCTATCCCTTCCTCTCACCTGCACCTCGCGATGCAAACCTTGGGAGTCGCTTTGGGGTTCGTCGGCAACTACGCCCCTTGTGGACTTTCACCACAGACCGACTGCATGCCCGTCGTACCAAGAAAAGCTCACACAGATCTCTCTGCGTGAGCTTTGACTGTTTGTCACTTTTCTGCGCTTACTGTATATTACAATTCAGCATCGGGTTCTTTATTGCATGAATGCTTTTAAGAATTACCCTATTCTTATTCGTGGAAGTACTCCTCGTATTGAAGCATTGTAAGGTAAGCGGGAAGAATATACTTTTCAGCGGTTTCATAATGCGAGGAACGATGGCTTTCCACGCCCTTTGCGATGCCGTTGGAGTTAAGAGAATCGAACATTGTGCTCATTCCGTGTCTGTGGTCATTATAGTATATGTGATCACCCTTTGACATATTGATATACAGTTCCGCGTCACGTCTGTCAGCGAAGTAATTCTTATACAGATAATCTATAACACTTTCTTCCGTTTCAAATCCTTTAAACGGCTCATACAGCTTGTCAATAATTAACGCCGATACTTCCGGATCCTTTGCCGTTAGAGGTATACACATTGTAAACGAAGCAGCGCTGTAGCTTGACTTGTAGTTGTCCTGACCGCGCGCGTTGGGGCCTACAGGAAAAGGAACCAGTCCGAAATTATCAATATAATACACCAGCGAACTGGTATTTGACACTATGCCCGAACCCAGAACCAGGGAAATAACCGCTGAACCCTCGATAGCGCGCTGTTTAAGGGTATTCCATGATTCGCCAGATATAACATTGTCGGCTGTTGCTCCGTAAAACCATTCATAGGCCTGATTGTACGCGTCTATCGCTGGCTGTGAAAAATAACCGAGATCAAAGGATCCGTCATCGTGAAGATAAAAGAAATCCACACCGTTAGACATCGCAAGGTCCTTTGCAAATCCTCCGAAGCCTGAGGCAAGGGAATAGACATACTCATTTGTCAGAGGATCATTGTGTGCGTAAGTTTCGATACAGTTTCCAAATGTATCCCAGTTCCACTCGCCCTGTTCGAAATAGTCTCTCGGGTCTGTTAAAAGCTGCTGCTGTATCCGGTTTTCGTTAACTACAAGATACGTAAGGGAGGTACCAAGCTTAAGGGGCAGTGCGGCAGGCACGACTCCGAATATTCCGCCGTCAAACATTGTGGAATAAATCATGTATCTGCTGCCCCACTTTGACTCGTCAAACACGTCAATGGTGTCAAGCGCCGCAAGGTCGACAAATGCGTTTGCTCTGGTAACATTTACAAGATAATACGATTCGTCTGTTACAAAATCAAACAGATACTGTCCCGCCATGCATGAGCTGTAGACAGTCTCTCCGGGACGGCTCAGGTAATCAAACTCTATTTCACAGTTATACCTGTTTTCAACATCTTTCAGTCTTTCGGTCGCAAGATCTCCGAAATCGGTTCCTTGCGTATATCCAAGCGTTCTTTCAGCGCCTTCGGCATAATAGTCTATCAGAACTCCCATAACGAGTTTTTCTCCGCCAAGGTCAATGGCGTCGGCGTAAATAGCAGTGGTATATTCGGGAACTGTTTCTTCTTCTGCCGCGCAGGACGCGCATAAAGAAACAAGCATAAGCATACACAGCAGAAATGCGATACGTTTTTTCATATTGTACCTCTTTTCACAATTCGTGTTTTACAAACTGTTTACGGCACAATTATATCAAAAATAAAAAAATTGTCAATACATTTTCGTCCCCTATTTTCATTATTTAAGTAAATACTGATTTACGAAACGTTCCCACGTGAACTGTCCATTTTATATTTGAATTTTATGTAAATTGTATAATTATATCCGTATCCCCACTTGACAAAATACGGTATTAATGTTAAAATTGTATAAAAGATATCGAAATTATATATATATATATTCAATCTGCATAACCGCATATTTCAGAACCACGCAGAAAGGGAAAAACGGAATGAAAAGCGAGCTCGTGCTTGAAAACGTTTCAAAGTCATACAAAAAAAACAGAGCGCTGAAGCGGTTTTCAGCCACGATGACAGACGGCATATACGCGCTTTTAGGTCCTAACGGCGCAGGCAAAAGCACTCTGATGAATATTATTACCGATAATCTTGCCCGTGACAAGGGAATAATTACTTTTAACGGCAGACCCATTGAGGAAATGGGCGCGGAATACCGCAGCATATTAGGGTATATGCCGCAACATCAGGGAATGTATAAAAACTTTACCGTTGAAAATTTTATGCGTTATATGGCTGTACTTAAAGACGTTGACGCGAAAAAAGCGAAAAAAAAGATCGGGGAGCTTCTGGAAAATCTTGAGCTAAAAGAACAGTCCTATAAAAAAATAGGTGCTTTATCGGGAGGAATGTTAAGGCGCCTTTGTCTTGCGCAGGCACTGATAAACGATCCGAAAATACTTGTTCTTGACGAGCCCACAGCGGGTCTTGACCCTATTCAGAGAATAAATCTGCGTAACTATATTTCAAAGATATCAGAAAATAAGATAGTGCTTATTGCTACTCATGTTGTATCCGACATTGAGTTTATAGCACGCAACGTATTTATTTTGAAAAAGGGATCTCTTATCGACAGTGGATCAGTGCAGGAACTTAACGGGAAAGTTTATGGCAAAACGTGGGAGATCAAGGTTGACTCAAACGATGATGTCGTGGAATGTCAAAAGAAATTCTGTATTGGAAATATCCGATACGGAGACGACGGGATACTTCTTCGCATTATTTCGGATGACAAGCCGTTTCATGAAGCTGTCGCTGTTCAGCCTACGCTGGAAGACTTTTATTTATACACTTTCGAGTCTGTAGGTGAGCGGCAATGAAGCTGTTTTTCTTTGAGACATATAAGATCCTGAAAAGCCGTTTCATAATTATTCTCATATTGATCATGCTATGTCTGAATGCTGTTGTATATAATCTTGATATATCCTTCCCAAGCCCCGAATCTTCCAATTACAGCCGCCTTCTCCATGCGGATGAACTTTCGATTTTATACAGAGAATATGCCAAAAATCCGGAACTTATAGAAAAGACAACTGATCTTGTTGCAGATAAGATAGCAAAGGAAGAAGCCCTCACCATTCAGGCGAGCAAAGACCGTATAATATATATACCTTCCGCACCCGCAGTTTATTTCAAAAACATGGATATCTCTACGGAAGGCATTATATTTAAACTTTTCTCGAACAGTCTTGCGTATAAAGAAAAATTTAATAAAGATATTGAAGAAGTTATCAGAATGGCAAAGATCCATGCCAACAGAACTGCAGACAAAAGCGATACAAGCGGTTTTGTTTACGAACAGCAAATACGATCTATCGAGAAATATCAGATAACGTCCAGAATTAAAATTCCCGTTATATATTATGATGGAATGGAATCCTTTTTCACGTACGGCTATGTCAATCTGTTCCTTCTTCTTTCTGTTTTACTGGTATGTTCTAACATGTTCGCGGTTGACAGCGGAATGATGACCGTGATGATACGTTCCGCGAAAAAAGGACGTTCATCTGTATTTGCCGCAAAGATATGTTCCGCGGCAGTTTTGAATATACTGCTAACATTTATTTTCTACACAGAAACACTGCTCTGTTCTTTTCAGCGCTTCGGAATTCCTGATTTGTTTGTTCCGATACAGTCCGTGCCGCTGTTTGAGCTCTGTCCTTACACGATAACGATCCTCGGAGGAATTATTATCGTATTTTTTATAAAATGTCTTATAATTCTCGCCTTTTCAGCGTTTGTTCTCGCGTTTTCGGTTCTTCGCAACCAGATAATAACGTATGCCGCGGGGGCGGCTTTTATAGCCGTAAACTATTTTCTTGCCTTTCGTGAATATGTAGACAGCATGAATCCGTTTAAGATATACAATCTGTATTCCATTGCCAATCCGTATATTCTTTTAAGCAGATACTCGCTGCTTAACGTTTTTAATCACGCAGTACCCGCGCTTGCCGTTGTATGCGTTGCTGCGTTTTTGATTTTTGCCTTATTTACGACTGTTTCTGACGTCATTTATCATAACAACGCGGTAATTTATCTCAAATTGCCGAAAATAAAGCTTAAAACGCTGAAAATGTTCCGTCAGCGAAATGTGAAAGCAACAAAACTGACACAGTGGGAAGCGTATAAACTGTATATTAATAAAAAGCTTATTTTTCTTGTTGTTGCGATTATTGCCGCTTCACTAGTTTATTCGCTTTCCGTTTATCGTTCGGTATCTTCTCCGATGATACAGAAATACAAGGAGGCGATGGAAACCCTTGAAGGACCCGTAACGGATGAAAAACTCGCGTGGATAAACGAAAGAATTTCCGAGCTGTCCGCGGAGGCGGGAGCGAGAGAAGAGCTAAAAAATCAGCATGATTCAGGCGAAATAACAACAAAAGAGTATCTGGAAAAACTTCGCCTCGCAAACATCGCCGAAACGGACCTTGAAGTGATGACAGCCGTTTCGGAACATGCGGGATACCTTCTTTCACTCGGCGAAAACGGAGTCTTCCTTTACGATACGGGCTGGAATACATTGCTTTCAAGAAAAGACAATATCTTTTATCTTGTCTGCATAGTTCTTCTGTTTTCGGGTATATTCGCTGACGAATACTCGTGCGGTTTCGCGCCGCTTCTGCACACAACAAAGCGCGGAAGAAAGGATACCGTAATAAAGAAGTTTATAATAACGGTCGGGTCGGCAGCGATATTGTTTTTAATTCTTGAAGCGTGCGATTTTATAACGATACTCGCGAATTTCAGCCTGCCGCAGTTTTCCGCGCCGCTCGCGTGCATATCCGATTTTTCGGAAGCGTCGCTCTCAACCACCCTTTTCGGCGCTTACTTCGCGAATCTGTTTTTAAAGTTTTTAATTTCTGTAGCTCTTGCCGCCGCGGTGTCCGCTCTTTCGTATTTCACTGAAAACAAGACGGCCGCCATCACATTGTCTGCCGTTGTCTGCGCGGGAATATACCTGCTGTAAACGTAACATTCGTTTTTCAGTATCTTGATCAGTTATTGTAAAGGAGAATTTAATTATGAAAAAGTCGGTAATATTAATTGTTTTACTAATTGTATCTGTTTTTATCAGCGCCGTGTCCTGTACCGTTTCGGATGATTATATATCTCCCGAAACAGGAAAAGAAAACGAAGCCAACGCGCAAAAGCCTTCCGTAAAAGGAGATTATAATGAAACTTATGACAATATTACGGCTGACATAAACGGCTTCGGCGTTTTTAACGGTTTTCTTTCAATAAAGGCGTCAGGTTCTCTGTACGCATATGATCCCGAAAACGGAGAGCCCGTAATATTATGCTCAGACCCGTCGTGCGATCATAAAGAGTGCTTTTTCGGATATACCGGATCTACTGTTGACAGCAATATAATACAATGCGGTTCACGCATTTATAATATACGAACCGTTCCTCTTTCGGAAACCGTAAAGTTTAATAACGGACAGACATCATCCGACAAATTTCAGATTGTTTCAGCCGATTTAAACGGGAATAATACCGTTTTACACTATGAAAACGCCGATTATATAGGGAGCATATGTCCGGTAAATGACGAATACATGTATTTTTTGCAGAGAAACTCGAACGAAGGAACATATGAATTATATAAACTGACATATAAAAACAACAAAACAGAGCTTATTGCATCATCCTCATCACATCCGGCGCCCATATGCGAGAAAGAAGGATATATCTACTATTTCGACACCGTTCTTCCCGCCTTCGGGAGAATAGATTCTCAAACGGGAAAAGACGAAATCATTCTTAACGGATCGTCTTATTATTTTCACTTTAACGATAACTATATGTGGTTCGCAAACACCGCAAAAAAAGCGAAGAACTACACGGCATACAGATACGATTTTAAAACAGGAGAGATTGTTGAAATACTGCCTGAAGTGTCAAGATTTGTTATGACGGACGAACACATTTTCTATACTAAAAACGAAGGTCTTGTTGTAGAAACTGCCGACAGAGATTACAAAGACAGCCTGAGCGGAAGAATATATATGTGCGACCATGACGGAAGCAATTCAATAATGATAAGAGACGACTATGAACAATTATATTATCGGTCGTTTATACCGTATCATGACAAGCTTTTTGCCGAATACAGAGTTTACGACGAAAACCTTGAAAACAACCTTAATTCCTCCGACGGGGTCATATACGGCTATGTTGCCATAGGCGATACGGGGGATTACACAACATTTGAAATCAAATAAAAGGGATTAAATTAACCAAAAACACAATAAGGAGGAAACAGCATGATAAAGAACGGAAAAACGGTACTTTCTCTTACAGCACTGACGCTGACTGTAATTATATTCTGTTTAATAGGCGCAGGATGCTCGGATACGGAAGAAGTCAAGGGGGAAAGCGGAAAGAATAATAAAGAGGAAATTGTTGTATTAACGGATTTTTCGGAAGCGAAAGCGGGAGACGTAATAAAATTCGGTCATTACGAGCAGGACAACAATATAGAAAACGGTCCCGAAGATCTTGAATGGATCGTTCTTGACGTTAACGGTAAAAGCGCGCTTGTTATAAGCAGATACGCTATTGACGGCGTTTATTATCACCCCACGATGGCGGAAAAAACGTGGGAAACGTGCTCACTCCGCAAATGGATAAAAGAAACGTTTATTAACGCCGCATTCAGCGAAGACGAGCAGAAATCAATACTCACCGTAACGGTCGCCGCGGAAAGCAATCCCGATTACGATACCGACCCCGGGAACGATACCGAAGACAAGGTTTTCTTGCTGAGTGTAAACGAGGCAAACAGATATTTCTCTTCCGACGAAGCGAGAAAGTGCGAACAGACGGAATACGCGAAAGCTCAGAGCTCTCTGACGTTTGAAGATCATCAGGAAACGATGCCGTGCAACTGGTGGCTCAGAACTCCCGGCAACGCTTTCATGAAAGCGGCGATTGTTTACGAGGACGGTTCGATCAATACTCAGGGAACTCAGTTTCACGTAGCCCCGTTCTCTTTCCGTCCCGCAATGTGGATAGCAATCGACGAATGAGTTTTTTAAATCCGAAACAAAGCTTTGTGATATTATGCTGAAAAGCCCGTTTTTCACCCCAAACCGATCTAAAACGACCGCACACCACATAATCCCACTCTGATTTCGATACAGTGTATCCGGTCAGAGTGGGATTATTAGTTCTCGGTGAGGGAAAAAGATTCAGTTTTTATTCTTGAAGTAAAGATTGGTCCGGATGTTTTCGTTATGTTCACAGCGAAGTGTAATTATTTGCCGAAGTATCGATTATGTAGCCGCGTCCGGACTTAGGTTGCCATTCGTAGCGGTTCTTTTTTGCTTCGGGGAAAAGATGAGCCATAATGCATGCAATAACTCCGCCGTGAGTTACGAGGATAACGTCATCTCCTTCGTAAATGAGTTTTTCGAGCGCATCAAGCACGCGTTTTTGCATTATCTCGCCGCTCTCTCCGCCCGGCGCGACGTTTACCTCGTTGTCTCCGGATATCCATGCGATATAGTCCGGGTCGTTTTTCATTTCCTCATAGGAACGCATCTCAAACTCCCCGAAATTCATCTCCATAAAAGCGCTTTCACAGATATGAGAAGCTTCCCCGTAAATTATTTCGAGAGTCTCCTCGCATCTTCTCAGTCCGCTTGTTATTACCGTCATATTTTCGGGATCGGGATAATTCACGTGTTTTTTCAGTTCTTCGAGTTCTTCTGCGCCTTTATCGGACAGACCGATGTCAGTCTGTCCGCAGTAGAGGCGTTTTTCGTTTGCAACCGTCATTCCGTGCCGAATAAGAACTATTTTCATTTCAGTTTCTGCTCCAATCCGCAGAATATCCTCGTTACGCTGTTTGCTTCGGACGAGAGATAGGCGCACAGTCTGCCTGTCATCTCGCGCCACGCGCGTATGTCTGCGCCAAGAGGAACAACTCCGCAAAATATATCCTCGCATATTAATATGCTGTTTTCCCATTTGTTTTTCCGAGCCCTGAATATTTCGGTTGCATCAAGGCCTTCGCGTACGCAGTGAAGCGTGAATTCCTGTATCGAATTTATGCAGCGGCGGTCAAAAGATATATCCGAATTCTCGCTGCAGGTGAATATGCCGTCTTCTTCAAGACCGTATTTTCTCTTTGCATAATCAAGCTTTCCCTGATATGCTCCGCCGATTATAAGATCCATAATATACCTCCGTCAGATAAGTGCATATACGGCGATTCCGCAGAGTTCGCCGAAAACGAGCGCGTAACCGGAAATATCTCCCGACATTCCATCAAGGGAGCGGAACGCTCCGAAAAGTGCAAGCAGATATCCCGGTATGACCGCCACGGACGAGAACCCGTACCGGCCGAGGAACACGAATCCCGCAGCAACCGCCGCCGCGAGAAGAACAGACAGAAAAACGATGTGGGACTTTTTAATTCCGTTTCTGTATACTCCGGAATACTCGCTTACCGATATTGGCCTGAGCACCGTAACGCATATTGCCGCGATACAGCGCGATACGGTGGGGATGAGAATCAGCGTGAATATGTTCGCCGTTTCTGATGCGGAAGCGAAAAGCGCGAACTGCGCTATTATAAGAAGAACGGAATATATGACTGCAAACGATCCGACGTGCGGATCCTTTAATATCCTTCTTCTTTCCTCAAGGTCTCTCCACGACTTTTTGGCGTCGATAACATCCAGAAAACCGTCCATATGCATACCGCCCGTTATAAGAAACGGGAACGCGCACAGAACGGCGCCCGCAACGAGAGAGGGCGCGGAAACGAGCTTGAGAAGCCATGCGCAAAGAGTCCACAAAACGCCTATCCACACGCCTACGAACGGGAGAAACAGCGTCATCAGCGGGCGCGACTCCTCATTCCACTTGTGAAACGGGCACGGTATGGCGCAGAACATAGTCATACTCATCATAAAAGCGGTAAAATACTTTTTCACAGGTTTATACCTCCCTTTATGAATGAAACGTTGCCCGCGCAAAGCTCGATTACCTTATCGCACTCTGCCGCGAGAACTCTGTCTATATATGCGAGTGACGAACGGTAGCTTTCTGTGAATTCGTCATAGCGCGCGGCATCCGAATAAATATAGTCGGTAACGAATACGGCGTTTTTCGCCTCTTTTGCTATTTTCAAAAGACCGTTTGCGCATCTCTTTGCGGCGTTTTGATCAGCCGCCCCCGAATGCATATCGGGAAACATCTCGTTGAGAAGAAGAGCCGTTACGCTGTCAACGAGATACGTGGCGTTTCTTCCGCCTTTTTCAATAACAGTCGCAATATCTCTTCCCGTTTCGAGCGTTCCGAAGCCCAGCTCGGCGCGGTCAGCTATATGAAGCGCTATCCTTTTGCGGTCTTCATCGTCATACGGAATCATGGTTGCCACATAGTATCTCTTTCCGTCAGGCGAGAGCTTTACGGCGAGGCGCTGCGCAAAACCTGATTTTCCGTTTTTGCAGCCGCCCGATATAAGTATGTTCATTTCATTTTCCTTTCACGGAAAACGCGTCGGTTTTCCGTATTTCGTCAAGGTACGAATCGTTGATTTCCGCCTCGTCAAACGTCGCCATACGGTTCATAACGGCGCACGCGGCATCAAGAACGGATATGGCAAGCGGGCATCCGCTGCCCTCCCCGAGTCTCATGCCGAGATCGAATATCGGTCTGAGCCCGAGCTCCTCCATGGCAACCCTGTTTCCTATCTCAAAAGATGCGTGGGACGGAATCATATATTCCGCAGACTCCGGACAGAGTCTGTAAGCGCACAAAGCGGCAACGACGGAAATAAAACCGTCTATCACGGCAGGAATACGCTTTACGGCAGCGCCGATGAATGCTCCTGCCATAGCCGCGATATCGTACCCGCCCACCCTGGAAAGAACGTCTATTACATCCGACGGGTCGGGGCTGTTGATTTCAACGGCTTTTTTTATGATATTTATCTTTTTTTCGTACGCTTCGTCAGTGAGTCCTGCTCCCCGCCCTGTAATCTCCTCTGCTGGTCTTCCCGTAAGTACGGACAGCACGGCGGAAGAAGTTGTGGTGTTGCCAATTCCCATTTCGCCTATACCGATCACGCAGGCACCTTTATCCGCTGTTTCAGCGGCGAGATATGCTCCTGTAAGTATCGCTCTTACTGCCTGCTTTCTCGTCATCGCGGCGGTCTTTGATATATTCTTTGTTCCGTAAGATATTTTGCGGTCGATAATGAGCGGTTCGCAGACGTCCGCGTTAATGCCTACGTCGCACACGGCAAGAGCGCATCCGAACTCTTTTGCGAGTACCGCGACTCCTGTTTTTCCGTGCGTCATATTTACAGCCTGGGAAAGCGTCACTGACTGAGGCGCGCTGGCAACGCCCTCCTCGCATACTCCGTTATCGGAACAGAATACGAGTATGCACCTGTTTTTCAGCTCGTTATGCACTTTTCCCGTGATTCCGGCGAGCCGGACGGAAAGCTCCTCGAGCCTTCCGAGGCTGCCCGGGGGCTTGGCAAGCCGTGATTGGCGTTCGCGGGCTCTTTTCATCGCCTCGCCGTCAAGTCCCGATACTTTGTTTATCATTTCTCTGAGGATGTTTTCAGTATAATCCATCATATATGCTCCGAATCAGAACTCTATTCCTTTTCTCGCTTTTACGCCCTTGTCGTACGGGTGTTTTTCCTTCCGCATCTCGGTAGCGTAATCGGCAAGTTCCAGAAGTTCCGGCGCGGGATCTCTTCCTGTTATGACAATCTCTCTTGCGCCGCCCTCGGCTTTGAGAAAATCCGTGAGATCCACTCTGTCTATAAGTCCGTATCCGTATGCCGATACAGCTTCATCTAAAACGATCAGACCGTAGTCAGCGGCTTTTTTGATTACCGAACGGAGAAATACGTGATACTCATCCGATATTTTTTCCTTCTGGTCTTCGGACATATTCTTGAATCTGCCGAAATTCACTCCGGGAATCATTATATCAACGTTGTCAAGGCCTTGCATCGCCCTGACCTCGGATGAAGCTCCGTTTTTGAAAAACTGGCAGAACAGTACCTTCATTCCGCTTCCGGATGCGCGCAGCGTAAGCCCGCATGCGGCAGTGGTCTTCCCTTTTCCGTTTCCGTAATAAAGATGTATCATATTCCTTCCTCCAGTATTCTGTATACGAGGTCCATATCCATAGCTCCGCGGACCGCTTCCGCGAGCTTGTCATACTGCGATTCGCGGTACGTATGTATGTCGAACACGGCATTCGCGTCAAAGACGAGTCCTCTGCCCGCATACAGGGCGCGTACTATTGTTTCGGCTATATCGTTTTCATCGAATATACCGTGAATATAGCTGCCGTAAACGTTTTCCTTCTGAAGAACGGGGGCGTTATCTCCGCTCTGCCCCATGTGTATCTCATATCCGCGGTAGCGAAGCCCGTTAAGGCCGCCCAGAAGCCCCGTAAGGCCCGAAAAAACACCCTCGGTCTGCGTTCTTGTCTTCTGTTCGGCAAAAACGGTGTCTATATCGAGAAGTCCCATTCCGTTTATCTCTCCGCCGCCTTCCGAGCCGTGGGGATCGGATACGGTTCTTCCGAGCATCTGAAGTCCTCCGCAGACGCCGAATACCGGTGTTCCTCTCGAGGCTTTTTTCAGAATTTCCGCTTCAAGACCGTTCTGGCGCATCCATTTCAGGTCTGACATCGTGGATTTTGTTCCCGGGATGATGATAAGATCGGGAGAACCGAGCTCAAACAGGTTTTTCACGTATCTCAGCGATACTCCCGGGAAGCGGGAGAATGGAGAAAAGTCTGTAAAATTGGATATTCTCGGAAGAAGTATGACCGCAATGTCTATCTCTTTTCTCGAGCCAGCCGTGAGCCTTTCGCTCAGGCTGTCCTCATCGTCTATATCAACATTAACGTACGGAACAACCCCTGCGCACGGAACTTTTACAAGATCGTAAAGCATGTCAAGCCCCGGGGCAAGTATTGAAACGTCTCCTCTGAATTTGTTAATGACCGTTGCCTTCACAATCTTTCTTTCGTCATCGTCAAGAAGAGCCACCGTTCCGTAAAGCTGCGCGAAAACTCCGCCTCTGTCTATGTCTCCTACAAGGAGAACCGGCGCTCGAGCCATCTTCGCCATTCCCATATTGACTATGTCATCGGTTTTCAGGTTTATCTCTGCGGGACTACCCGCTCCCTCTATAACAATTATGTCGTTTTCCGAGCTGAGTGTGTCATACGCCTTCATTATGTCGGGAATAAGCTGTTTTTTGTATTTGAAATAATCCGCAGCTCGCATGTTACCGAGAACTTCACCGTTAACTATTACCTGCGATCCGACGTCGGTTGTGGGTTTCAGGAGTATCGGATTCATAAGCACCGACGGTTTCTTTCCTGCCGCCTCCGCCTGAACCACCTGAGCGCGTCCCATTTCGAGGCCTTCATCGGTTATAAATGAATTGAGCGCCATGTTCTGCGATTTGAAAGGAGCGACTCTGTATCCGTCCTGTTTGAATATGCGGCACAGTGCGGCGCACAGAAGGCTTTTGCCCGCATTGGACATCGTGCCCTGTATCATTATAGGTTTTACTTTGTTCATGAGATCACCTCTTTTACCGCTTCAAGAAGAACATCGTTCTCTTCGCGTGTTTTAACGGCGATGCGGTAGTATCCTTTTCTCAGCCCTTCGTAATTTGAGCAGTCGCGTATGAGTATGCCCTTTTCGAGAAGAAGATTGTAAAGATCGGACTCGGTATAAAGAAGAAGATAGTTTGCCTCACCGGGATATACGTGAATTCCGAGCGTTATGAGTTCTTCCTTTACCCTTTCGCGTTCCTTCCTCATCCTTCCTACGGTTTCGGATAGCCATTTCGGGTTATCCAGAGCCGCTGCGCCTGCTTTCTGCGCGATTACGGACACGTTCCAGCACTGGGTTTTTTCGGACATTTTTTCAAGAAATTTCGTATCAGAACATATTGCGTATCCGAGCCTGATACCCGCCATAGACCAGCTTTTCGTGAATGCTCTCAGAACCGTAAGATTGGGATATTTATGTATAAGCAGAGGAATATCGTATTTATACGGATTGTTGGAAAGAGGGAGAAAGCACATATCGCAAAAAACCTTCACGCCGCTTTTGCAAATGCCTTCAAGCAGTTCCGGATCAACGGTTATGCCCGTCGGATTATTGGGAGTGCATATAAATACGGCGCAATATCTCCTGAGATCCTCTGACAGGATCGCGGAAGTCATTCTGAACCCGTTCTTTTCCGAAAGAAAATATCTGCTTACCGGAATATTTGCGGCGTTCAGCGCCGTTTCATACTCGCTGAATGTAGGAGACACGATGAGCGCAGGTCTGTTGCCTGAAAGACAGTACGCAAATGAATAAATCAGTTCTGCGGCTCCGTTCCCGCACAGTATGCTGTCATAAGGTATCCCTTCCGCAACGGATATTTTCGTCCTGAGCTCCGTGCAGTACGGATCGGGATACGCACCCGCAGCTCCGGCCGCATCTGAGATCGCCTTTCTGACGTTTTCGGGCATACCCTCGGGGTTCATATTCGATGAAAAGTCGATTCTGACGCGGTTGGCGTAAATATCGCCCCCGTGCGGGTTTTTACGGTTTAAAAGCATAAAAGTATCACTGCCGTTCTTATTATTATGCCGATAAGGAGCATGAAAAGAGACGCAACGTACATAAGATTCCCCGCTCTCGATATGTCCTTCGGCTCTGTATTCCGTATCGGATCACCGATATATTCCTTTTTATGGACGACGCCTCCGTATACGGCGTCTCCCGCAAGGCGCACGCAAAGAGCGCCTGCGCACACGGATTCGGTCTGAGCGGAATTCGGGCTTGCGTGTTTGAATCTGTCGCGACGAAATATTTTCCACGCATTCTTCATGTCAAGCCTGCACAGCGGACAGGCGATTATCATAAGCAGCGCCGAGATTCTGGACGGTAAAAAATTGACAAAATCGTCGGTCTTTGCCGCCGCTCTGCCGAAATATATGTATTTGTCGTTTTTATATCCGAGCATTGAGTCCATCGTGTTTATTGCTTTGTAAAAGAAACCGCCGACCGCCCCGAAAAGAATCATCCATATAAGGGGAGCGATAACTCCGTCCGAAGCGTTTTCGGCAACCGTTTCAACAGCCGCCCGGCATATTCCGTCGGAATCAAGAACATCCGTGTCTCTTCCGACTATATTAGCCACTGCGGAGCGCGCCTTTTCCACGTCGCCTTCTTCAAGCCCTTTCTGAACCTTACGGCTTTCGCGAACGAGCTGTCTTGCCGCGAGAAGCTGCCAGCATATTATGCATTCAACAACGAAATACGCTATATGATGCAGATGCCAGAGCAGCGCGAGAAGAGCGGCGGGTATCGAGGTTGAAATCAGGACGACGAGGATGACCGTGATCACTCCCCGCGAAATATCCCGTTTATCATTGTTGCCGTGGCGGAGCTTTCTGTCAAAAAACGATATCCATTTGCCGATACCCATAACAGGATGCGGTATGCAGTAAGGGTCTCCGACAAAGAAGTCAATGATAAATCCGACCGCCAGCGCGACAGTCTGGTATATGAGAAGCTCAGTCAACAGGAACGCCTCCCTGCATGGTGAATACGGAAACGGGATTCTGCGCTTTCATCATATTGTATCTGCCCATTTTCTGTGATCTTGCTATGCTGACCGAAACGCATTCATAATAATCAAATCCGAATACCCCGGCGCAGGATGCAATCTCGCCCTGTGATTCGAGTGTGACCGCGTTTGCGACGATTCTTGCCGACGCATTCTTTTTCAGAATAAGAGCGATGATCTCCCTGATGTTTCCGGAGCTTCCTCCTATAAACACGTGCGTAGGAGCGGGAAGATTTTCAAGTGCCTGCGGAGCCCTGCCCTCTGTGACGGTTATATTCTCCGTTCTGAATTTTATCATGTTCCGTTTTATCAGTTCTGCGGCGTCCGCTTCCTTTTCTATCGCAAAAACTCTTCCGTCGGGAACGGCAAGAGCGCATTCGACAGATACCGAGCCGGTACCTGCGCCGACATCCCATATAACGGAATCGGAGCGCAACTCCAGTTTTGCAAGAGATACTGCTCTGACTTCGGATTTAGTCATCGGTACGTCGCCCCGGATAAACTCGTCGTCGCATATTCCGACGCGCACACGCTTTTCCGCTTCCGGATTTTCGATATATATTACGGAAAGACTGTCATACTCTCCCCCTGCGAGTTCATTTGCAGTGCCGCATATAATTCTCTCATCCGGGTATGACAGTTTTTCGCCTATTGTGACTTTCAGATCGCCGAATCCGTATGCGATGAGCCTTTTGCATATCGCCTGAGGCGTATTTTCGCCGCCCGAGAGAACGACTGTTTTCTTTTCCGTGTTTACACTGTGTATAAGGTTGGTATCCCTTCCGTGCATCGTTATAAGAGCTGCTCCGTCCCAGTTTATTCCGGTTTTTGCGGCGAACGCGGACACGGACGATATGCCGGGGATTACGGTGACGTCCCCGTCCTTAAGAGCGTCGAGCATATTCCTGGTACCGCTGAATAATCCCGTATCGCCTCTCATAAGTATCGCGGCTTTCCGTATTGACGGATTGTTTTCAAGCACCGCAAGAACTTTTGAAGGCACAAATTCGGCGAAAGAAGGTTTACCTGCCCCTGCGGCGTCAATGACGGACTTTGCGCCTATTACCGCGTCGCATTCGGCGATCGCGTTTTTCGCATCCGTTGTGAGAAGGCCGTGACCTCCCGGGCCAATGCCTATTATATATATCTTTCTTTTCATTATACCGTATTTTTCGGCAAGCTCCGAAACAGCTTCTTCAAACGAGACACCTTCGGTCTGCGGCGGCTCGCCTATTATAACGGGAACGGCGCCTGCGTCATAAGCCGCGTTTATTTTATCCTCAAACCCGCCGTTTTTGCCGGACGCCTTCGTAACCATATAAGCGGCGTTTATCGCTTTCAGCTGAGCCAGATTCATATCGTATGAGAAAGGCCCCTGGGCGGCTATTACGTGAGATACCGCTATACCCGCCTTCTCGCATGATTCGAGAGATGAGTGTGACGGGAGCACTCTTGCCCATACGCGGTCCATATCAAGACCGGTATATTCCGACAGTTCCTTCGAGCCAGTTGTGAGCATTATGTTTCCGTCACGCGTAATGAGATATTCCTTAGCCTCTTTTACGGAAGAGACATATACGGCGTTTTTAACACGGCAATCGCAGTCTCTGAGTATGCGCATAACTTCCGTTCCTGTTGCTTCTGCGGCGGAACGGATATTATCGGTGACTATCTCGGCATAAGGATGGGTGGCGTCGATTATAAGGCCGAACTTCTCTTTTGCAAAGAAGTTCTTCATCAACTCTTCGTCCATACGCCCCGTACGGATGTCTATATCCTTAATGTCGCCGAGCATTATCTCGCCGTATTCGGTTGCCACGCAGACCGTTATATCCGCATGGCCGCTGAGTATATCGGCGAGTCTTCTGCCTTCGGTTGTGCCTGCGAAGATACAGATTCTGTCTTTCATATTTTATACCCTCTCGGAGTGACCATTTTGCCGTTTATCTCTTTTGTGGACGAATTGCCGATGAAAACCGTGGTAAACATGTCAACTTCCGTGCCGGCAAGCTTTTCGAGCGTCATTACCTCAAACGACTCGCCTTCGCGGCCTATATTTTTAGCTATTCCGCATACCGTATCGGGAGAACGGTATTTCATTATTATTCCGCACGCGTTTTTCAGGTAGTCGGAACGCTTTTTGCTCGAAGGGTTGTATATTGCCATGCACATATCGGCCTGGGCGGCGCATGCGATTCTTTTTTCTATTGTTTCCATGGGAGTGAGAAGGTCTGAAAGGCTCAGAACCGCGAAGTCGCAGGTGAGAGGAGAACCTAGGAGGGCTGCTCCCGATGCCGCAGCGGTAACGCCGGCAACGATTTCTATCTCAACTCCGTATTCGTCAGCCAGCTCGAGTATGGGCGATGCCATTCCGTATATTCCGGCATCGCCGGAGCATATCATGGCAGTTACTTTTCCCGATGCAGCGTGTTCGAGAGCAAGTCTGCACCGCTCCGTTTCTCTCATCATGGGCGTGGATATGAATTCTTTACCCGTAAAATACGGTTTTACAAGATCGCAGTATACGGTATATCCGACTATGACGTCGGCATTTTCAAGTACTCTTACGGCGCCGACCGTCATTCCCTCATAATTACCGGCTCCGATGCCTACAACATAAAGCTTTTTCAAAACTCAACCCTCCAGTCTTCCGCCGCCATGGCGACGGTAACGCTGTTTTCTATCGTCTTTTTCAGTATGAGCGTTCCTCCTGCAAGGACCGCGGCGCGTTCGCACACACAGCCTGTTCCCACAGTATTTCTGACGAATTCCGACTCGCTGAAATCGCCCGTAACACTGTTCAGCTCCTCAGCCGTGAAGAACACTTTTTCCGCGCCGATCGCGTCGGCAAATGAAAGCAGTCCTTCCTCATTCTTTTTCACGTCGATCGATGCGATTCTTTTTACCGAGCGGATATCTATTCCGCTGTTTTCGGCAACGGAGGAAACCGCCTTCATTATATCTTCTTTAAGCGCTCCCCTTCTGCATCCTATTCCCACGGTTACTATGCGCGGAACGAGACGGAGAGTGGAAGCGAAAGGTTCTTTTATACGTATGCCTATAAATATTCCGAGTTTACCGTCTTCTCCCCTGACAAGGCCTGACGGAAGACTTTCCGGAAGCGCGAACTCGGACGATACCGGTATGTCCTCCCTGAGTATCTGAGCGGAAACGTCCTTTGCCGTCTTCATTGAAGACAGAACGCATCCGTGTGTTACCGCCCAGGAATCGCACGAGAATTTCCCCGCGCCGTTCGTTGCGGTTGTCACTACTGCCAGAGCACCCGTCAGTTCGGCGATTTTCTCTGCCAGCGCATTCGCCCCGCCTATATGCCCCGACAAAAGCGGAATAACGAATCTGCCTCTGTCGTCTATGACAATTACCGCGGGGTCGGTCGTTTTGCTCTTTACATACGGAGCTATGTTTCTTACGGCGATACCGCAGGCGCATATAAAAATGAGCGCGTCGTTTCCGTAAAACAGTTTTTCCATATCTCCGCATACGCTTTCATGTGCGGTAAAGCCGTATTCCGAAGCATATTTGCTTATTGAATGAACGCATGAGACGTCTTCGCCGAGAAGTCCGCACAGCCGTTTTGCGAGAGCGGCTCCGGCGTCTGAATAGCAGAATAAAGCGGTTTTCATTTTTTCGCCTCACGGAATTCGGTTGAATACGCCGCGTCGTATAGGTGCGAGCGTATAAAATCGCTTGTGAGAAAGTCGCCCACAGTTATGAGAGCCGTTTTCTTTATATTGTTCTCCTCAGCCGCCTGTCTGAGAGTCTTTAAAGTGCAGCGTATTATTTTTTCCTCTTTCCAGGATACCATGTAAGCTATCGCCGCGGGAGTATCGGGTGAATATCCGCCCGCGGTAAGATCCTCCGTTACCTTGTCAAGAAGTCCTGTGCTCAGAAAGAGGACCATAGTCGACCCGTGAGCTGCGAGAGAGCGCAGATTTTCTCTTTCGGGAACGGGAGTATTTCCCTCTGCTCTTGTTATAATGACCGTCTGGGATACTCCGGGCAGCGTATACTCGGTACCGAGCGCCGCCGCGGCTCCCGAGAAGGAGCTTACGCCGGGAGTGATGTCATATCTGAATCCGAGACGGTTGAATTCTCTTATCTGTTCACCTATTGCGCCGTAAAGCGACGGATCTCCGGTATGCAGACGGACCGTCGTTTTTCCGTCCTTTTCGGCCGCGGAAATGACTTCGATTATCTCTTCAAGCGTCATCTTTGCGCTGTCATAAATCTCACAGTCTTTTTTTGCGTAGCAAAGAAGCTCTTTGTTAACAAGAGATCCCGCGTATATTATAACGTCGGCTTTTTCGAGAAGGTTTTTTCCTCTGAGGGTAATAAGATCCGGCGCGCCGCATCCGGCGCCGACAATATGTATCATACCTGATATTCCTTTCTTACGATTTGAAGAATCTCCTCCGAATGTTCGGTGCATCCGAGCATGCCGGTAACTTTGGAAAACGTCACCGCCGCTGCCTTCATCTGACCGAGATGTCTGTTGGAGAGATGAAATTCTATCTTATCCGTTATGCTTTTCATTACTGTTTCGCGAAGACCTGCCTTCTCAAGAATAGAAAGCATGTCGTCGGTCATCGCGCTGTCCATTATCTTTCTTACTACCTCGTCCGAGGCTCCGCACATTCCCGCATGGGAAGCAAAAATCTCCGCTCTGCAGTCGCCCCAGCGCGAATGGGTATTGAACATTCCGCACGCGAGCTTGACAAGTTTTCCGATATGCCCTACGAGGACGGCATATCTGAATCCCGCCTCTGCCGCAAGAGCGAACGCGTCGCCTATGAAATTGGACGTTGTGACTGCGAGGTCAGGATCTATTTTAAGTTCGTTTTTTATGTAATCGGCGCCGTAGTTGCCCGGAGTAAGCAAAACCGACGTTTTACCTGAAGCTGCCCTTACGGACAGTTCTGTACGTATGGTTTCGACCACCGCGTCATCGCTCATCGGTTCAACTATGCCCGTTGTTCCGAGAATCGAAATTCCTCCGACTATTCCGAGACGGGGATTAAACGTTTTCTGAGCAAGTTCGACGCCCTCGGGGGCGGATACGGTTACTTTCAGTCCTCCGTCATAGCCGTGGTCCTCGCAGACCTGTCTGAGTTCGTCTGCAATCATTTTTCTCGGCGTAGAGTTTATGGCATGGTTGCCTACCGGCTGGTCAAGTCCCGGTTTCGTTACAATTCCTACGCCTACGCCTCCGGTGATCTCTATTTCGTGAGTACGACCGGTCTTTTCCACTTTGGCATAGACCTTCATGCCGTTTGTCACATCCGGGTCGTCTCCGCTGTCCTTGACTACGGCGCAGGATACGCATCCTTCCGAGATCTCTATGTCGTGTACATCCAGGTTGAGACCTATTCCTCTCGGAGTCATCAGATATATCTTTTCATAGCGTCTGTTTTCAAGAAGCATAAGAGCTGCCGATTTTGCTGCGGCGGCGGCGCACGATCCGGTAGTGTATCCGCGCCTCATTGTCTTTCCGTCTTTTGTTATAAAGCTTTCCATCATCTTGTTATCTGATACATCAGCGCGTTGACTATAGCTGCCGCTACGTTCGATCCGCCCTTGCGTCCTCTTGCTACTATATAAGGAACGTCTGCCGCCATAATAGCTTCCTTGGATTCTATGATATTAACGAAACCGACGGGTACGCCGATAACGAGTTCGGGGCGGACGGCGCCTTCACTGATAAGATCACGAAGTTTAAGCAGCGCCGTAGGGGCGTTTCCTATCGCGAATATAAGCGGTCTTTCCAGCTTTGCGGCTTTTTCCATTGAAGCGACCGCACGAGTACATCCCCTCTCCTTTGCAATCTCGGCAACATCGGGATCGCTCATGAAGCAGTGTATATTAATGCCCAGCTTTGCGGCTGCAACTTTGTTAATGCCGGATTTTGCCATCTGTGTGTCCGTGACGATATCGCAACCGTTTCGCAGAGCCTCCAGCGCTTTGGGAACGGCGCCTTCCGAAAATGCGAGGTTAACGGCATAATCAAAATCGGCAGTGCAGTGAATAACGCGCTTGACCACGGTTTTGACCTCGTCGGGAACGGACACTTTGAGCTCGCTCTCGATTATTTCCATGCTTTTCTTTTCAATCTCGTTCGGATCGGTTATGATCATTGCCTCTTCTCCTTGTATTCAAGACATTTTTTATAATATTCGGCGGCTGCCGCAGGGTTTGAATAAAGATAAAGATGCGGATAGCCCGCATAAAGAGTATCCGTGTATACGGCGCAGTCCCAGCTTTTTCCGTTCGGTTTGACTGCCGTGAAAGAATCCCCGTTTTCGGTACTGTCCCAATAGTGGAACTCATGCGCCCTTAGTTCCGTTCCGCCGGCTCCGAAAAGGCCTCTGTGTTTTGACGTGACCGTTACATAGCCGAAACGTACGAGTCTGCCTGCCGCAAAACTCCCGTGGGGAAGAAATCCGCACATCTGTCTGCCGTCAAGCTTTTTTCCGAGATACTGAAAGCCTCCGCATTCCGCTATGGCAGGCATACCGTTTGAGAGCGCATCGCAAATACTTTTTTTAGTTGCCGCCGAGGATTCGAGTTTCTCCGCATGAAGCTCGGGATATCCGCCGCCAAGCAAAAGACCGTCCGCGTCTGACGGTAAAGGTTCGTTTTTCAGCGGAGAGAAAAATGCGAGTTTTGCCCCCATTTTTTTCAGAAGGTCAAGAGTCTCGCCGTAATAAAAGCAGAAAGCATCGTCATACGCCACGGCAATCTTTACCGACGGGAATTTTTCCGTTTCAAATGCGATGTATTCGGGCTCCGAGGCGGTTTCCGCAAGAGAGACGATCTTATCCGTATCTATCGTTTTTTCGCATATATCCGCCGTCTTTTCGAGTATGCCCGAAATATCGTCTATCTCGTCCGCCGTAACGAGTCCGAGATGTCTCGAAGGAAGCACGCAGTCCTGCGGAAGCTCGGGTATGTACCCTACCGGAACGATGCTGTTGCCGAAGCGCTTTTCCGTAAGGTCTTTAAGATATTTATATGTCATGGGAGAGACTCGCGTGAAAAGCACACCTTTTATCATGCTTTCCGGAACGAATCTCATAAATCCCTCGATCACGGCAAGAACGGATGACGACGCCCCCTTAGCATTTACAACGAGCACAACCGGAGTACGGGTCCTTTTTGCAACGGTGTACGTGCTGTTGTCAGTGCCTTCCGCGCCCGTTCCGTCATAATAGCCCATAACTCCTTCGATGACGGTAACGTCATTTCCGGAGTTTTCCGCCAGAAGACGGTTGAGAGTGCCTTCGTCACAGAAAAACGGGTCGAGATTTACGCTTCTTATGCCGAGCACCGTGCGGTGGAACATCGGATCGATATAGTCCGGACCGCATTTGCACGATCTGACGTTAAGACCGCGCTTTTTCAGAACCGAAAGCACCGCGCATACGGCCGTAGTCTTGCCGCTTCCGCTCGACGTGCCTGCTATAAGAACTCGCGGACAGTTCATATATCCACCTCCGGAATCTCACCGATGCTTCCGTATATCTTTTTGCCTGACGAACGGGCGTATTCTATCAGTTCGGCATTCGCTTTGTTGTATTCTCCTGCGGGACAGCCGCAGTCTATTACCGCAACGGAATCATCGACGGCTTTTTTTGCCTCTTCCATGAGTTCCCCTGTAACGGAACAGAACGGTTCCGTGCATATCAGCTTCTGCGCAAGAGGACGGGCGACCGAGACATCAAGGTCGTTGCCCTGAAGTATGCCGGCGGTAAACGGTATCCCTTTTTTTCTGAGTGCCCGGTAAAACGGTATGCCCGTTCCGTTTCCGCCTATAACGAAATACTGCTCTCCGCCTGTCTGCCTGTAAAGTTCTATGCAACCGAGGAGAGCGTTGAAATACCCGTTTTCAAGACCGTACAGATCGGCTATGTTTCTGTCCGAGAATATCTCTTCGGGAGGTCCGTAAGCGGATATTCTGTCGCCTTTCACACAAACTATCTTGTCTGATATGCGTTCGGCAAGGTCTATCTCGTGAAGACTCATTACAACGGCTATCTTTTCCTTTTTTGCCATGTTCGAAAGTATTTCGAGCAGCTCAATCTTATGTTTTATATCAAGAAACGACGTGGGTTCGTCGAGGACGATTATCTCAGGTTCCTGGCAGATCGCTCTTGCGAGAAGCACTCTCTGCCTCTGGCCGTCGCTGATCTCGGTAACGTATTTGTCCGCGATTTCGAGCGCATTTACGCGTTCGAGAGATTTTTCCACAACCTCCCTGTCATGCGCGCTCAGAAGACCGAGGCCTCCCGTATATGGGTATCTGCCGGCGGATACAAGATCGCGGCACGTTGTAAGATCGGGACGCACGCGTTCGGTAAGAACTACGGACATCTGCACCGATAGTTCCTTTCCGGTCATGAGTTTCATATCTTTTCCGTCAATATATACGGTTCCGGCAATTGTCGCCAGATGACGGGTGATGCTTTTGAGTATGGTTGATTTTCCGGACCCGTTCGGGCCGATGAGAGTGACTATCTCGCCTCTTTTTACGGCGATATCGATGCCGGAAATAAGCGGTTTTCCGTTATATCCGACCGTAAGGGAGTCTATTCTGAGTTTATCGTTCATATTATTGTCAGAATTCATTTCTCCTCCTTGATATCATCAGCCAGATGACTATCGGCGCGCCTATAACGCTCGTTACCGTGCTTATCGAAAGCTCCGTAGGCGAGAAGAGCGTTCTTGCGGCAAGATCGCAAATCACGCAGAAGAAAGCTCCGCAGAAAAACGAAGCGGGTATCATCAGAATAGGCTTAGACGTTTTGAGAAGCATGCGGCATATATGCGGAACGGCGATGCCTACGAAGGAAATCGGTCCCGCAAACGCAACGACGCACGAAGACATCACGCCGGTTAAAAGAATGAGGATGACGCGGAACAGTTTTATGTTAAGCCCGAGGCTCCGGGAGTATTCCTCGCCGAGAGCGTACGCTGACATAGGTTTCGACATAAGAAAAACGACAATGAGTGCCGGTACTATTATGTAAGCCGACATACGCACATCCTGCCATGACGCGGCAGAAAAACTGCCAAGTGACCAGTGAGTAAGATTGACTATATCGGATTCGTTTGCGAAATTGATGAGAAGATCCGTCACGGCGGAGCATATATAGCTTATCATAATGCCGATGACGAGGAGCATCGACATATTCTTCACCCTGCCCGTAAAGAGAAGAACGAGCAGAAGCGAAAGAAGAGAACCCACAAACGACGATATTACCGTTATTGAAAGCGGCATTCTGCTGAAAATCCCGTTCATGAGGATGGTGACTATTGCAAGAAACATTTTCGCGCCCGATGAAATACCAAGCACGAACGGACCTGCTATAGGGTTGCGGAAGAATGTCTGGATGAGAAATCCGGACAGCGAAAGTGCGCCTCCGAGCAGCGATGCGAGCAGGAGACGAGGCAGACGTATCTTCCATATTACGTTGTATGCAACGGTGTTTTCGGTATTGCCGAAAAACAGTATGTCTATTATCTCCTTTACGGAGATGCTAACGCTGCCGCTACGGATATTCCAGATGACGGCAACGGCGAATAAAACAAAAAATGCCAGGAATACCACGCAATAACGCGCGGTATTCCTGTTTGAAGTTTTAACTGTGCCCATTATTTGAGTCTGAACAGATACGTCAGCTTATCGGTGGACGCATCTGCGTCGAGCATGAGTCTTATATCGTTGATCATGCTGCCTATTGTGTTCTGAATCTGGAAATAGTCGGGTGTTGTGCACCATACGTTTCCTTCCTTGACTGCCTTGATATCGCCGAGGATCTCTGCACGGGCGATGAAATCGGCGAGCGTCTCGGGTTTTCCGCCCATGGACCAGATGTAGATGATATAGTCAGCGTCTTTTGCCTTGTCAAAGAAAGCTTCCATTTCCATCTTTATTGTTCCCGTTTCACCTACGCCGACGTCGGAAAGCGCATACTGTCCGCCTGCGAGATTGACCATTTTTGCCATATAGTCATCTGCGTTTCTTGCATAGAGAACGCCTTTTGACGTGATATAGAACATAGCGACGGTTTTGTCTGTCTTTTCGAGTTTTGAAAGATCTTCGATATATTTGTTCTGAGCTTCAAAGAGATTGTTTGCGTTGTCTTCCTTATTGAAGATTGCGCCGTAAAGTTTTGCCCATTCAACTCTTGCGAGAGGATGGTCTTCCTGAGCCGACTGGTCGAGCACTATGTCAAGACCGAGGTTCTCGAGCTGTTCTCTTACGTCGTCCGTAAGCATGGTTGAGAAGAATGCCAGCTTCGTTCCCGCTGCGGTGATCATTTCATAGTCGGGAGACTTGTATTCGCCGACATAAGTCATTTTGCCGGAAGTGAGAGCATTTTTGACGTCGTCGATATACCATGAGTCAACGTCGTAAGTTGTGAGAGTGATGGCATCGAGAGCGCCGATGGAGTTGATAAGAGACGTTACGGGCGTTGAAGAAACGAGTATGTTCGTTACCGGCTGCTGAATAACTATGGCGTTCTCGGGCTTGTCCTCGGGAACATCCATTCCTTCGGGAACGATGAGCATTACCGTATCGTCAATGAGTTTGGCTACCTTGTAACCGCCTTTGTAATAGTCAACGGAGAAGCATTTTGCATATTTGAGCTCCATGGAGTGGTCAAATACGAGTTTGCCGTTGAATTCTGCGGATGAACCGTCTTCGTTTCCGCCGCACGCAGCCAGCACAGATACCAACATGAGAGCGGCCAGGATCATTGCGATGATTCTGAATTTCATTCTGTTTTCCTCCGGCCGTTAAAAACGGCCTTTTTCAGTTTTTTATAAGATTAAATCATTTCTGGGTACTGTTTAATTCTGCTGTTCGAGTCTGTAGAAATATGAGTCTTCCGTCAGCTCTTCATAGTTTCCCCGGAATATGTCGTGAAGATTTTTGATCATCTTTCCGAGGGCGGTCGTTTCCTGATACATATTTTTCTGCGTGCACCAGACGTTTCCTTCCCTGACTGCCTTAAAATCCCCGAGCAGCTCGCACATCGAGACCATTTCGCCTATTGTAGTTATCTCATCGGCGATTGTAGCGTTGTATATAATGATATCGGCATCGTGAGCCGCCTCGTAAAACGCCTCCGGTTCAAGCGTGACGGTAGAAGTCTTCGATGTTTCGTCGCCTATCCGGTCAAAAACGTATTTTCCTCCGGCAAGCGCGATCATTTTGCTTACATAGTCTCCGCTTTTTCTCGCGACTATTCTGCCTGTGGTGCTGACATAGAAGAATGCTACGGTTTTTCCGGTATTCTCATCATGTGAGACCTCTTCAAGATAAGCGGTCTGTTCCGCAAACAGTTCGGCGGCTTTTTCCTCTTCGTCCAGCAGGGCTCCGTAGAGCTTTATCCATTCCGCGCGGCCGAGAGGATGCGGTTCGTTGCTGGACTGATCTACGAGAACCGTGATTCCGAGCGCCTCGAGCTGTTCTTTTATATCCGACGCATGGCCGATCATCATCGACTCTATCGCCAGAGGACACTGCGTTGCGGTTATAAGCTCGTAATCGGGCTGGCTGTATTTTCCCGCATAGACTATTCTGCCTTCCTGCATGGCTTTTCGGGCATTGGGAATAAACCACCCGTCCTCCTGAGTTCCCGAAAGGCTGATTGCATCAAGTCTTTCAAGAGAATCGAAAAGACACATGGCGGACGTTGCGGCAAGATATATATTCTTTACGGGCAGATAAAGCACGCATATGTCATTATCAAGACCGGAAGGCGCGGAAACGCCTTCCGGAATCAACAAAAACCGGCTTCCGTCTGCAAGTGACAGCAGCTTTACGCCGCCTTCGAAATAATCTACCGAAAACTGCGTTGCAAATTCAAGCTGCATGCTCTTTTCGGGAGCGGGAAGCCCACCCGGACCGTTTCCGTTACCCGCGCTGCACGAAACAAGCGATATGAACAGCAGCATTATGAATACATACGTTATTGTTTTCCTGAGATTCATTTTAATTATTTCATTGTGGAGCCGTCAAAAAACAGCGTGTAATCTATAAGGTGAGGTTCGCTCATGGCAGTGGTAAGAGCGCTTACGGCAATCTCCCTGTCAAGCTCGACGGGTATGATGAAGGTTGAGTTGCCTTCGGTGTTCACTCTGTCGTACTGAACGCCGTCAAGCGTCATATACTCGTAGTTCGGGCTGCTCCATACTATCTCCGCGGTAATCTTTCCGTCACTGACGGTGATCTTTGCGGGAGACGATACGGATGCCTTGCCTGCGCCTCCGCTGAGAGTAACGTCAACGGTGTATTCCCCGTCTTCGACTATCCTTACGGGGTTGGAAACGATGACCTTGTGGTCATACCAGTTTCCTTTTTTGCCGACGAGAGCGCAGTCGAATTCTTTATCGAGATAAGGCACGGGAATGTCAAAACCGTAAACCTCTTCCTGCTCACCGTCGGAATAGGTTACAATATCAACGGTAGGCATAAGGAGCTTTGCGCCGTTTTTCTGAGCGTCTTCAGCTGTGCCTATAAAAAGATTCAGCGTGTTTTTAGACGGCAGAGATATGTGAATCGTCATCTTTCCGTCTTTAACGGTAAGTATTCCTTTTCCGTTATGAGCCTCATTGACGTGAAACATGCTTCCGTCCGTATCGAAATCGGCGGAATATACTCCGTCGGGAATCGGGGCGGATGTTTCTTCACCGTTTCCGGAACCGCCTCCGCACGCGGTGAATGCGGCGCACAGCGCGAAAAGAAGACAGAATGTCAGATATCTTTTCAGGTTTTTCAAAGCAGATTAACTCCTTTTAGTTCAGAGAGTCGATAGCGGCCTGAGTATGAGCAACGTATATTGCCTGGATGTCTGCAAGTCTTCCGAGTCCCGCAATCTGAGTATCGACATTATCGAAATTGCCGGAAGATACGAACATGCTGAGCCATGAATCCTCATCTTCGCCTGCCATGTCGTTGTTTGCATGGTCGCCCGCAACTACCATGAGAGGACGGAGGATGACTTTCTTGTATCCTGCTGCCGCAACAGCCTCGATGACTGCCTCGCCCGAAGTCTCTTCGGGTTCGCCTTCAACGGTTCCGATAAATACGTTAGCGTAGCCGAGCTCTTCCATCTGAGCCTGCATCTGGGAATACGAAACTTTTGCGGTATGCGACGTGCCGTGGCCCATAAATACAAACGCCGTGTTGTCGTTTGCGGCTGCTTCGAAATCCGTGAATCCTGCGTCTTTTACGGCTGCGGCAGTGATAGCAACCGCTGTGTCGTGTTTATCCTGGTTGATAGACGAAGCATCGGAACCTACCGAGCCGAGAAGAGGTTCGGCAACAACGATTTTTTCTATCTTGGATTCGTATTTTTCAACTGCGTCCATGAGTTCGTCATATTCTGCGCCGTGCATAAGGTGAGTGGGCTGAATAACGAGAGTTTTTACGCCGTTATTAACTGCGCGTTCAAGAGCCTGCTCTACGTTGTCGATCTTCTCGCCGTCGCGCGCCTGAACGTGGTTGATTATTATCTGAGCGGTGAAAGCGCGTCTTACGGACCAGTCGGGGAACGCTTTCTGAAGAGCGTCTTCGATACCCTTTGTGTCCTTTGCGCGGCTGTCATTGAACGACGTGCCGAAACTTACAACAAGAAGTTCCTTTTCGCCTATATTGTCGCTGTTTCTGGGATCATCTTTGGAAGCGTCGCCGGTATCTCTGCCGAAATAGTCGGGGTCTGCCTCTTCGCCGCTAACGAGCTCTTTCTGAGCGTCAGTGAGCTTATCCCATGCGGCTTTTGCGGCTGCGCACTGTTCGTCGGTTTTGTCTGTTCTTTCCTGAACGTAGATCGCATCTATGAGTTCTGCGACCTCGTCAGCGAGTTCCTGGTCGGACTTTGCTCCGCCGCATGCTACGAAAGAAGCGAGCATGGAAAGAGAAAGAACGATGCAGCATACTTTTGCAAATGTTTTCATATACAGTTTCCTCCTGTTCCCGTAAACGGGATTTAAAAATATGTAAATCTGAATTAGGGACGTTATAAAAAAGGAGTACGCGCCAGTGCCGTACTCTTCTCACCAAAGATACGATTTGCCGGAATACAAAGGCTGTCTGACTCATGAGACCGCTGGCGTTACTTTACGCGGAAATCCCGCGTTTTAATATCCGCATCGCGATTCAAACACAGTAATGGTGGTTGTTCCGGATTCGAACCGGATTTCCCTCTGTTTCTACTCAGTGTACAACTTTTCAAACCGTATTCCGACCGTTATTTGCTGATGTATTATAACATATTAAAATATATGCAGTCAATGCAATAATGTATTATTTTATAAAAATATTGTCATTTTTCATTTCAAAATAACGATATTTTATAATGCGCATCAAAAGAAAGATATCCGATTTCATCAAATCTTTTTAATTTTTGTATGTATGTTG
>CAMZEM010000009.1 GCA_947305805.1 uncultured Clostridia bacterium | reverse complement strand
CGGCTTTTCGTGGAGCAGGCAGACAAGTCCGTGCTTTGCCGCCACTTTCTGCATGATTTCCATCGTCAGCTGGTTATGGTCTGTTGCCACGTTTGTCGTTGTATATATCGGAGCAAGCTCGTGCTGTGCGGGAGCAACTTCGTTGTGCTCTGTCTTTGCCATTATGCCCAGTTTCCAGAGCTCGTCGTTCAGATCCTCCATATACGCGGCTACGCGCGGCTTGATAGCTCCGAAATAATGGTCGTCCATCTCCTGGCCTTTCGGAGGTTTCGCTCCGAACAGCGTTCTTCCCGTGAATTTGAGATCGGGACGCGCATCGTACATCTCCTTTGTTATGAGAAAATACTCCTGCTCAGGTCCTACGGAAGACCTTACGCATTTTGCGGTGTCGTTGCCGAACAGGCGCAGAATGCGGAGCGACTGCCTGTTGAGAGCCTCCATTGAACGGAGCAGAGGCGTTTTCTTATCAAGAGCGTGACCTCCGTATGAACAGAACGCAGTCGGGATGCACAGAGTTCTGCCTTTTATAAATGCATACGACGTGGGATCCCATGCGGTATATCCCCTTGCCTCGAATGTGGCGCGCAGGCCGCCGGACGGGAACGATGACGCATCGGGCTCGCCTTTTATAAGCTCCTTGCCCGAGAATTCCATTATAACGCCGCCGTCTGGAGACGGGGAGATGAAACTGTCGTGCTTCTCGGCAGTGATGCCCGTAAGCGGCTGGAACCAGTGCGTGAAATGGGTTGCGCCCTTTGAAAGCGCCCAGTCCTTCATGGCGTCCGCCACTGCGTTCGCCACGCCTATATCGATCTGTGCGCCCTCGTCAATCGTCTTTTTGAGGGAAGCGTATACTTTTGCAGAAAGGGTCGCTTTCATCACTCTGTCGTCAAAGACCATGTCTCCGAAGTATTCCGATACTGTTTTCATGTTTTTTGCTCCTTCTAAATGATAAAGGCGTCTTTCATGTCATAAATGCACGAAAGACGCCTTTGCCTTCATTAATATTTTATTTCAATTTAAAGATAAAGCGTCTTCGAGTATGAAGCTCAAAGACGCCTTTGCCTTTTATGTGATGCATTATACAACGCAGGAAGCGATTTGTCAAGTCCCTTTTTTGAATTTTTTTAAAAATTTATCAAAAACCCGTTTTTGCCGCGATTTTGCTCTTGACAAAACGGTACTTGAAGAGTATAATACTGAAAAATGAGCAAAGGCGTTCATTTCAAACGGGTTAATCCCGTCTGGAATAGCGCCTTTTTTCTTTTTTCAGGTCATCAGAACGAAAGGATATACATATAATGAGAGCATTTGAAGAAGATATCCGTATCCCGTCAGGCTGCGCCGTTGCAGCGGTGATATCAAGATCCGGGGAACGTATGACCGCGGAAAAGATAATCTCCGCGATGAAACCGATGCACGATCGTTCCAACGGACTCGGAGGAGGGTTTGCCGGCTACGGCATATACCCTGAATACAGGGATCTTTACGCTTTCCATTTCTTTTTCGATTGCAGAGATACGAGAAAGGCATGCGAGGCGTTTCTGAAAGAGGGATTCGAAGTGGTGAAGGGCGAGCTGATTCCTACAAGGAAAATGCCCGAAATCACCGACGAACCCGTGATATGGAGATATTTCGTTTCGCCGCTTAAGTCCAGACTCGCCGACCTTCAGCTCGATGAGCGGGAATACGTTGTCAGAACGGTTATGAAAATAAACACCGAGATGAAAGGCGCGTATGTGTTCTCAAGCGGAAAGAACATGGGTACGTTCAAAGCCGTCGGTTTCCCCGAGGACGTAGGTTTGTATTACCGGCTCGATGAATACGAAGGTTACAGCTGGACCGCTCACGGACGCTACCCTACAAACACGCCCGGATGGTGGGGCGGCGCTCATCCGTTCACCCTTCTCGACAGATCGGTTGTTCACAACGGCGAGATATCCTCATACGACGCGAACCGCAGATTCATAGAGATGTTCGGATACAAGTGCAATCTTCAGACGGATACCGAAGTAATAACGTACATTCTCGATTATCTCTTACGCGTTCAGGGACTGACTCTTGAAGAGTCTGCAAACGTTATTGCGGCTCCTTTCTGGAGCACTATCGCCGGAAAGGAAGACGAATACGAGAAAAGAAAGCTTACATATCTGCGCAAGGTCTTCCCGAGCCTGCTCATTACGGGACCGTTCTCGATAATACTCGGGTTCGACGGCGGCCTGATGGCTCTAAACGACCGACTGAAACTGAGATCTATGGTTGTCGGCGAAAAGGGAGACAGGGTCTTCGTGGCAAGCGAGGAATCCGCAATAAGGATGATGGAACCGGATGCGGAGCGGATATTTGCCCCGTCGGGCGGAGAGCCTTTCATAGTAAGAGTGCAAGAGGGGGCATACTGATATGGGTATCGAGTTTATATATCCTGAATTTGAAGTCGTCAGAAATGAGGAAAGATGCATAGCGTGCCGCGTATGCGAGAGACAGTGCGCCAACGAGGTGCATTCATTCGATCCCGAACGCGGCGTCATGGTATCGGATGAGACAAAGTGCGTCAACTGTCAGAGATGCGTGTCTCTCTGTCCCTCAAGAGCGCTGAAGATAGTGAAGAGCGACTGCCGGCTCAGGGAGAATGCGAACTGGCAGGACAGCACCGTAAAGGAGATATACAGACAGGCGGGAAGCGGCGGGGTACTGCTGTCATCGATGGGTAACCCCAATCCTCTGCCCGTATACTGGGACCGTATACTTATAAATGCGTCCCAGGTTACGAATCCGTCAATTGATCCGCTTCGCGAGCCTATGGAAACGAAGGTCTCGCTCGGCAAGAAGCCGTCAAAAATCAGCCGTGACTCCGAAGACAGAATTATATGCGATCTCTCTCCTCAGATAGATATTGAAATGCCCGTCATGTTCTCGGCTATGAGCTACGGTTCAATAAGCTACAATGCCCACGCCTCTCTCGCGAGGGCGGCAACCGAACTGGGGCTGCTTTACAACACCGGCGAGGGCGGGCTTCACGAGGATTTCTATAAATACGGGAAAAACACGATAGTTCAGGTTGCAAGCGGACGTTTCGGCGTGCACGAGGACTACCTCAAGGCTGGCGCCGCCATAGAGATTAAAATGGGGCAGGGCGCGAAGCCCGGTATAGGCGGACATCTTCCCGGAGCGAAGATAGTCGGAGACGTTTCGCGCACAAGGATGATTCCCGAAGGTTCGGACGCGATCTCTCCCGCACCTCATCATGACATATATTCAATTGAGGACCTGCGTCAGCTCGTTTTCTCTCTTAAAGAAGCCACCGAATACAAAAAACCGATAATAGTCAAAGTCGCCGCGGTTCACAATATTGCGGCAATTGCCAGCGGCATTGCACGAAGCGGAGCGGATATAATAGCCATAGACGGATTCCGCGGAGGCACGGGCGCCGCGCCTACCAGGATAAGGGACAATGTGGGTATTCCGATTGAGCTCGCTCTCGCGGCAGTCGATCAGCGTCTCCGCGACGAGGGCATCAGAAACAACGTTTCGCTCGTTGTAGGCGGTTCGATACGCAGCGCGGCAGACGTCGTAAAGGCGGTGGCGCTTGGCGCCGATGCGTGCTATATCGCCACAGCGGCGGTTCTCGCTCTCGGATGTCATCTCTGCAGAACCTGCCAGAGCGGTAAATGCAACTGGGGCATCGCCACACAGCGTCCCGACCTCGTCAAGCGCCTCAATCCCGACATCGGCAGCGCGCGTCTTATTAATCTCATGACGGCATGGAAACACGAGATCATGGAAATCATGGGCGGAATGGGCATAAACTCCATTGAGGCTCTCAGAGGCAACCGTCTTATGCTGCGCGGAGTAGGAATGACAGAAAAGGAACTTGGGATACTCGGCATATCTCATGCGGGAGAATAAATATGAAAAGAGTCTATGTCAACGAAGAATGGTGCCTTGGGTGCCATCTGTGCGAATACAACTGTGCGTTTGCCAATTCCGGATTCAGGAGCATTACAGCTCTCAGGGGTAAAAAGATATTCCCCCGTATCCATGTGGAGGGCGATGACAAAATTACTTTTGCGGTCTCCTGCCGCCACTGTGAGGATCCGATATGCGTCAAGAGCTGCATTGCAGGTGCAATTTCAAAAAAGGACGGCGTTGTCTGCATTGAAAGGACGAAGTGCGTCGGATGCCTTACATGCGTTCTTGTCTGCCCTTACGGAGCTCTTGCACCGGGCGAAGACGGCGCAATGCAGAAATGCGAGCTTTGTCTCAACAACACGTGCGGCGCTCCGGCGTGCGTAACCGGATGTCCTAACAGAGCTATAGTTTACGAGGAAAGGGGAGAGGCTGAATGAGAAACTATGTCATAGCGGGCAACGGAGCCGCCGCGGTCGGATGCATCGAAGGAATACGAAGCATCGACAGAACCGGAAAGATAACCGTGATTTCCGCGGAAAAGCATCATGTTTACTCAAGACCTCTCATATCATACTATCTTGAGGGAAAAACCGATACCGAACGCATGAGATACCGCGATGCCGGCTTCTACGAAAGAAACGGGTGCGAGGTGCTTTACGGGGAGAAGGCTTCAGGCGCAGATCCTTCAGCGAAGACCGTGACCACCGACAGCGGCAGGATTATTTCATACGACGCTTTCTGCGTTGCAACAGGCTCGTCGCCTTTCGTTCCCCCTTTCGAAGGACTGGAAACGGTGGAGAACAGATTTTCGTTCATGACACTCGACGACGCGCTCGAAATTGAAAAGAAACTTTGTGACACCGCAAGGGTGCTCATAGTGGGAGCGGGACTTATTGGCCTTAAATGCGCAGAAGGCATATACGGCAGAGTGGCCAGCATAACGGTGTGCGACCTTGCGGACAGAGTGCTTTCAAGCATCCTTGACGCGGAGTGTGCCGGCACAGTCCAAAATCATCTCGAAAAGAAGGGCATCAGATTCATGCTCGGCGACAGCGCAGTCAGATTCGACGGTAACACGGCGTATATGAAAAGCGGTGCAACGGTCGGTTTCGACATACTCATACTTGCTGTCGGTGTCAGAGCGAAGACGGCTCTTGTTAAAAACGCCGGAGGCGAGGTGAACAGGGGCATAGTCGTTGATGAGCGGATGAAAACGTCTCTGGACGGAATATATGCCGCGGGCGACTGCGCCGAAGGCAACGATATCTCTCTCGGAGCAAAGCGCGTGCTGGCAATAATGCCCAACGCGTATATGCAGGGGTATACTGCCGGCGTAAATATGGCAGGAGGCGACGGTGTTTTTGACAAGGCCATACCGATGAACTCGATCGGATTTTTCGGGCTTCATATAATGACCGCAGGCACATACGAGGGAGAATATTCCGAGGTCAGAGAAGGGGACTCTGTAAAGAGGTTCTTCGTCAAAGAAGGATATCTTAAAGGATTCATCATTATAGGGGATACAGTCAGGGCAGGTATTTACACGTCGCTTATCAGGAACAGAGTGCCTCTTAATACGATTGATTTCGAATCTTCTAAAAAAACAGCGTCAAGTTCTGTTTTTTCATCCGAAATCCGTAGACAAAAGTTCGGAGGTGTGGTATAATATGAGAATAGATGCCGACAATATGAACTACCGCGAGATAAACGAGAAGCTGCGCGGCGGCGAGAGCGAATACGAAATAATCAACTGTCTGGGACAGCGCTTTATAGCTGCCGGAATGGCAGGAATTACCGTTCGTATCAGCGGCACACCGGGAAACGCTCTCGGTGCGTATCTCAACGGGGCGACCGTCATCACGGACGGCAATGCGCAGGACGCCGTGGGAGATACCATGAACGAGGGCAGTATTGCCATATACGGAAATGTGGGCGACGCTGCCGGATACGCCATGAGAGGCGGCAGAATCATAGTTAAGGGAGACGCGGGATACCGCGCCGGCATTCACATGAAAGCATACAGGGAAAAGATACCCCTTATGATAATAGGCGGAAAGACGGGAAGTTTTCTCGGGGAATACCAGGCAGGCGGAGTCATCGTAGTGCTCGGCCTTACGGAAAGCGAAAGGCGTATAGTGGGCAATTTCCCGTGCACGGGAATGCACGGAGGAAAAATGATTCTCCGCTCCGACTGCAAAGGAATAAACTTCCCGGACCAGGTGACGGCAAGACCGGCGTCTGCCGAAGATCTGAGAGAAACAAGAGATTATGTGGAGGAATACTGCAGACTGTTCGGAGATGACGCGGAAACGATCATGGATTGCGCGTTCACCGTTGTTACGCCGGACAGCGGAAACCCGTACAAACGGCTTTACGTACCCAACTGATCAGGAGGTTTTTATGAATTACTCAAAAGAAGAAGTAATGCAATATGTCGCCGAGGAGGACGTCAAATTCATACGTCTTGCTTTCTGCGACGTTTTCGGGAAGCAGAAAAACATTTCCATCATGCCCGATGAACTCGGCCGTGCATTCGATTACGGCATTGCATTCGATGCGTCCGCGATTTCGGGATTCGGAGATGAGGCACATTCCGATCTTTTTCTGCACCCGGAACCGGATACGCTTGTTCCCCTTCCGTGGCGTCCCGAACACGGGCGCGTAGTGCGTATGTTCTGCGATATAACGTATCCTGACGGCACTCCGTTCGAATACGACACGAGAAGTCTGCTGAAAAAAGCCGTGAAAGAAGCGGCTTCGGAGGGGTATACGTTTTATTTCGGTGCAGAGCAGGAGTTCTATCTTTTCGAGCTTGACGAAAACGGTGAAAAAACCGATAAACCGTATGACAGGGCGGGATACATGGATATCGCTCCGGCAGACAAAGGCGAAAACATCCGCAGAGAGATCTGCCTGACACTTGAACAGATGGGAATACAGCCCGAGAGCTCGCACCATGAGGAGGGCCCGGGACAGAACGAGATCGATTTCAGATATTCGGACGCACTGAACGCAGCAGACAATGCCTGCACGTTCCGGACCGTTGTAAGGACTGTGGCGCACCGCAACGGACTATTCGCCGACTTTTCGCCAAAGCCCATAATTGACAGACCGGGCAACGGGTTTCATGTCAATCTTTCCGTAAGACCGCATGATGACGGCGTTCTTCGGGGCATGATAGCGGGTATACTGGACCATGTGGGCGAAATGACCGCTTTTCTGAATCCTACCGCGGATTCTTACCTCCGCCTCGGCAGAAACAAAGCACCCGTCTACATCTCCTGGTCTCACGAAAACCGTTCCCAGCTTATACGCGTTCCGGCGGCTGTGGGGGAATACCGCCGCGCCGAACTGCGCTCGCCGGATCCGACTGCAAATCCTTACCTTGCGTTCGCGCTTATTATCTATGCCGGACTTGACGGAATAAAAAAAGGGACCGTACTGCCCGATCCCGAAGATATAAATCTTTTCAGCGCAGAGACATCCGTGCTCGAATCGCTGAAAAAGCTCCCTCAGAATCTTGCGGAAGCGCACAAAGCGGCATGTTCCGGCGGATTTATAAAAGAACATCTGCCTTCAGATATCATTGATATATACTGCAAATAAACCCCGGGCGGAAATAATGTAAAGGAGGGAACAACATGAGTCTGAAAGAGCGGATATACAGCGTTCTTATTGTTTCCGCGTCTGCAAGTCTCAACAGCGGTCTTGCCGGAATGTTCCCTTCTTCGAGATACGATCCGGTGAGAACAGTCGGGAACATCTCATCTGCAAAACGCGCTCTGTCGGAGAGGGACTATGATTTCGTAATAGTCAACTCTCCCTTGCCGGACGAGGACGGAATGCGCTTCTCGATCGACGCGGGAGGCAGAAAAAATACCGTCGTGCTGCTTCTGGTGCGATCTGAACAGTATGCGGAGTTTTTTGACAGATCCGCCGAATTCGGCGTGTTCCTCATCGCCAGACCGATATCAAAATCTTCCATGAGTCTCGCTCTGGACTGGCTTGCAAGCGCGCGTGAGCGCCTGCGTCAGACAGAGAAAACAGTTATATCCGTCGAACAGAAGATGGATGAAATCAGAACAGTAAACCGCGCGAAACTGCTTCTTATATCCGAGCTTAAAATGAACGAGGCTGACGCACACCGTTATATAGAAAAACAGGCAATGGACCGCTGCATACAGAAACGCCTTGTTGCAGAGGAGATTATAAAAACGTACGGCAGATGATTTCCCCGCCGCCTATTCTGCGGCGGCACTCATACTCATGCCGAAAACAAAATAAGAGCGACCGTGTCGGACTCATTTTTATCCGATATGATCGCTCTTTTTATTTCCGCTTGAAGACGTCATTTGTGCCATTTCACCAAATCCTTAAGTGAAGCGGACATAAATCTCATTCCCTCTTTTGTTTTCAGACAGTATCAGTCGTTGATGCTTATATTAATATCTCCCGTTGCGGTTGTAATTTCGCATTTTCCGCCAGATACGGTGTCGGGAACCGTAATTTTGCCGGTTGAGGTTTTTGCAACAAACACTTTTGAGGAATTCAGCGTTCCCGTAACGTCTCCCGTTGATGTTTTGGCGAAAATTTCTCCCGCGTCCGAGTTCTGAAAATGAATGTCGCCCGTGTTTCGCTCAATTCTGAAACTTTCGGTTGCAACGGTGTCTTTAACCGTAATTTTACCCGTGCCTCCGTCCGAACTCAGCGATTTGCACTTTACTCCGTCAAGCAATGCTCTTCCCGTTGATACGTTAACCGAGATTTTCTCACGGCAGTTTATGTTTTCCGCCGTAACCGAACCCGTTGAAACGGCAAGCTCGATACTGTCGGCGGTAACCCCGTCAATAAGTATGCTTCCCGTGGTCGTTTTGATTTTCACATCACCTTCTGCCGACGCTTTAAACGATACGCTGCCCGTGCTCGACGAAACCGACGCTTTTTCAAAAGTGAACCGTTCAGATACTGATACGCCGCCCGTAGCGCAGTTTATATCAAGTTCTTCATAGCGGTCGGACGGAAGATATACGGTTACGGACTGTGAATTTAACGAAAAGAGGAGAATGAAATCATACCATTTTCTCGTATCTTCCGCTTCGATTTTCAGCGCCCCGTTTTCAACCGAAACTTTATGTCTGGTATATGCGCGTTCTTCGCAAACAACACGGCATTCCCCGTTTTCGGACGGAATCAGCTTAACGTCCGCTTCAAGCGTTTGAATGTATATATTGTCAAAACCGTCGGTTACGGTATACGTGTTTGTTTCAGTTTTTGCATTTTCCGAAATCGCAAAATTCGGACCGTTGAAAAAGAATGACCCGATTATGAGAACAAGCCCGGCAACAGTAAGTATAACGGCAGTTACAATCAATCCTTTTTTCATTTCAGCTCTCCTTTTTAATAAACATTGATTTTATTCCCAAAGCAATTTTCTTTGTAAGTGTCACGGTTCCCTTAGTTGCGGCAACACATCCGAAAAACAAAAATATCGATATCCCCGCAATAAACAGTCCGCAGCCAAGCAGCATCAGTCCGAAAAAAATGTTTCCGTGAACAAATCCTACAACCGAAGCCGCAATACACGCCGGCGCGCTTGCCCAAAGCGATATTTCAACCGCCCAGAGCGAAATTACAAGCGACCATAAAACTATATACAGTGAAAGTAAAACGGCAAACGCCGCAACAACCAGCGGAAACCACAGCGGAAAACCGAGAATAATAAGTATTATCTCCCACGCGCGTAAGCTGCGTTTCGGCTTAATTCTCTCTTTAACTATTTTTGTGATCGGTATCTCGGCGATTATCTGAGATGCAATCTCCTCAACCGATCCGATAGCCGCAACGGCATCGCTTTCGCTTGCACCCTCTTCAATATGGTCGTCTATCATTTCACCGTAAAACGCAATACGCTCGTTAACTTCGTCCTGCGGCAGACCCGCAAGCGCGTTTCCGAGTCCGTTCAAAAATTCCTCTTTATTCATGGCTGTCCTCCTTAACAACAAACCGGTAGATAGATACTACTTCTTTCCATTCAGACTTGAATTCTTCAATACGCCTCAGTCCGGCATCGGTAATCCTGTAGTATTTTCGAAGTCTTCCGTCATGTTCGGCTGTTCGCACCGTAAGCATATTTGCAATTTCAAGTCTTTTCAGGATGGTGTAGAGCGTTGATTCGGAAAGCTCGATATAGGGTTTCATATCTTTTATTATCTTATACCCGTATGAATCCTCGTTTTTTATTGCCGCAAGAACGCATACGTCCAAAAGACCGCGTTTCAGTTGTATATCCATCATATACCTCCTCTCGTGTAATACATCATATCACGAAGTATTCAATTTGTCAATAGGTAATTTCAGATTTTTAAAAATTTTTTTTAAGGCGATAAAAAGAGTTCCCGCGACTTTACCCGCAGGAACTCTTAAAAAAAATGATTTTCAGAGCGTTTTTGCAATATCCGTCCGTTTTAATCCTTCTTCGGTCAATTCGTATACTTTATCGCAGACTTCCGAAATATATTTTCTGTCGTGCGAAACGCTTATTATGGCTCCGGGAAACTGTTTGAGTATTTTCCGCACTTCCGGCCCCGACAGAGGCGAAAGATTTCTTGTCGGTTCGTCAAGAATAAGCACGTCGGTTTCGCAAACGCTGATTTTCAAAAAAAACAGCTTCGCTTTCTGCCCGCCCGAAAGCTCTTTTATTGGGTGAAACATCTCTTCTGCGGTATAGTTCATCGAACCGAGAAACGTTCTTGCGGTAGTAACGTCGTCTTTGCTGCCCGAAGGGGCAAGATATTCTGTAGGCGTTAAATCATAAGGAAGCGTTTCCTCGTAGTTTTGCGACATATAGCATACCGAAATATCGGTTCTTGTAGCCAGCTCTTTTGCGATTTTTCTTATAAGAGTCGTTTTCCCCGTTCCGTTTGCGCCGACAATACAGATTTTTTCGGGACCTTTAACGGTAAAACAGATGTCTTTTGCAATTACTGTTCCGTCCGGTATTTTCAGTTGAGGGAAAGAGAAATCGGCTACCGTTTTCCCCGACGGAATTGCCTTCTGACGCGAAAAACGTACCGTGATTGCAGACTCCGTTTCGGGCAGCTCTGTCATTTCGCCGTGCTCTCTTTCGTATCGCCGCTCCATGGACTTTACTGCTTTCATCTTCTTTTTAAGAAGTCTTCCGCCCGACGGATTTCTTCTTGAAATACTGTTCAGATCCGATTCCACAGCCTGTTCGATACGGCGGAATTTTTCCAGTGCCTTTTTCTCTTCGCGCCGTTCGTTTAACGCTTCGCGTTCCTGATTATCAAACGTTCTTTTTCGTTCTTCGACAAAGGCGGCAAAAGGAACGTTTGCAACGGTTGCCCGCGCAACGGATTTATGCCTGAGGTGTTCAAGCAATATTACCCTGTTTGCCGTGCGCTCAATAAGCGTTTCATCGTGGGAAATATACAAAACCGCGCCGGAAAAGCCGTTGATTGTGTTTTCAAGCCAGCGAAGCGTTGTAAGATCGATATCGTTTGAGGGTTCGTCAAGAAGCAGAATGTCGGGCGAGGAAAGCAGTATGCCCGCCATCTGTATCTTAACGCGTTCACCGCCCGAAAGCGAATTCATTTTACGGTCAGAATAAATCAGCGTATCGGAAAAACCCATTTCCGCTGCAACTCTGTATAAATCTTCCGAATACCCTTCGTCAAAAGCACCTGTATCTGTAAAAAATTCGGCAACCGTTTTTTCTTTGTCGTTTTCGGCAAGTTCCTGCGGCAGATATCCGATCACTTCGCCCTGTGTCGTTCGTATCCCGTCTGCATCTGCGTAATCCGAAATAAGAGACGGACTGTAAATCCATTTTAAAAGCGTGGATTTTCCGTTGCCCTCTTCTCCTATAATCACGGCTTTGTCGCCGCGGTTAAGCGTCAGGTTAAAGTCTTTAATAAGCGTTCTAAGGTCTTTTTTCTGCGTGATTGTAAGTGATTTAACTTGCAGCATAGCCCCTCCTTAATAAAAATTTAACTGTGACGCCCGGAATATTAAGATTTCCAGACTGCTTTTATTATATTTTTTACTGTCGGCGTCGTTCCGTACATTAAAACGCCCGTACGGTAAATCTTTGCGGAAATAATGCCTACTCCGATTGTGGATACAATAAGAATTACTATAGAAATCGCTGTTTCATACCAGGGCACCGTGCTCATGGCTATTCTTGTAAACATTGACATGGGTGACGTAAACGGAATAAACGAACATACCTTCATTACCGGGTTGTCTATTTCTCCCGAGCTCATAGACATCATAACAACCATAAACGCAATAATGAAAAGCATTGTTATAGGCATAACGGAAGTATTTATATCTTCAAGCTTGGACGCTGTTGAGCCGACCGCTCCGTACATAAAAGCATAAATGAGAAAACCGAGAATAAAGAAAACAAGCATATATATAAGCAGTTCAGGCGGAATGTTGAAAATCGACTCAATTATCATATTCTCGCCCCAGTACGGCTTGTTGATATTGTAAAACACAAGTGCCGAGCCGAATATCGCAATAAGCTGAATAAGTCCCGCAAGGCACGACGCGAGCACTTTGCCGAACATCATTGAAGTCGGTTTTGCGCTTGTAACAAGAAGCTCCATTGCTCTCGAACTCTTTTCGGTTGCCACGTTTGTCGCAACCATCTGTCCGTAAAGCAGAATGACCATATAAAGGGCAAAAATCATAATGTAAGTATAAAAGAAATTCTGAAACTGACTTTTGCCGAGGCTGACCGTTTCGCCTTCAATCTGTATATTCATAATACCTGCGGCATCCTGCGCGGAAATTCCGCCGTTTATCATCGCGTTCATCTGATATACGCGCGAAAGAGTTTCCGAAGCAATCTGGGCATTCATATCGTAAAGCGAAAGGTTGTTTACATAATAAGTAAACGAAGTGTCGCCCGTCAGAACGAAAGCGCATTCCGCAACTCCGTGTAAAACCGCGGTTTCTATTTCGTCCGTACCGTCTTCGGTTATATAAACGTCATAGTCGGGGAATGACGATGCAAATATCTCTTTTACGGCATCCGGCTGCGCCGAGTCGGTTTTAACATACATAATCGGACGAGACAGTAATTCAACGCCTGTATCCGATTCGTCTGTTTCAAACACCGTGACAATCCTCGGGAAAAACATAACCGCGGCAATCAGAACAACCAGAAAAACCGTAATCCCGATAAAAACCTTGTTTTTTAAATAATACTTAAGCTCAAATTTGAGTATTGTTCCAAACTGTTTCATTTTTTATGCCTCCTTCGGTGCGTCTCCCGCATATTCCACGAAGATGTCGTTAAGCGAAGGCTCAAACACCTTTACCTCGTCAATATCGTAGTTTTCCGTGAGATTTGCCATAACGGATTTCTTTTCTGCGGGGCTTGAAAGCTTTATCATAAGGCTTCCGTCTTCCGCAACCGTGCAATCGTTACCGAAATCGGCGCGGACTGCATCGGGCGTCTGCGTTCTTACAACAAGACGGTCTCGCGGATAATCGCGTTTGATCTGATGAAGGTCACCGTGAAGAACAACAACCCCTTTGTTTAAAATTGCGATACTGTCGCAGAATTCCTCTATATAGCTCATCTGATGGCTTGAAAACAAAACAATTTTTCCCTGCGATATCTGCTCTTTTACAACATCTTTCAGCAGCATTGCGTTAACCGGGTCAAGTCCCGAAAACGGCTCGTCAAGTATTATAATGTCGGGGTCATGTGCAAGAGCGGTTACAAGCTGTATTTTTTGCTGATTGCCCTTTGAGAGCGTATCGAGACGTTTGTTGCGGTATTCGGCCATACCCAGTCTGCCGAGCCAGTAATCAACAGACTGCACGGCTGCCTTGCGGCTCATTCCCTTCAGCTCGGCAAAGTATATAAGCTGATCTATAATTATCTTTTTCGGATAAAGTCCTCTTTCTTCGGGAAGATAACCGATTTTTGTTTCTTTGTAATCAATCGGTTTTCCGTCAATAAGCACTTCTCCGCTGTTTGCCGGAAAAACGTTCATTAAAATACGTATTGCAGTCGTTTTTCCTGCGCCGTTTCTTCCCAGAAGCCCGAATGCCTTTCCGCCTTCCGCTCCGAAGGACACACCCGTCAGAACCTTTTTTTCTCCGAAGGACTTTTCAATGTCTTTAAGTTCGAGATACAAATATATCGCCCCCTGTGTATGTTAAATGTTGTTTTCAGATTGTTAAGCGCTTCTTCGTTGTTTGAAACAATCGCCGCAACGGTTTTGCATCCGTCAAACCCGCCGCAATATCCGCAGGTTTTCACGCCTTTTTTCAGCGCGCACCGTCTTATTTCGCAAAGACTTTCGCAAAATACGGTTTTAACCCCGTCCTTTTTGCAGCCTTCACAGTTTATATGTTCGGGCAGAATCTTTATTCCGTTAAGCTCGGACCACAGCTTCGCGGTTTTTGCTCTTAAAGCGCTATCGTCAGTTACGGTCGCACTGTATGCGTCGCATTTTGCGCAGTTAAGCCCGCAGTAAGCAATCATTTCCATATCGCAATGCTTTCTTTCGGCTTTTTATATATTATATCATATATTAACGTATTTTTCAATATGTTCGGGCTAATCAGCGAAATTTATCTTGACAAATCGTTTTATTGCCGTTATAATGATTTTGTAAATCGGAACGGGGAGAGGAAAAACGGTATGAACTGTCTGATTCTTGAAAACAAACAGTCTGATTTTTGTTCGGTTATCGAAAGCTGCGGCGTAAACGCAACTTATTCAACTTTTGAAAACGCATTGTACTTGGATTTAAGTTCGTTTGATTCGTATATTATTCTTGCCTGCGGAAAAGTGCTTGACCCGAGGCTTCGCATCCGTCTTGAAAACGAAGCTGCAAAGGGCAAACGCCTTTTTACCGAAGGGCTTAACAGCTGGGACGGAATATACTCCGACGAACCTGCAAATACAACCCGCATGCGCCTTGTTGCTGTCGCATCTCCCGAAGAAGGCGGTATACCCGGTCTTTCGGTAGGGGATCTTCTTGACGACGGAAGCAATGCCATGTTGCGTCCGTGGTGCACCGTCCCCGGCTACAAACCGCTTCTTGTATACAGAGATCATATAATCGCGCATAAACACTGGAATGCGGGTAAAGACGAAATAATGAAAGATTCGTTTCCCGCTTTGTGGAAAATCGGCGAAAACGTTATGATGTGCTCTTTTGTTTTGCATAATTACGTCCGCGCAAGATTTGCGCCTCAAAAGGCGTGGAAGTGCCTTATTGACTATATCGCAGAGTGGATAACGGGGAATAAACCGTCCGCTTATCCCGAGCCGCCCGTCCGTTTTTGCGCCGAAGATCTTTCTGACGAAAAAACATTTGAAAAATGCAGAAAAGAAGCTCTTGACAGGGGCATTCTGTGGCTTAGCTCATTTCTTACGGACGGCGGAAAAGGCGGAATTAAAGAAGGACTGAGGCACGAAATCGATTACAACGGAGTTCAGAAGACAGCAGATGCGGTAAGAAACGACTGTTCGGGCGAATCTGCCGGCGCCTTTCTTTTTTACGGTACGCTTTCAGGCAACCCGGAATATCTGGATTATTCAAAAAACCTGTTTGAGTTCATTTTTGACAACATGCAGATCCGAGGCGGACTTTTAGACGGTATGATGCGCTGGACTCATACCGCATGGCAGGTTTGCTATCAGGACGACGTTGCGCGCGCGGTTCTGCCTGCGCTTTTCAACTGCCTGTTTCTTAAAAATGACGAAAAACTGCCCAACGTCTGCAAAGCGCTCGATTTTCTCGTAAAAACAACGGCAAAGGACGGATGCAGAGTAGCAAGAACCGACGGTCCGCAGCTTTCAGAGGAAAAAATAGCGGAGCTTGCAAAAGCGGAGCACGGAAGACCTTCCGCGCATTACAACGCATATTATCACGCCGCGCTTTTACTCGCTTACAAATGCTGCGGAAATCAGACTTATTACGATGTTGCCCGCAGGGGACTTGAATATATTATGTCGCTTTATCCCGAAACGGGGCGCGAACAGAGCGAAACCGAAGAAATGTGCCGCCTTATTCTTCCGCTTGCGGTTCTTTACTATGTTTCCAAAGATAAAAAGCATCTTGATATGCTTCACCGCGTAACGGAAGACCTGCTCGCGCAAAAGCATCCTTTCGGCGGATTCCGCGAATGGGATACGGGATACAAGGCACATTATTCGAGGGAATCAAGGGGCGAGTGCTCGCTTCTTGCCGAAAACGGAGATCCCGTTGCCGACCTTCTTTATTCAAACAACTGGCTTCCTCTGGGCTTTGCTTTTGCGTATTACGCTACGGGGGAGGAAAAATACTTTTCACTCTGGAGCGAAACGGTTAAGTTTTTTATCAACTGTCAGATTATTTCCGACGACCCGAAAATAAACGGCTCATGGTGCAGGGCATTCGATATGGACTCCGTAGAAGTATACGGCTGTCCTCACGATATCGGCTGGGCGCCGAAATGCAGCGAAACGGGCTGGACGGATGCGGAAATACTTATGGGTATGATGCTGCCCGACATTATAAAAAAATCCGGATCTGACGAAAAATAAACGATATGCCTTAAAACCGCTTGAAAAATACTCTGATATATGATAAAATAGAAAAAAACAGGGAGGAAAAACAATGAAACGCTTAATTCACACAGTTGTTTTTGCGCTGATATTCGCTTTTATCCTTTGTGCCTGCGGTCAGACTGAAGAAGAAATCGTCCCCGAATACGAGGCAACGGCAGGGGGATCAGACCTCGACGGTTTTGTAGCAACGTGGGGCTGGAGCGGCAAGGACGGAGATACTGTTCTGGGCTTTACACCCGGCACTTCGCACGCAGATATGGTCATGCAGAAAAAGAAGGACGTTGAAACCGCCTATAACTGCAAGATAAATATCGAATACAATGAGGATATCCTCAACGTCCTCCGTTCGGGGGTCATGTCCGGCGCACAGCTTCTTGATCTTATCAAGGCGGAAAGCTATTACATGATCACGGATGTCCGCGCAGGATATCTTACGGGCCTTTCCTCTCTTATCGATATCGAAAACGTCGAAAAATGGGGAACTCCGAATATGCTCCAGTCTCTTATCTGGAAAAACGATATTTTCGGCGTTACTCCTTACGCATGGCCCGACCTTCTTTATACCGCAACGGGACATATTATAGCGGTCAACGAGTCGTACGTATCAAAGCTCGCTCAGCCGGACCCGAGAGAATTTGTCGAGGACCTGACGTGGACATGGGATAAATTTGAGGAATGTCTTTCCGCATATACGCATAACGACGGCGGCGATACCGTTTACGGCATGAAATCTCATCACGCATATTTTGCCATGAATATGTTCCTTTCAAACGGCGTTGCATTATCGGCATACGATAACGGAAAAGTAGTCTGCGGCGCGTATACCGAACCGGGCAGGGTAGCTCTGGAAAGGGCAAAACAGATAATCCAGGAAACTCATAAAGACTGCTTCCATCCTTCCGAGTCCGCAGGCGACCATACCGAATTTGTAAACGGCGAATGCGTAATGTATGCCGCCTGGACAAGCGAACTTATCGTCGGCACGACCTCGATCATGTATCAGATGGACAATATCGGGCTTCTTCCTTTCCCGCAGGGACCTAATGCGACCCCGGGCGTATATCTTTCATATCACGAAAGTTTAACAAACTCAATAGGTATTCCATTCAATGCAAAAGATCCGTTCGCCGCGGCAGTCGTTTTATCTGCGATGCTCGAACCGTTTGACGAATACAAAACAAAAGAAGATATTCTTGAATATATGACAGATCAGATCTTTTTTGACAGAAGAGATACCGAAGTGCTTGCAAATCTTACAAGAAACACAGAATACGGCTTTTTCCGCGAAGGCGCGCGCGGAGTTATAGAGAGTGCAACGGAAGTATCGACCGCTATCTCGGCGCTCCTTGAATCGAATGAGGCAAAATACGATCAGATCGCAGAAGAATATATGACTCCCCACTATCAGGGACGCATAGCCGTATACGGCGAATGATTAAATAATCAGTAAATAACAAAAAAAAACACCGTGATAAAGAATCACGGTGTTTTATGATTATAAAGGTGTTTTGCTTTACAGAGGAGCTTGGGCAGATCATTTCCCTTTAAGAAAAGAATGAACTGCTTTTGCAAGGGTAATACGTCTGTCCTCCGTCATTCCGTCTGGCAGAAAACTTATATCGCGTGCATCAATTCCCGCAAGCGTTTCGAGCCATACAAGGGAAGCGATAAACCGTCCTTCCGGAATTGAAAGATGAAATCCGTCGCGTGTGAGGGGAGCGCCGCCCTTTCTTCGGTCAAAGTCAATAATGTTTTCACGCAGATACTGTATAGTATCGCCGACGGGAATTATTATTGTTCCGAGAGCGTTTGCGGCGTCGGCGTATGCGCTGCAAAGACTATTATACATCCGTTTCTGATCTGAGCCGTAATTTACAAACGCTTCGTGCGCTGAATCCTCTTCAAACGCCCACGTTTGGTGAATAACGATTTCCGCATTCGGCTGATATTTGCGGCAGGCGGCGTAAAGCTCTCGGATAAACGGGAAATACGTTTCTTTCATTCCGCTGAAATGGCTCGCCTGCTGCAGAGTAATAAAATCGAAATCTCCGAGAGTACAAAGCGCATCTGATACGGATATTTTGCGCCCCGTATCTTCTCCGTTGATTTCAAGCGCATAATTCTGCCTGTTTTCTCTCAGGTTTTCGGCGTGATATTCAAGAGAACACCCGCCTATATACAGATTGACGCACTCCCAGTCGGTCTGTGCGGATGCCGCGGCTTTATGCAGGTATGCGCATGCATCCTGGGAAAAACTGTTTCCGATCGATAGGCTTCTCATGCAGTCCTCCCGTTTCTCAGATGATAAGAGTGCGATTTTTATTATTCTTGATTATTCTTCTTCAATGTATGTTGCGTTTCCTATTCCGTCGCAAGTAACGGACTTGATCGTGAGATCCTTGAAGTTTTCCCAGAAATCAAAATCGTCCGAGTTTTCCATCGGTTCGCCGTCGTATTCGAATATTACGGTATATGAAAACTCCTTGTGGGTCATACCTGTTTCCATATCCACGAGATTGTAATAATTGTAATCCCATCCTTCGTCCATAAGATACTGACCGGTTTTGCCTACGAGTTTGTCAAGTTCTTCCTGAGAAGGCATTTTTTCGCTGAGATTTTCAACCTTCTTTACTTCAAGATCACCTGCAATATTTTTAAGGCCTTCAAGCCAGCTGTCGTCGTATTCCATATTCCATACATCGTCGGACATTTCTTCCGTCATATCCATAAATGCGCGGTAATAAACGCCGTTTTTACTGTATGCAAAAATAAACAATTCATCGGAATATGCGCTCTCATAATCATCTTCCTCTGTAAGAGAATCGATAATATCCCGCAATGTTTGCGCATTAGCGATGTTTGTCTGTTCCGAACCGCCGTCGTCGCCGTTATCGGTCTGTCCGCATCCCGCAAATACCGAAAGAAGCAAAATTGCAGTGAGAATAAGCGCTATTGTTTTTTTCATTTTTATATCCTTTCTTTCAGGCGGCATTTTTACCGCCGTTTAATACACAGTAATTATTTCTGTTCTCCGTATACCGCAGTCAGTCCGCGATAACACGGTTCAAGATATGTTTCAACGATTTTTGCTATCGTTGATTCCTGCTCTTCGCAAAGCTGGGAAATCGGCGTGTTCGTTGTTCCTGCCTGTTCAAGAATGTTTCCGAGCTTTTCGTCAAAAAATCCGTACTGAGACGCTTTTTCAACCTGATAAATAATCTCTGCGTCTCTTCTGTCAAAGAAGATCTGATTTGCCATCATGTCAATGATATCGTCTTTTGTTTTATACTGTTCAAACGGTTCAAACATTTCATTAAGCACCGTCAGCGACGTATAGAAATCCTTTGCGTTAAAAGGTATGCCCGTAGCGTATGCAAGCGACTGATGGTAGGAGGAATACTGACCCGGTGTTGCATTCGGACCCTGCGGGAAGGGAACAACGCCTACGTTATCCATCTGATACATAATATACTGCGTGTTGCGGGTAAGCTCGTATGTCCACGCAAGATACATTACCGCTTCGCCGTTTATAAATCCGGTGGGGTTGTCGCTGCCTCCGTTAGCTTTATCCCGGTACATTTCCGCTATGTATCTTCCTCTTTCCATTGCTTCTCTGCCCGCGTCGGAAAGAATACCGCACGATACCGTGCCGTTTTTTCCGTCAATGAACGAAACGCCGTTTGAGATAACCATGTTGATGTAGTAATATCTGCCGAATCCGCCTTTGTAGGAATAAACAGTACGCCCCGCATCTTCAAAGGTGAAGTTTTCCATACACTCCTCAAAACGGTCCCACGTCCAGTCAAGCGCTTCAACATATTCGCGCGGATCGGTCAGCGAAAGCTTTGAAATAAGGTTTTCGTTAACTGCAAGCACGTGCGCGGAGTTTGTATACATTATTTCCGGCCACGAGAAGGGGACTACCGCATAAAGGTCGTCTTCCCAGAGAACCGAAACAAGCATGTTCGGCGTTCCCCATTTTTCGTAGTTGTCAACGTCGATAAACGAAGATAGACCGGTGAGATATCCGCCGCGTATCGAGTCCATCATTCTGAGAGAACCCGAGGTAATAATATCTATTTTCTGGTCTCCCGCCATAACTCCCGCGCGTAAAATAGTGTTGTTTGCGGTGTGGTCAAGAGTGATTTTGCAGTTCAGCTTCTGTTCAACGTTTTTCTTATGCTCAAGCAGCAGATCTGAATTCGGCGTTCCTTCAATAAAGCCGAAATTCGAATCGTTGTCAAGCCCCGCGCCGTCTGTCCAGCCCCAGAGAACACTGTATCCGCCCAGATCGTATCCCGACGATGACATCTCTTCAAATTCGGGCACGGTTTCCGCTTCGGGAGCGGCGCACGAGCAAACGGAAAAAACAAAAATCAGACAAAGAATAATCCCTATTGCTTTTTTCATAACGAAAGCCCTTTCTTTCACCACGTTTTTAACTGTTAAGATTATACTACAAATTTAAACGGGTGTCAAGTATCATATATTATTCAGGAGGCGGAAAATAACGGATAATCATATACTCAAAAGCGGGTAAACCGCATCCGTTTTCATCTCCGTCAGGCAGGTTTCCGTCTTTTAAAACGCATAAAACAGCGTCCTTTTTATATTGACATTTACGGCCTTTTGTTGTATAATACGGATATACAGTAATCAAATTTCACATAAATTGCCGGAATAGGAGAAAAATATGAAAAGATTTATTAAAATCCTGGCTGTTTTGATTGCCGCCGTTTTTGTCTTTTCCGCCTGTCAGTCGGAGGAGCCCGAAATTATTCCCGAATACGAGGACGGAGCCGTCGGTTCCGTTAATCTCGGCGGATTCAAACTCAAATGGGGCTACGCAAAATCGGGAAGCAAAGAAGATAACGTTTTCGGCTTTATACCCGGAACAGCGTTTGCTGATATGGCTCTTGAGAGAAAGAAAAACATTGAAACAAATAACAACTGTACCATTGACGTAATATACAGCGATTTCGGTACAATCGGCAGCGCCGTTCAGACTTCCGCAATGTCCGGCGAATCGATATACGATATTGCCACAAACGAAAGCTTCGTTTTCGTTCAGTATATGCGCGCAGGCTATCTTGCGGGACTTACCGCCCTGATAGACGCGACAAACACCGCAAAATGGGGCACTCCCAATATGCTGCAGTCGCTTATGTGGAAAAACGATCTTTATGGCGTTTTACCGTATGCATGGCCCGATCTCCTCTATACGTCGTTCGGATATCCGATTATCGTAAACGAAAATCTTATTGCGCAATACGCCCACGACGACCCGAGAGAATACGTTGAAGCGGGTACGTGGAACTGGGATTTATTTGAGGAAGTCCTTCACCTGTATACGCATCAGGAAGGCGAAAATATCATATACGGCATGGCAACCCACGATGCTTATTTTGCAATGATGATGTTCCTTTCAAACGGCGTAACGCTTTCGGAATACGTTGACGGACAGGTTGTATGCGGCGCATATACAAACCCCGGCTTCGTTGCTCTTGAACGGGCGCATTCAATTTACCGCGAAACATGCCATGATTGTTTCCATCCCGACGACAATACGTCAAACGTGGTTTCAAACTTCAAACTCGGCAACGCCATGCTTCTTACAACAAACGCATACGAAATACTCGGTCACTCAAACTCCATAATGTACGTTATGGATAACGTAGGCATTCTTCCCTATCCGCAGGGACCGAACGCAACGCCCGGCGAGTATAAGGGATATCACGAAAGTATGCTGTATTCAACGTCGATTCCCGTAAACGCAAAGGACCCCGAAACCGCTGCGTTCATATTAAGCGAAATGTATGAACCGTTTGACGAATACAAAACAAAGGAAGATATCATAGAATATATGGCAACTCAGACTTTCTTTGATATAAGAGACGCCCGTGTTTACGCAAATATGCTTGAAAATACCGAATACGGCTTCTTCCTTGAAGGCGCTCGCTCGCTTATTCAGGAATCGGTTGAGTCAAACAGCGCCGTTTCAACGCTTGTTGACAGTCACGAATCGCAGTATCAGGATATAGTTGAAAAATATATTCAGCATCACTACAGCGCAAAAGTTGCTATTTACGGCGAATAAACCTGTATAAAATCAAAACTGCCCTGAAAAACTCCGGGGCAGTTTTTTTATGCTGATTAAAACCGCATTTTCCCGACAATCCATTCATCGAGAAACCGCATCTGTTCTTCTGTATGAAACCAGTGTTCGCCGTTTTGCATAACTGTTAAAGAGGCTCCGCGGCTTATTGCAAAGGCGGTTACTGTTTCAATTGAAGTAAGGTTGTCTTTTTCACCGTAAAGGATATCGGTTTTTACGCTCCATTTTACGGGATGTTTCCTGGCATAGCAAAGATATTCCCACGAAAGCTCTTCGCCGAAATCGGTTAAAACAGTGCCTTTGTCCTTCAGTTCCTCTTCGGAAACATTCGAAAAGCGCATCATATCTGCAATCAGCTTTTCCATATCAACTATCGGAGAAATGAAAAAAGCTCGCGAAACATCGTTTTCGATATCCGAGTGCATCGAAAAATACGCTCCGATACTGTTGGCAATTATAATTATATTTTTATAATCCTTTTTAAGGCGGAGTGCCGCCTCTTTAATCTCTTTTCCTGCTTCCCACGGAGTAAAATGCACATAGTCAAGGCCAATTACTTTACAGCCAGGAAACAGAGGGGTGTAATGCTCCGATTCTTCTGCGCTGCCGCCTTTGCCGTGGATATACAGTACGGCATTCATCTCAATTATTTCCGTCCTTCCAGAAATCGTATCCGAGCGAGTCGACAATCTTCGGAATTGCTATATCTTTCCCCGCAGTATCAACCGCCCTGTAAAAAAAGGGAGGATCCATAAATCCCTCATAAGTTAAAACGGCAAGAAAACTGTTGCCCGTGTCGTCTTTTAGCGTAAAAACCCGCGCATCCGTCAGTTTTTCTCCGTCCTGAACAATATATCCGAGACATTGCCCGATATCATTTCCGCTTATTCTGTTTTTCAGCGTTCCGTATGGGATATACGTTCTTCCGTTATATTCAAACGACGCATAGGTGTCTTCGGAATCATCGGGATTAACAAATGTTTCCGTGATAAATTCGGTCGGATTTTGCGGCAGCGTGTAATCTATCGCGGAAAAACATCCTGTAAGCGCAAACAGCAATGCAACTGCCGTTAATAAAATCGCATATTTTCGCATAGTATCAGTCTTTTCTTTTCTCTTTAAACCTGAAACAAAGCATCGTCATATCGTCAAACTGACTGTTGCCGTTAATAAAACCGTCAATTGAATTTTTAACATCCTCCAGTATCTGTGCGGAACTGCTTTCGCTTTTGTTTTCAAAGCAGTTAATCAGTCTTTCTTCACCGAAAAGATTGTGCTTTGCGTCCTCCGCTTCCGTAATGCCGTCTGTATATAAATAAACCGTGTCGCCCTCTTCAAGCTGAACGCTGTTCTGTTTATATTTCATTCCCTCCATGCCGGCAAGCACAAATCCGTTTTTTATTCTCATAAAATCCGCTTTGCCGTTGTGAAGAAGGACAGGGGGGTTGTGTCCTGCGCTTACAAACGTCATAAGTCCGCTTGTCAAATCAAGAACACCTACCCAGAGCGTAACAAACATTTCCGCATCGTTGCGCGCACAAAGAGAGTTGTTTGCGGTTTCTATCGCTTCGGAAAGATTCGGAATATCTCTTATGCAGTTTTGCAGCGTGATTTTCGATGTTGCCATAAACAGCGCTGCGGGAACGCCTTTTCCCGAAACGTCGCCTATAACAAACGCAATATGCGTGGAATCAACAAAAAAGAGATCGTAAAAGTCGCCGCCCACTTCTTTTGCCGCTTCCATCGAAGCGCTGACGTCAAGCTCCCTGCATCCGGGGTAGTCTTCGTTTACGGTCGGCAGAAGAGAATGCTGAATAACGTTTGCAACTTCAAGCTCCGATTGCAGACGGCTTTTTTCGAGAGCAAGCGTGCGCTGCTTTTCGGTATACGTCATAATCGCTATCATCATCATAAAGCCGAGCGCATTTATCACAATAAACGGCAAAGCGATCTGTTTAACTATGTCAAGCGCGGTTTCAAACGGTTTTACCATTAAAAGCACAATGCACAGGTGAAACGCTTCCATTGCCGCGCTTAAAAGCAGCGCAAAATACGGCTTTGCTATTTGTTTATACCACCTAATCGAAAGAAGGCCGCAGATAAGACCTATCAGGCAGGTTGCCACCACGCATGCCTGCGCCGTCAGACCGCCCATTGTCAGTCTGTGTATGCCGGCAATAAGTCCCGCAAGCAGTCCTCCTAACGGACCGCCCGTAAAACCCGCGAGCATCGGGCCTATATCGCGAACGGAAATAACAGCGCCGTTCAGCTCAAAGCCCGAAATATTGCCGTAAATACCGAATATACCGCCGAGAAAACCCATTATCAGCGAATAAATCCATTTTTTTTCGGTTTTAAAAACTTTTGAAACAAGATCGCTTCCGCCGATAAATGCGGAAATAACGAGTATTACCGCAAGAGTTCCTATAAGTTTTGAAATCAGTTCAGTTGCATTCATAATTAAATCCCGAATTCTTATGTTTAGTTATTGTCATTTACCGATTCAGTCATCCATAGGCAAAACTTTTTCATAAAGATGCTTTGCAAATTCACAGCTTGAGTATGCCGCAAAACGCTGATAGTCGTCCGATTTGTTGCTGTCCGCAAAATCGCATACGCTCTTTACTATCAGAGGTATCGGCTTCGGATCGCTTGAATGGTTTGCCGCGTAAACCACGGCGTATGATTCCATATCCAGACCCGCCGTATGTCTGTATTGCGAATAAACCTGTTTTTCCAGAAGTTCCCTGCTCGCAACTACGGTGCTTCCGCATGCCATCGGGCCGATAAATACGTGACAGGGGTTTTCGTCCGACTCGGCGGCTTTTTTGATCAGAGGCATTATTTCCTCCGGAATTGATTCCGAAGACGATCTTGGCAGAAAACCGATATTCCCGTATACTATGTTCGCTTTGTCGGGGCTGACGAATTTTCCCGCGGAATAATTCCATACTATATCCGGAACGATAACGTCACCGTATATCTGCTCCTCAATATCCTCCTGCGCAACTCCCGCCGCAATTCCCGTCATTATGAGATATCTCGGGCGGAAAGTGTATATTACTTTCATTGCCGTGGCGGCTGCCGCGGTCATGCCCATTTCTCCTATTTTTGCGTGTATAAGCGAGCGCTCTTTTCCGTTGTTTTCAAATGTCGTTACATCGTATATCTGCTCGTCGTTTACAAACGTTTTTGCCTTCCAGTCATGAAAATGCATAACCGCGCGGTATTCCGTTGTTGTAACCGTAAGCAGGGCAACATCCGTATTATAACTGTTTTTCATTATTGTCTCCGGTCAGCGTCAGATTTTAGCCGTTATTTAATACCGTATTTTTCAGCTATTTCAGTCGGAATTTTTCTGTCTCTCCAGTAAAATTCCGCATCGTGTCCGTTTATCTCTCTCTGCACTCTGCACGGACTGCCGAAAGCGAGCACGTTTGCGGGAATATCTTTTGTTACAACGCTTCCCGCGCCGATAACCGTGTTGTCTCCTATATTAACCCCCGGCATAATCAGCACACCTGCGCCTATCCAGCAGTTTCTGCCGATATGAACGGGTATATTGTACTGATACTGCTTTTCGCGCAGCGCAGGGTATATCGGATGTCCCGCCGTTGCAACCGTAACGTGCGGACCGAACATCGTATGATCTCCTACGTATATATCCGTATCGTCAACAAGCGTAAGTCCGAAATTTGCGTATATGTTTTTGCCGAAATGACAGTGCGCTCCTCCGAAATTCGAATGAAACGGCGGCTCTATATAGCATCCTTCCCCGATTTCGGCAAACATCTCTTTCAGCAGTTTTTCACGCTTTTCAAACTCCGTCGGCCTCGTGGCGTTAAAATCGTAAAGACGGTCAAGACACTTCGTCTGCCATTCCATTATTTCGGGGTCTCCGGGCAGATACAGCTCTCCCGTATGCATTTTATCTTTTTCAGCCATAATTTCTCCGAATATTATTGTTTTATTAAAAACTCTTTATAAGATTATAATTCATTCAACGCCGTTTGTCAAGTTTTTTTGCAATAAAACAGGGCGATGGCAAAATCGGATAACAACCGTAAAACAAAAGTCGACCCGACAGTGTTTCATGTCGGGTCATATCTCATTATGTAATCAGATCCTGTTTCTTCCCTTAAACGTATTGTATTTATCGGGTTTCCATTCGGGACTGACGTCTTTTACCGCCTCTGCCGCCGTAATTACCGCATCGGCGTTGTCAACGTCTATAAGAGTGTAGCGGTCGTTGCCCATGCCGAGTTCCTTCATATAGCTGAGCTGTCTGAGTCCGTGACGGGTCTCAACGCGCTCAATCATCGCCTTTCCTCCGCCGTCTTTCAGGTTGTAAATAAGGTCTATGCATGCGTTGTCTGCAGCCAGAATATCAAGCGATGCCACTATTCCCACGTCGGGCGTTACAACGGGTTCCGCGTGAGGACCTTCGCAGTCGCACGAAACGGACATATTGCGCATAACGTTTATATAGCATACGTGCGGCGCAAAGAAATCTATTGTTGCTTTCGTGCTTTCGCTTATTCGCTCCATAAGCTCCTCTTCGGCAATGCTCCACATATTGTCGGAACCTTTTGCGGTGTGAATTTCCGCCTTGCCTATCCGTCCGTCGGCGCATCCGATGCCGATATTTTTGTTGCTGCCGCCGAAACCGCCCATCGTATGCCCTTTAAAATGCGTTAAAACGAGCAGAGAGTCATAATTAAGCATGCTCTTGCCGACGTGCATCTCGTTAAACCATTTTCCGCCTTTTACGGGAAGAGCGGCAACGCCTTCGCTGTCCGTAATATCAACGGGACAGAACGTCCATCCGTTCGTTTCAAGCGTTTTGCGGTGCGCTTCGGTTGTATAGCGGCTGCCCTCATAGTATGTGTTCGTTTCAATTATCGTCGCATCTTTAATACGGGATGCAAAAAGCTCCTTTACCCACGGACGCGGTATTATATTCGGACCTTCGGCTTCGCCCGTATGAAGTTTAACTGCGATTTTTCCGCAAAGCACGGAACTTATTTTGTCGAATACTTTTTTAAGTCCCTCTTCCGAAAGATCTCTCGTAAAAAATACCGTGGAGCTCTCTCCTGTGCGCTTTTCAAACGGTACATATCTGTTGCCGTCTTTTCCCGCAACGGGTTTAGTCATACTCATTTTTCTCTCCTTTATAAATAATGGTTTTCACTGCTCAAAAAGCAGATATTTGTCTCTTCCGCCTTTCATTGTTTCCGCATACACCAGAGCAAAGCAGCTTCCGATGACAATCACCGCATCAAAACACGCCGACGCCTGCAAGACCGCATCCGAAAGGGGAAAATAACCGTCAATCCATAAATCCGCGGAAATCACTCGGCAAAGTTCGTTGTGACCGGCAACGAAATGCTCAAATTCTTTCTTGCTTTCAATGTCGTTTCCCTGCAGAAAGATTTTCGACTGGTCGATAAACTCGTCTGCCTGATGACAGAATCTGTTAAGCCCGCGAATGCGCTTTTTCGGTGAAGTAATTTCGTAAAGCAAACGTTCACGCCTTTCTTTGCGTATAAACTGCTGTATAAAACGGCGTTCGTCTTCATATTCCATTGCTTTTTTCCTCAAACTGACGGATTGTTCTTAATCATTATACTATATTTCAAACTCTGTGTCAAGTTCGCTTTAAGACTCGTATCAAAAAAGTTTGTGTCGGGTATTGATTTTTCCGGCGGATATATGATATAATTTATTTACATAAACAACAGACAGCGGTGCTTTGCGGCAATTGCACCGATTCGGGGGAATATAAATGACAAAAACAATAAAAACCGTTGCGATTTTCATAATAATACTTATTCTTGCAGTTGCGTGCGCGCAGAATCCGGAACAGGAAACCGTTCCCGAATACTCTTCCGCGGTAAACGACGGCAAAACGGATCTCGGCGGATACGAGTTTATTATGGCGTCTGCCCGCGCGGGGTCCGAAAACCCTTTGAACCCTCAGTCGGGTAACACCGCAAGAGGCGACCGCCTTCTTCAGCGGTATAAAGATACGGAAGAAAACTTCAACGTTAAAATTACCGTGCGTGACGACTGCAGCGCGGGAGAGCTTGTAATCCGTTCGGCGGCAGGCATGAAATACGCAGACCTTATGGCGGTAAAAATAAACGAAATCGTAAACGGCAAATATATACAGAACGGATATTTCATTCCGTTTTCGAATATGAATTTAGACCTTGAATCCGGACTTTACGGCACTCCGAGCATTCTTGAAGGCGGCAGCTTTGCGGGCGAATACTACGGTATTATATCGTATTACTGGGGCTTTCCCGCTGCTGACACCATGCCCGCAATGTGGTTTAACCCGAGGGTAATATCCGATTATCGGCAAACTTCTCCTCACGAGCTTGACGAACAGGGCGAATGGACATGGGCCACTCTCGAAAAGCTGTGCGAAGCAATTCACGATACGTCCGACCCCGATCCCGAAATGTGCACTTACGCGCGTGCCTATACAAGCGAACCGTATCTTGAATTTGCCGCGCTTTATTCAAACAATGCCAGAGTCGCGGTTAAAAACGAAGACGGAACCCTTTCTTATGCGCTTAACAGCAAAGAGGCGAGAGAGGCAATGGATTTTATCCGCGATCTTGCCGAGCGCGATCTTATCTGTGACGGCGGCAACAGACAGAATATCACCCCGTTTATAGAAAACAGACGCGCGTTTTTCGTTGAATACACTCATCTCGGCCTTTCCGACGAGGGCGCAGACAACCTTTCATACCGCATGGAAGACGCATACGAATGGATTTATTTCCCCGAAGGACCGAGCGGAGCGGGAACAAAATCGAGAACGGCATACTCTTACTGGACAAGGTTTATGTATGCCACTCTGAGCACCGATCCCGAAGTAATGGAAATTCTGCTTCCCTATATGTTCCAGCCGCTTCCCGGAGAAACTACAGAAACGTGGCAGGACGATTTCAGAAGAACTACGTTCTTTACGGAAGAATCTTTCGAGTATTTCCAGATTCTCAGAGACGAGGCGTTTTTTGACTACACCGCATACACTCCGTTCAGCGACCTTCTTCAGCCCAAACTTCTTGCCATGACAAGAGGCACCGCAGGCGTATCGGAAACCCTTGAAAGCATTGCGGATAAAATGCAGGCAAGTCTTGATAAACTCTACAACGATTATCTTAACTGATAAAAAACCGGCAAACTGTTTAGCAGTTTGCCGTATTATTTATTGTGATACAAGTTTCAGAAACTTCGTGTCGTTCATCTGTTCGTTTGTAAGATATTCCCCGTTGTAAAACAGAGCGTATACCGTTATGGGCGTAGGTGCGTTTTGTGCCTCCGCCTTATTCGTTATATGAACCGCTTTGAACGGTATTCCGTTTTCTTCTGCGGTTTTTTCGAGGATCGGCACGTATTTTGCGTTGAACGGACACTGGCTCGTATAAAAAAGGACGTATCCGTTTTCGTTTATACGGGGATGCCTTGCGCATTCCTTAAAAGACGGCGCGGGCGCGCTTTTGTCAAACGGCAGATACCACAGCTGAATACCGTTGTCCGCCTCGTCACAGACGGAAAACCCCTTGTATTTTAAAAATTTAGGGTCGGCAAGAAACGGTTTTTTCTTTGCGGAAGACAGTATGCAAAGCCCCGATTTCCCCTTTTTTCTGCTGTCGTCGATACACGCTCCGAGCAGATCGTTCGAATAACCGTGTCCTTTGAATGAGCCTGAAACCCAAAGACAGTCAATAAACGTATACCCGTCTGCGTTAATCGGATTCCAGGCGTTTTCCGCGGGAATATATTCAATAAAGCATTTTCCGCGCTCCGCGCTTTTCAGAAAAACAAGCCCTTCGTCAAAGCGTTCCGTAAGCCACGCTTTTTTTGACGACACCTGCACGTCTTTATTGTTTGAAATTGCGCAGCAGATATGTTCTGTTTCAATGTTTTCTTTTGTTACTCTGATATATTCCATATTAATTCCTCTTCGTTTTCTTCTTTTCGGGTAGATCTTCGCAAATCGCATTTATAAGATCTCTTAAAAAATCTTTGTCTTCAACGTTGTCAGCAAGCAGCATCTCTTTTGCCCCTTCGTAAGGCAGCGCACTTTCCGCGTCGGGCATCAGCTCTTTTGCGGATTTCGTCGGTTTAACAAGAAATCTGTTGTCGTATATTCCTCCGAAAATCTTTCCCCGACAGTAAAGAATATACTCGCCCATCATCGGTTTGTATGTTATCCCGTCGGCTTTAGACAGCTGTTCAAGAATGTAATCAAGATATTCTTTATCGCTTGCCATTTATATACTCCTTTAAAAAACCGTCTGCCTCCGCTCTTGATAGGAAAACATGAATCTCCGCGCTGTTTTTGTATTTTTCAAGCAGTCTGTATATTTCAGGCAGCTGTTCCGTCTGAAAATCACGGACGTACCGCAAAAAATCCCCGTCGTCGCTTTCTGCAATCCAGGGCATATCTTCGCGTTTCTTACCGATGCGGCTTTTTATTCCGTCAATGCAGACGTCAGGCGGGAAATCCAGCAGAAATACCGTATCGCACTCCCGCATACGCATTTCAAGCGTTCGTGAATATTCTCCGTCGATTATCCACTCGTCGGTTTTAAGTATTTCCGTGAGTTTTCCGTCAAATTCTTCACGCGAAATATGCGTTTTATCGGCTTTGTGCCATATCATGTCAAGATAGTAAAGAGGCAGGTGGGTTATGTCGCGAAGTTTTCTCGCAAAAGTGCTTTTTCCCGCTCCGGGACTGCCTATTACGATAATCTTCCGCTTTTTTATTTGCCTGTTAAATACTCCTCTATGCGCGCGATGCCGTCAGCGTCGAGTCCGCCCAGAGTAAGATAGTCTTCCGCGCCTTTTTTAAGGTCAAGACCGTCAAACGCCGTTCCCGTTTCCGCATTGCAGAGAAAGTAAATAAAATCGTTTACGTTGCCCTGTACCGCCGCATACCGTTCGGGCATTTTTTCTTTCGTAACTCCGTAATAATTGTAGTACGTAATCATGTAATCGTCAATTATTTCCTGAGCCGTGCCATCGGCAAGGGCAAGTATGAGCGCGCAGACAAACCCCGTTCTGTCTTTACCCTCAACGCAGTGAATAAGACACGGACCGTCGTTTTCAGCCATTGTCAGAAGGGCTTCCGATATGATTTTCGCAAACGTTTCCGCGCGGTAATTCGCATTCAGCCCCAGAAGAAGGACTTTTCCTTCACGGTAAAGCGAATCGTAGTAGGCGGAATTGAAATCTTCGGCTTCCGTATAAGCCGTGTATTTTTTCTCATTGTCCGAAAGATTCAGCACAAATCGTATGCCCGCCTCTTCCGTAAGCGCATTTGTGCATGAGGCGCGAAGATGCTGATTGTCACAGGGGGAGGCAGAGCGGTATATCAGATTATCTTTAAGAGACCCGCCTTTAACTGCGCGGAAATTGGAAAACATAACGTCGGAGTCGTAATCGTTGCGGTCGTCAGAATACTGAAGGGCGTAAAGCTCCTGCACGGCAAGATATTTCCCTTTTTCGTTAAGCGTAACGGTTACGCGCGAGGACTCAGTCATCTCAAATTCTTCCCACGTTCCCGCGCCGTAGTTTCTTGCTATAACAACGTGGGGATATCCCGGGTATCCGCAGGCAAGCATTGACCCGACGGGGCAGTAGTATCCGGAATAATACGGAATATCGTTAAAAGTTTTTCCGTTGTCAAACGAGATATTTAAACTGTCTCCGAAAGAAAATCCCATCGCATTGAATTCTTCAATCGTCGGCTCTATATATACGTTCCCGAATTCCTCGTCCCGCAAAACGGCAACGGATCCCGTCGTCAGCGTATCCGCATTTACGCATCCCGAAACCAGCGGAATAATCATAATTACGGCAATCAATAATCCCATTATTCTTTTTTTCATAAGTATTTCCTCCCCGAAAATCGGACTTCAGACTGTTTTTGTCAATTATATCACATTTCTTTCGTTTTTTCAATACATAACCGCAACCGACTGCCGTCTTTTACAGTTTTTGTCCCGTCAGAACAAAATCGGGGCGGTTTTCGGATATATATTTAAGTATCTCCGATTTTTCTGAAATAGATATTAACGGGAAAGCCGTTAATATCCGGAACGAGCCCGACAGATCTGTAAAAAGCGTTTGCAACGGTGTCTTCACGGTCGGTTATAAGCACAAACTGTCTTACGTCGGCATATTTTTCGGATACTCTGCGTATAAGTTCGCTTCCTATGCCTTTTCTGAAATGTGACGGTTTTACTATAAGATCCTGAATA
>CAMZEM010000008.1 GCA_947305805.1 uncultured Clostridia bacterium | reverse complement strand
CTTCTCGCGTATGAGAACGAAGCGAAATATCCAGGGAAGGTCATAAAAGTGAAGATCTTAATTGTAGTCATATTAAAGTACCTCGTGATTTTTATTTTCGTAGCTACAATTATATTTTACCGATAAGCAGCTTCAAAAACAATGACGCATTAGTTTGATGAGTCTGTGTTTCATCCAACTTCCGGTTGGAAGCTCTATTGTGAAAATGCCGCCCGCATTACACAGGCGGTACGGAGATATTATTTCTTTTCGATAGGAATCCAAATTTCAATGGTTCTATCAGTATATCCACCAACGATTCCCCAATGGTAAACCGCAAGCTCCGGAGCATTAATCATCTGATATTCTTCATTGGATAGCCACTCAGCAGCGATTTGTTTGCGAATATCAAAGTATTCCGGAATAGGCATTTTCTGTTTCTCGGTTTCAAAAACAGCATAGGTTCTTTCGGGAATGATGATTTTTTCAAACTGGAATTTTTCCATAAAATCAATACCCGTAACATCGCTATTATACAAGTTGTCAAACTCATACTTGTCTGCTGTTACAGAGATGTAGAAGTCATAGCCTTTGTCATCCATGTTGGTAAGCACACAATAATCGGACAGTTTATCGTTCGCCATTCCTTTCATCATCCATTGATGTGCTCTTGTGGATACAAAAAAGTTTTCCTCCTGTTTGTATCTCAGCTCATCGTAGGGCATTCCCTCGAAATGTCGCTTGTAACCGAGAAGTGTAATTTGAGGTTTTGTTTCGATTCGATAATTCATAATTGTACCGCCTTCCAAAGAAAATTTTAGTACAAGACGGGAAAAGGTTTTGAGTTTACTGCCGTCATTACGAGCTTGCGACGGCAATATACCATGGAATTTCTGGAATGCTTTTGCAAAGCTGTCCGGACTTTCATAGCCATACTTCAACGCAACATCAATTACTTTTGCATCACTTGTGGCAAGCTCAGTACCGGCAAGCGACAATCTACGGTTGCGGATGTATTCACCAATCGTAAAACCGCAAAGAATACTGAACACACGTTGAAAGTGATAGCTTGATGAATAACTTTGTGCTGCGACTTTCTCGTAATCAATCGTGTCTGTCAAATTGTTTTCGATGTAGTCGATAGCTTTTTGCAATCCAATAATCCAGTCCATATTATCCCTCCTTGTCTGCCTATATTTTATCAGAAGGCGGATTCAAAATCCCGATATTCCGTGCTGAGTATAATCGGGTTACTTCAGCTCCACGGGAATCCAAACCTCGTAGTACCGATTCTTCTGACGGAGATCGTGGTCTGTCCAAAGGTGCAGAACTTCGATAGCGAGATCATATTTCTGCTTGTACTCAGAGGCAGGAAGCCACGAATCGAAGATCAGCTCAAACAGCTTCGGAAACTCCTCCCATGCAAGTCCACCACATTCAGTTTTGAACGCTGCGTATGTTCCTGCAGGAAGTGTTCTTGTTTCAACTTCAAGGGTTTTTACATCAGCTCTCTCACGAGCAATCATGTATTGCGGACTATTTCTTCATCAGTCCCGCGCCGGCTTTCCACGCCTGACCGACTTTTTCGCCGATTGCGTAATATCCGCTGCGGAACTGATCGAAAACAAGCGCGTTAACTTTTTCGGGAAGTATTTTGTCTTTGTCTCCCACAACTTTTTCATCCGCGCTTACGTTTTTGATTTTTCCTACGATTGCGTGCATATTTTCGGTGTTTATCTCTTCGGCAAACTCGCATTCCAGCGTAACGGGAAATTCCGTAATAATAGGGGCGTTTACAAATTCGCTCTTTACGGCGTGATACCCCGTGCGCTCGAATTTATCGGGCATTTTGTTGCCAGTGGCAATCCCGAAAAAGTCTGCAACCTCAATATTCGCAACGTCTGCGATGCTTACCGTGAACGCCTTCGTTTCCATAATGTTTTTTGTTGTTTTATGGTCGGAATCGATAAACAGCGCTATCTTGTCCATATCGCAAATCTGCGCCCATGCGGCGTTCATTGCGCAAATGTTTCCGTCGGCGCCGTATGCGGCAACAATAACAACGGGCATCGGGAAAAGCGCGGGTGAAACTCCTAAATTCTTTCTCATTTTAAACTCCTCCGTGTAAATACTGATTTTATGTTATTATAACATAATAACATAAAAAGGTCAATCGGCAGATTTTCGAAATCTTCTATCCTTTCATATAAAAAAACGGAGGAACCGTTTCGGTCCCCCCGTTTTCTATTTCGTTTTATGGCACTTTCCCGCCATTGCGCAGTGCGCGCAATTATTACCGCAGGAGGACTTTCCTTTTTTTCTGTCGTTCATTATGACCGCCACGGCTATGCACACAACGGCAATTACCGCAAGAGCCGCCACAATTGTTCCGATATTCTCTGCAAGCCATGTAATCACAATGTTTCACTTCCGTTTCTTATTTGGATACTTTTACGGACTTTGTAAGCTTTGTTGCTTCTTTGTAAGGACGGAAGAGCATGTATATCATCAGTCCCAAAACCGCTATTGCAAAGATAAGACCGATAACGTTGATATTGCCTGTGAATATTCCGCCGAACTGATTTATCATAAGCGCTATGCAGTATGCAAATCCGCACTGATAAGCAATTGCAAACCACGTCCATTTTGCGTTGTTCATTTCACGTCTGATTGCGCCGATAGCGGCAAAGCAGGGGGCGCAGAGAAGGTTGAAAACGAGGAACGAGTAACCGGTTATTCCGTTGAATGCTTCCGCAAGGTTTGCGTAAACTGAACCTTCGCCGCCGTAAAGAATACCCATTGTACCGACAATGTTTTCTTTTGCTACAAGACCGGTTATCGAAGCTACGGTTGCCTGCCACGTTCCCCAGCCGAGAGGAGCGAATATCCATGCTATTGCGCTGCCGATCTTTGCCAGAATTGACATTTCGAGCTCTTCCTCTTCAAGCATGCGGAATCCGTCGGGTGTAAATCCGAAAAAGCTTGTAAACCATACAAGAATGGTCGAGAGGAGGATTATCGTGCCGGCTTTCTTTATAAAGGACCAGCCGCGCTCCCACATCGAACGCAATACGTTTTTGAGCGTCGGCCAGTGGTATGCGGGCAGCTCCATAACGAACGGAGCGGGGTCGCCGGCAAAGAGCTTTGTCTTTTTAAGCATAACGCCCGAAACTATAATTGCGAGCATACCTATAAAATATGCCGATGTTGAAACTATCGAGGAGGCGAGTGTCGAACCGCCGAAAATCGCTCCTGCAATCATTGCTATAAACGGAACTTTTGCTCCGCAGGGGATAAACGTTGTAGTCATTATCGTCATGCGGCGGTCGCGCTCGTTTTCTATCGTTCTCGAAGCCATAATACCGGGGATACCGCATCCGCTTCCGATAAGCATAGGTATGAAAGATTTTCCCGAAAGACCGAATCTGCGGAAAATTCTGTCGAGTACAAACGCGATTCTTGCCATATATCCGCATGCTTCAAGGAATGCGAGCATAAAGAACAGAACGAGCATCTGAGGCACGAATCCGAGGACCGAGCCGACGCCTGCAACGATACCTTTAAGAATAAGTCCGCGAATTACCGCGCCTGCGCCTTCTTCGGGAACGTTAAGAGCGTTCAGAAGATTTTCTACAAGTACGGGCACACCGGGTACCCATACGCCGTAGTTTGCGGGATCTGGCTCTTCACCCTCATATTTTTCAATAACGGCAAGCGCGTCGTTATAGTCGTCAAGAGTGGCGGTCGCCGTTTCCGTAGCGAGCGTTTCTCCATCTTCTATTTCGTATTCGAATTCGCCTGTGGGCGCCGTTCCGTTTTCTTCAACGTATGCGTCGTAACCGTCGATTATCAGAGAAGCGTCGCCGAATTCTCCTGCCGCTTCTTCATACGCTCCGGAACCGATACCGAAAAGGTGCCAGCCGTCTCCGAAAAGACCGTCGTTTGCCCAGTCTGTTGCCGCGGAACCTACGCCTACCATTGCAACCCAGTAAACGAAAAACATTATTACGGCGAATATCGGAAGACCGAGCCAGCGGTTTGTGATAATTTTATCTATTTTATCCGACGTTGTCAGCTGACCGGCGCTTTTCTTTTTGTATGACGCCTTGATTATCGATGCGATATAAAGATAACGTTCGTTTGTGATTATCGATTCAGCATCGTCATCCATTTCTTCTTCCACTGCCTTTATATCGCCCTCAATATGAGCGAGTTTTTCGGCGGGAATGTTGAGCTTTTCAAGCACTTTGTCGTCACGTTCGAATATTTTAATCGCATACCAGCGCTGCTGCGACTCTTCAAGTCCGTGAACGGCAGCTTCTTCAATATGTGCAAGAGCGTGCTCAACCGAGCCGGAAAACGTATGCATCGGCACGGTCTTTGTGTTCTTTGCCGCGTCAATCGCCGCTTCCGCAGCTTCAATAACGCCGGTTTCTTTCAGAGCTGAAATCTCAACTATTTTGCATCCGAGCTGACGCGAAAGCTCCTCGGTGTCTATTTTATCGCCGTTTTTCTTAACAACGTCCATCATATTGATGGCGATAACTACGGGGATCCCGAGTTCCGTAAGCTGTGTTGTAAGATAGAGGTTCCTTTCAAGGTTTGTGCCGTCAACGATATTGAGTATCGCGTCGGGACGTTCTTCAATAAGATAATTTCTCGCAACAACCTCTTCAAGAGTGTAGGGGGACAGCGAGTAAATACCGGGAAGGTCCGTAATAATTACGTCGTTATGCTTTTTCAGCTTTCCTTCTTTTTTCTCAACGGTTACTCCCGGCCAGTTTCCGACGAACTGATTGGAACCCGTAAGCGCGTTAAACAGCGTTGTCTTTCCGCTGTTGGGGTTACCCGCCAGGGCAATTCTTAAATCCATAATAATAATTCCTTTCTTTGACAGTTAAATGCTGTTCGTTTCAGTCAGTTTACTCTACTTCTACCATTTCCGCATCCGCTTTTCGGAGCGAAAGCTCGTATCCGCGCACGGTCAGCTCAACCGGATCGCCCAGAGGGGCAACCTTTCTGACGTAGATTTCAACCCCTTTTGTTATACCCATGTCCATAATGCGGCGTTTCACCGCGCCTTCGCCGTGAAGTTTCTTAACTTTTACGGTCTGACCGATTTTTGTTTCTCTCAGGGTTTTCATTCCCGTTCCTCCCTTTTCCGAAATAATATTATAAAAACAGGCGTTACACCATTATTTTTCTTGCCATTTCCTCGCTTATTGCCACACGTGATTCTTTCACGTTAACTATAACGTTTCCGCCCAGCGAAGTTATCACGGTAACGCTCCCGCCTACAACAAAACCGAGGTTTTCAAGGTGCTGCTTAACTTCCTGATTTCCGCCTATCCTTTTTACGGTGTTTTCTTCACCTACTGCTGCAAGTGCCAGCGGCATCATAAGTTTCCCTCCTTTGGGTTAGCAATTGCTAACCGCAACGTCTAAATAAACGGTTAACAGTTACCCTCTGCTAACCGATTGATATTATATCCGTTCGCGCGCAAATTGTCAATAGGAAATGCAAAAAAAATTTGTAAATTTTTTGTTACACCGCGGCGACGGACGGATGAAACGGGAAAAAGTACTTGAAAAAAACCGCAGAATACTGTATAATTAAATCACGAAATAATACGCGGAGGCAGGGGTATGCTTACCTATAAAGACGACTGGGAAGAGGCAAGAAAACATTTTGAAGCTTTTTGGGAAAAGGATTATCTCTCACGTTGCTGTCTTGCAGTAACGGTGCCGAGAAAAAGTCCCAAAAAAAAGATTATTCCCGAAGCGCGCGAATATACGCCGAAACAGCGGCATATCGATCCCGAAGCGCTTTATAATCTGATGATTCGCAGTTGTGAGCAAACGGATTTTCTTTGCGAATGTATTCCGGGGCAGCTGATGGATTTCGGTACGGCGGGCGAATGTATTTATTTCGGCAGTATACCGAATTATACGCGCGATACGATATGGTTTGAGCCTGTTATTGATGAACCCGACGTTTCGCTTCTTCGCTTTAACAGAGAAAGATTTGATGAACAGAAAAAGATAGTTTCAAAGCTTGTCGGTCTTGTCGGTCACGACTATTTCGTAAGCATGAACGACAACTGCGGAATAATCGACGGACTGGCGCATCTGCGGGGCACGGAAAAACTGCTTGTGGATATGATTTCCGACCCGGAATTCGTTCTGGAAGCGGAAAAAATCATAATTGACGCATGGATAAAAACGCAGGCGGAATATTTTGAGATAATAAAAGAGAACAATCTCGGCGGTTCTTCGCATGCCTGGATGCAGCTGTGGTCACCCAAAAGGCATTTGCAGCTGCAGTGCGACTACTCCTGTATGATTTCTCCGCAAATGTTTGAAAAATTCGTTCTTCCCGAGCTCGAAGCCACTTCGTCCGCATTCGAACACTGCACTTATCACCTTGACGGTATCGAACAGAAACGCCATCTCGATATGATTTTATCGGTTAAAGGTATAGATAACATTCAGTGGACTCCCGTTGCGGGTCAGCCCAGGACGTCCGCAAACATGGAATCACTTAAAAAAATACAGAAAGCTGGCAAAGGCCTTGTCCTGTTTCCGCAAAAAGACGAGATAGAGTTTTTTATGCGTAATCTGTCACATAAAGGTCTGCAGCTGATTGTGGGCGGGATGAAAGACAAGGAAGAGGTTGACGATCTCGTCCGTCTTGCAGAGTCTCTTGCCCACTGAAATATGATGAAAAAATATCCGGAAAACACTTGAAATTGTTTTTCGGATATGCTATAATTAGAAAAACAAATTCCGTTTACGGAAACAGATAAGGAGACAGAATATGTATTTTCCCGATATCCCCGTAATCCCTTTTGAGGGACCGGATTCAAAAAATCCCCTTGCTTTTAAATTTTACGACCCCGAAAGAGTCATCCTCGGCAAAAAGATGAAAGAGCACCTTCCGTTCGCCATGGCATGGTGGCACAACCTCGGCGCCGCCGGCACCGATATGTTCGGCCGCGACACCGCCGATAAATCGTTCGGCGCAGTTAAAGGTACAATGGAACACGCAAAGGCAAAAGTTGACGCGGGATTTGAATTTATGCAGAAACTCGGCGTTAAATACTTCTGCTTCCACGACGTTGATATAGTTCCCGAAGCCGAAGATATCAAAGAAACAAACCGCCGTCTGGACGAAATATCCGACTACATCCTCGAAAAGATGAAAGGTACGGATATAAAATGTCTCTGGGGCACAGCCAATATGTTCAGCAACCCCCGTTTTATGAACGGCGCCGGCTCTTCCAATTCCGCAGACGTATACTGCTTTGCGGCTGCTCAGATTAAAAAAGCGCTCGATATCACCGTTAAACTCGGCGGACGCGGATACGTTTTCTGGGGCGGACGCGAGGGCTACGAAACACTTCTTAACACAGACGTTAAATTCGAGCAGGAAAACATTGCCAAACTCATGAAAATGGCTGTTAAATACGGCCGCAGCATCGGCTTCAAGGGCGATTTCTATATCGAACCCAAACCGAAGGAACCGATGAAACATCAGTATGATTTCGATGCCGCAACCGCAATCGGATTTTTGCGTTATTACGGTCTTGACAAAGATTTCAAGATGAATATCGAGGCAAACCACGCTACTCTTGCGGGACACACCTTCCAGCACGACCTCCGTATTTCCGCCATGAACGGAATGCTCGGCAGCATCGACGCTAACCAGGGCGACTATCTGCTCGGCTGGGATACCGATGAGTTCCCGTTTGATATATACGATACAACCATGTGTATGTACGAAGTTCTCAAAGCCGGCGGACTTACCGGCGGATTTAACTTCGACGCAAAAAACCGCCGTCCTTCCTACACGGTAGAAGATATGTTCCACGCATATATTCTCGGCATGGATTCCTATGCTCTCGGTCTTATCAAGGCCGCAAAGATAATCGAAGACGGCAGAATAGACTCGTTTGTTAAAGACCGTTATGCAAGTTACGAAAAAGGTATCGGCGCAAAGATACGCGCTGACGAAACCTCTCTTGAAGAACTTGCCGCATACGCTGATAAACTCGGCGCCCCGGCTCTTCCCGGTTCCGGCCGTCAGGAATATCTCGAAAGCATAGTAAACAATATACTTTTCTGCGGTTGATTTATTAAACAGAGTCCCCGTCGGAACAATACCCGGCGGGGATATTTTTATATTGACAAACCCGCGGATTTATGCTATTTTATTGTAAAAGAACCTAAGGAGTTTATATGCTTTCCTTTGAATGCGACTACAATGTCGGGGCTCACGAAAAAATACTTGAAAAACTTGCGCAAACAAATCTTGAACCGCTTCCTGGTTACGGTGCGGACAGATACTGCGAGAGCGCAAAGGCAAAAATAAAAGATGCATGCGGAAGAGAAGATGCCGAAGTGTTTTTCCTCGTTGGAGGCACACAGACGAATCAGACCGTCATAAGCTCGGTGCTTGCGTCTTACGAAGGTGTTGTCAGCGCCGATACGGGCCATATAAACGCCCATGAGGCCGGCGCGGTTGAGTATACGGGTCACAAAGTTATCTCTGTTCCCCACAAATACGGCAAAATCGAGCAGGATGCTCTCGAAAATTACCTTTCGGTCTTTTTTGCCGATGAAAACCGCGAACATATGACCGCTCCCGGCATGGTGTATATTTCCCATCCTACCGAATACGGTACTCTTTACACTCTTTCCGAGCTGACAGCGCTTTCCCGTATCTGCAAAGAATACGGAATCCCGCTTTATCTTGACGGCGCAAGGCTCGGCTACGGGCTTATGAGCGGCGGCACAGACGTCACACTGAAAGATATCGCGCGCCTTTGCGATATCGTCTATATCGGCGGCACAAAAGTCGGGGCGCTTTGCGGCGAAGCGGTCGTTTTTACCCACGGCAACGCGCCGAAGGGTTTTTTTACAAGCATCAAACAGCACGGCGCGCTTCTTGCCAAGGGAAGGCTTCTCGGAATTCAGTTTGACGTTCTTTTTTCAGACGGACTGTATTTTGAAATCAGCAAAAATGCTGTTAAAGCGGCGGACAGAATGCGTGAAATATTCAGAAAAAAGGGTTACGAGTTTTTTATCGAAACGGTTACAAATCAGATTTTCATAATTCTTGAAAACAAAAAGGCGGAAGAGCTGAAAAAGCATGTTTCTTTCGGCTTCTGGGAAAAATACGATAATCACCGCACCGTTTACCGCTTTGCGTCGAGCTGGGCAACAACGGAAGAAGACGTAACCGCGCTCGAAGCGTTTCTTTAAAAACAGATAAAATGAAATGGGGGGACTACCATGAAATTTATATTTTGCATGCCCGGAAGGGATATTCTGCTTACGGAGCAGGAACGTTCGGGAAAAAATATGGCGTTTTATTATGAAAGATGCCGCGAAGTAACATATAATCTCGGACTTGAGGCATTCGAGTCGAACGTCGGAACGCTTATGACTTTAAGCGACGAAGAAATTGATTATCTCGCAAAAAAATACCCCCGTGGCGGACTCGGCCTTTACGCAGTCAACGGTTTTCTTGCGGGTATGCCGAATATCGTAACGGCAAACGGGGAAGAGAAAAATACGGTTCTGGCGCATATAGCCAAAACCGTTTCCCGTCTTGAAAAACTCGGCGCAAAAATAATAGTTTTCGGGTCAGGCTGGAACCGCAAAATCCCTGAGGATGCAGATTTCGGTAAAGCGGAAGAGACAATATGCGCTTATATTAAATATGCCGCATCTCTCTGCGAAAAAGCAGGCCTGACACTCGTTTTGGAACCGCTTAACCGCTCCGAAACAAACTGGTGCAACAGCGTAAAAGCCGGAGCGGAAACCGTCCGCAAACTGTCGCTGCCGTCATTCCGTCTTCTTGCCGACGGTTACCATATGGCAAGGGAAAATGAGGATCTGGAAGTTATAGAAAAAAACGGCGACATTCTGCGTCACTGTCATATTGCCTCCGAAAACCGGCGCGCTCCCGGAAGCACGCAGTATGAAAAAGACTTCCTTTCCGCGCTGAAAAAAATCGGATATGACGGGGCTGTCTCAGTTGAATGCAGATATTCCGATTTCTTTGCCGAAGCCCCGCGTGCACTTGAATTTATGAAAAAAACGGTTTCTTAAAACAGTTTAAAAAAACGGAGACGCCGCACGGTGTCTCCGTAATTTATATATTTCAATCAGCCTTTATAATGTCTGTATTTTTCCGCAGCGTCGAGGATTGCAACAACGTTTTCCAGAGGAACCTCGTAGTTGAGCTCGATGTTCAGCCCGAGTCCGCCCTCTTTCATATAAAGCGCTTCAACCGCTTCGCCTACGTGGTCAAAAAGCTGAGAGCGCGTTGCAAACGGGAAAAGCTGTCTGTCAAGGTCGAGATTAATGGGTATTATCTGTTCTTTTCTGCAAACTCTTACAAGGTTGTCAAGACCGTTTGCGCGGAACTGAGGATTTATAATATCAACTCCGCATTCCATAAGGTCGGGCATAATCTCGTAAATACAGCCGTCCGTGTGCATGTAAATGAGCGTGTCGGGGCGTTTTTCTCTTATTATGCCGTAGAGTTTTTTAAAGCACGGCTTCATATATTTTCTCCAGCGTTCCGCACCTATGGCAAGACCTGTCTGCATACCGAGGTCGTCGCCGAAGTATACTATCTCGCCAATCTTGTCGAGAATTGCTTCTACCTGATAGCAGTTGTATTCAAGCACCTTTGCAATCAGAGTTTCTATCGCCTCGTCCTCTTCGGCAAACATCGTCATTGCAAGCTCAAAACCGCATAGGTCTAAAAGCCGCAGATACATAAAGCCGTGAGGCAGTCTTCCGTCTCTGTTTTCAGGTATTTTGAGTTTGAAAACATCTTCTTCGCTTTTTATCGGATGACCTGTTACGTACGCCTCCATGCCGTTGTCTATGTTGCTCCACACGCAACCCCATTCATCTACGTGCGTACCTGCTTTGTAAGTTCCGCCTATGAATGTGTCCGGGTGCTCGTAATCAACTTTTTTTCCGTTGAAAAACTGAGGATATTCGTCAACAATGCGCTGGAGCTCCGCTCCGTATTTCACCCACATTGCAGGCAGCATTCCGACACCTACGGGAATGGTTTCGGGACTCTGCATTTTTATCGCTTCGACAAGAGACATATTGTTTCCTCCGTATTTACTTATATCATATTTAAATTATAACACTTAATTACCGAAATTCTTATATATTAATATGATAGTACTCAACGATAAAAAGTGTTGTTCAACTAACATTATTACGATGATGCAAAGAATTTTTAATGATGCTGTTCCTCACGGTGAAATCAAATCCGCCCGCCGTCGAGGCGGATTTCACTGACCGAAGGTCAATTTCACATTGCGAAGTAATATTTCACCCACCCGACAGGGTGGATTTAGTTGAAAAAGCACTGCGTTCGCAGAGGGAATTTCGAATAAAGAATTATGTATTATTAATTAAATCGCGGCAATGCCGCGGTGAAATCTTCGGACTTCGTCCTCAGGTGAAATCGTTCGGCTGTTCCTCACGGTGAAATCAAATCCGCCCGCCGTCGAGGCGGATTTCACTGACCGAAGGTCAATTTCACATTGCGAAGTAATATTTCACCCACCCGACAGGGTGGATTTAGTTGAAAAAGCACTGCGTTCGCAGTGCTTTTTCCTGGGGTGGGTAGTGAGATTCGAACCCACGACCTCCAGAGCCACAATCTGGCATTCTAACCAGCTGAACTATACCCACCATATTGATTTTGCGTAGATAATTATATCATAAACCCATTTTTTTTTCAATAGGGGAATTTCGATATTTTTGTTACAAAAAAAACCTTAAATTACTGTAAAAGCACTTGATTTTCACAGAGATTTAATGTATAATTGTTCAGTAAGCTGAAAATCACGCATTTGCAACAGAATTGAGCAGTCGGACCCGACAGCGCAGACGTAAATATCGTGTTTTACCGGATAATCCGATACAGCCTGAATACAGGAGGGTATGAAGAATGAAAAAAGAGATAAACAAAAAAGATCTGACGTTCCGTATCCTTCTGATTATTTTTTTCCCTGTCGGGATTTGCTATTTTCTTATCTGGGCTTTTAAAAAGCTTATCGTTGCCGCAGAGTCCGGCAAATACGAAAATGATCTGGACAGCGACAGAGAACGAATGGAGTTCAAACTAGCAGGCGAACCGGGTGACGGCGTTTGCGGCTATCTTTCCGAAGGCGTCAGACTTGATGTTGAGTATCAGCCCGAAAGAGATATGCACGTTGTAACGTCAGGCGACGACTATATAGGTTATATAGACAGACGCGACGCACGCAGGTATGAAGAGTTTTCACCTACTGATTTCTATGTAAAAGCCGCCGAGAGCGTCGGCGGCAAAAACGTTATAACAATGATAGCGTTTAAATGATTATTTTTTGAAAAGCGAGAGGAACGTTGCCTTTATCTTGCTTACAACCTCGATTTTTCTGTATCCGAAAATATATCCGACGCCCGCAGACAGCGAAGCAACAAAATAAATAACGCAGAAAACTATAACGGCTACAAGGGCGTCTGCCGATTGGGTTTCAGCTCCCTGAAGGATATCCGATTCAGATGTTGAAGTAAACATAGTAATGGCATAGGAAGTCGAGAAAGAGAAAATCAACTTGATTATCCTCAGCACATCTACCGCTGTATTTTTTACATCCGCGCCCACCGCATACATTGAATAGCTGAGTATCATCAGCGGAACCGTTACGATAAATGCGGCGAGAAATCCTTTATACGGCATCGGCTTCATCGCCCCGATTTCAACTCTGTTCGCGTCCTTCCCGCCCTCATGCCACATTGTAAGGACGAAAAAATAAATAAGCATTCCCGTGTAAAGCACGGCGAGTATCGGGTTAAGAATATTAGGCGCAACGCTTGACAGCGGGATAGCCATAAACGACAGCATACAAACAAGAATAATTCTTGCCAGAAGATAAAGAGAGCATTTCAGAGTGTTTTTCATCTCTAACCGACCTTGTTTTTTTTAAATTATACCACATTTACACGCTTATTTCAATAGCATACGGGAAATTTCGGCGTTTTCTTACAAAAAAGCCGATTCCCGTTTCATATCACCGTTATTATTCGCCTGTTTAAGGAGGACATCCGTGAAAAAAACAGTTTTAAAATTACTTGTATTTGCGCTTCTTATCGTTTTTTCTCTGTCTGCGTGCGACGTTCGCTCCTCAGACGCATATCATCCCAACGACAGCTATACAGACGCCGTCGTCACCCGCGCCGGCACGTTTTCGGGCGTTTTCAGAATAAAAACCGAAGCGTCCGAGTCTCTTACGCTTGACCCCGATTCGTCAGTATCTTCCGTTCGCGGCGATGCGATGAGAGCGCGCTACGAAGAGGTTGAAAAGCTTTTTAACTGCACCGTTGAGGCAAGACAGGTTAAAACCGGAAGTATTGCCGCAACCATGATGGCGTCGACCGCGGCCGCGAGAAATTATGCGGATATTTTTCAGATGTCCGCAGCGGGAATTTACGATATGTATAAAGGCGGATATCTTACTTATGCCCAGAATCTTGCCGAGTTTGACATAAACGATGAAAAATGGGGCTTTGAAGGTCATAAAGCCATGATGACTTTCCGTGACGGCGAAACATACGGTTTTCGCAATCTCTACTGGGCGGCCCCTCTCCCGAGCGTTTCCGGCGTTCTTTACTATAATTCGGGTATTCTTGACGAAAACGTTCAGCCGCTTCCAGCAGAACTTTACGAACAGGACGAATGGACGTGGGACGCCTTTGCGGATATCTGCAATTCAGTAACGCACCACGTTTCGGACAGACAGGGTACTTTCGCATTTGTAACACCCACGGCGGATTTTCCCGAAATAATACACGCGGCAATTAATTCCAACGGCGGCAGACGCCTTTCCTACGATCCGGTTACGGGCTATAAGTGCGAATATATGAACTGGAACACCATAAACGCCTTGCAGTGGCTCGGCGAACTCGTAAGAAACAACAAGATAACTTACGATCCCGAAACCGGCGTTCCTGAAAGAGCCGACGTTGAAGCATTCGTCAACTTCTATACCGCGTTTCTCGTTTCGGATTCGTCCGTAGGTTTTTCCGAGGACGAGATGTTCCCTCTTTACACGTTTGAAGAAAACTTCCGCTGGACGGAATTTCCCAAAGGTCCCCTGTTTGAAGGTAAAACTACCGCATACTACTCTACGACGGATCAGTTCCTTGCCATATCAAACACCGTTGATATCGGCATAACTGGCAAGATACTCAACGCTCTTTTCGAGCCGCTTGGCAAAGAAGACGAAAACGGCTGGAAAGAGTATATAGAAAAAAATTTCTTCTTTTTCTCAGAAGATTACGAACGCTATGAAAATATGATTAAAAACGCAGTTTCGGATGACTCTGTTCTTACCATGAAAACAAATCTTTCCGAAAACGACGTTTTTGCGGCGGTTATTGACGGAGTAAAAACACCTAAAGAAGCAACCGAGCAGCTTATTTCGGTTATTGAAGGGCTTGCCGGATAACCGTATTTTCAAACAGAAACAGAAAGGTATTTATGAATATTTACGGATTTCAAAAAACAACACTTCTCGATTTCCCGGGCAAGGTAGCCTGCACCGTGTTTCTGGGCGGCTGCAATTTCCGCTGCCCGTTTTGCCATAACCCCTCGCTCGTTTTTCCGTCGGAGTTTCCCGAACCCATAAACGAAGAAGAGTTTTTCGGATACATAAAAAAACGCAAAGGCATTCTTGACGGCGTATGCATAACGGGGGGCGAACCGCTTCTTTCAAAAGATATTGCCGATTTTCTCCGAAAAATCAAGGACGAGGGCCTGAGCGTAAAACTTGATACAAACGGAACTTTTCCCGATCGCCTCGAAAGCGCGGTAAAAGAAAAACTTGTTGATTACGTTGCCATGGATATTAAGAATTCCAGAAAGAATTACGGTAAAGCCACAGGCATTGATAATTACGATACTTCGGCGGTTGAAAAAAGCGTTTCGTTTTTACTTCAGAAAACGGTGCCTTCCGAGTTCCGCACAACCGTTGTAAAAGGCATCCACGAAGCGTTTGATTTTATCGACATCGCCTCATGGATTCAGGGCGCGGAAAGGTATTATCTGCAGTCGTTTGTAAACTCGGGCGAAATCCTTAACGCCGAAGCGGAGCTTTCATCCTTTACCCGCGGCGAAATGGAAGAGTTTGCAAAAACGGTTTCCGAAACGGTTAAAAACGTAGAAATAAGAGGAATATAAAATCCTAAAAAGAAGGGGACACCTGCGGGTGTCCTCTTCTTTTGCAATATATTGATTTTTCGTATTTCAAAAATATTTCAAAAATTGCCTGAAATGCTTGAAATATGCGATTTTTTGCTTTGCATGGGCAGATTTTACCGGAATTGTTCATCTATATATTGTGGTTATTTCGCAAAAATCGCAATTATTACACCGATATATAGTATTTTACCTGTTGACAAACGGATTCTTTTATGGTATAATACTTTCAACCCGCCGCGAGCGGGCATTTAACTGTTTTTTTATTAATTATATATTTGTAATAAAAGGAGAATCCCATGTACCAGGTAGTAAAAAGAGACGGCAAAGTAGTTGATTTCAATATCTCAAAAATCAGCGCTGCCATCACAAAAGCATTCGAAGCGCAAAACAAACAGTATACGCCGGATATCATCGATCTTCTCGCTCTGAAGGTCACTGCCGACTACGAACCCAAGATCAAAGACGGACAGGTAGGCGTTGAGGAAATTCAGGACAGCGTTGAGCGCGTTCTTATTTCCGCGGGCTATGCAGACGTTGCGAAATGCTACATTCTTTACAGACGTCAGCGCGAAAAAGTCCGTAATATGAAGTCCACGATGCTCGACTACAAAGAGCTTATCGACAGCTACGTTAAAAATACAGACTGGCGCGTTAAGGAAAACTCCACCGTTACATATTCCGTCGGAGGACTTATTCTTTCAAACTCCACCGCCATCACCGCAAACTACTGGCTTTCCGAAATATACGACGATGAAATAGCCAACGCTCACCGTTCTGCCGATCTTCACATCCACGATCTCGGCATGCTCACGGGCTACTGCGCGGGATGGTCTCTCAAACAGCTTATTCAGGAAGGTCTCGGCGGCATCCCCGGCAAGATCACGTCGTCTCCCGCAAGCCACCTCGCAACTCTCTGCAATCAGATGGTCAACTTCCTCGGCATTATGCAGAACGAATGGGCCGGCGCGCAGGCGTTCTCGTCTTTCGATACGTACCTTGCGCCGTTTGTAAAGGCAGATAACCTTACATACCGCGAAGTTAAAAAAGCAATCGAATCTTTCATCTTCGGCGTTAACACACCGTCCCGCTGGGGCACTCAGGCGCCGTTTTCAAACATCACTCTCGACTGGACCGTTCCCAACGACCTTGCGGAGCTTCCCGCAATCGTCGGCGGCAAGGAAATGCCCTTCAAATATAAGGACTGCAAGAAGGAAATGGATATGGTCAACCGCGCGTTCCTCGAAATAATGATAGAGGGCGATGCGGAGGGCAGAGGATTCCAGTATCCCATTCCCACGTATTCAATCACAAAGGATTTCGACTGGTCCGAAACCGAAAACAACCGTCTTCTTTTCGAAATGACGGCAAAATACGGCACCCCTTATTTCTCAAACTACATCAACAGCGATATGCAGCCCAGCGATATACGCAGCATGTGCTGTCGTCTCCGTCTCGACCTTCGCGAACTCCGCAAAAAGACAGGCGGCTTCTTCGGCAGCGGCGAAAGCACCGGCTCAATCGGCGTTGTTACGCTCAATATGCCCCGAATCGCTTACATTTCAGCCGATGAAGACGATTTCTACCGCCGTCTCGATAAACTTATGGATATTGCGGCGCGTTCGCTCAAAGTTAAGCGTACCGTCGTATCCCGTCTTCTCGAAGAAGGACTTTATCCCTATACAAAACGTTATCTCGGCAAATTCGACAATCATTTCTCAACCATCGGTCTTGTCGGCATGAACGAAGCGTGCCTCAACGCAAACTGGCTCGGCAAAGATATTTCTCACCCCGAATCGCTGCAGTTTACAAAAGATGTTCTCAACCACATGCGCGAACGCCTTTCCGACTATCAGGAAGAGTACGGCGACCTTTACAACCTTGAGGCAACCCCCGCAGAGTCCACGGCATACCGTCTTGCAAAACACGACGTTGCCCGTTATCCCGACATTATCACCGCAACAATGAAGGGAAACACTCCGTATTATACAAACTCCTCGCATCTTCCCGTCGGATATACCGAGGATATCTTCGAAGCTCTCGATATTCAGGACGAACTTCAGACTCTTTACACCTCCGGTACCGTTTTCCATGCGTTCCTCGGAGAAAAACTTCCCAACTGGCAGTCCGCCGCGGCGCTCGTCCGTAAAATTGCGGAAAACTACAAGCTTCCGTACTACACGCTTTCTCCCACATATTCCGTATGTAAAAACCACGGCTATATCTCGGGCGAACAGTATCAGTGTCCGCACTGCGGCGAATCTACGGAGGTTTACAGCCGCATAACCGGTTATTACCGCCCCGTTCAGGCATGGAACGACGGCAAGTCTCAGGAATTCTCCGAAAGAAAAACATACAATATCGCCGCTTCGCGTCTTAAGAGCGAAGGCAGACTGCCCAGAAACGTTTCTTCCGAAAAGAAATACTATCTTTTCACCACAAAAACCTGCCCGAACTGCAAAATGGCAAAAACGTTCCTTGACGGCGCGGGAATCAGCTACGAGGTTGTCGACGCCGAAGAACAGGTTGATCTCGTAAAGAAATACGGCATCCGCCAGGCGCCTACTCTCGTTGTTGCGGAAGGCGACACAGCCGAAACGTACGTCAACGCATCAAACATCAAAAAATTCGTAGGCTGAAAGTAAAATCCAATAAGGCAATAAGGTGTCCTCCCTCGCTCAAAAACGGGGGAGGATAATCTCAAAAAAGGGGAGAGCATAATGAAAACAGCGATAAAAACCTTTATCCTTGTTCTTCTGATTATTACCGTCCTTGCCGCATGCGGAGCTCAGGAGCAGGAGATATTCGACGTTGATTTTACGTTTAACGGCGGAAAAACCGATCTTGAAGGCGCAACCATAAGATATTTGCGCGAAACGGGCGGACAGGGTATCCATTATACCGGCAGCGACCAGGTTCTGGGCTACGAAATGGATACTGTTTTAGGCGATCTTGCCATGAAGAGAATAAAAGAAGTTCAGGATAATCTGAACTGTAAGTTTGATATCGTGTATTTTTCCGACGTGGCGTCCTCTTATGCGGATTACAACAATTTCCGCATGAACAATGCTATAGGGGAGTATTACTGCGATGTTTTCTGCGGAGTTTCGGACAGATTCCGTGAAGATATGAAGTCCGGTTCCCTTATGGGCCTTTCGGAGCTGGAAGAATTCATCGATTACCGCAATGAGGAAAAATGGGGCAGACGCAATATTCTCGAGGTCCTTTACTGGGAAGACGACGTATACGGGCTTGTTCCGATGTCGTGGCCGGCATCTTCGGTATCGTATCAGGGGCTTACAATCGTAAACGAAGACCTCGTTGCCGCGGTCAGCGCCGTTGATCCGAGAGATTATTACGAAAACGGACAGTGGACCTGGGCAACTTTCCGCGACTGCCTTGAAAGATACTATGTTCAGGAAGGCAGCGAGGTTAAGCAGTATGCCTTAACGTGCCAGTATGACGGAGATCTGGCAATGGTATATATCCTGTCTAACGGATACAGACTTGCCGAAAAAGGTCCGGACGGCAATTACCGGTCGGGGCTTCACGATCCGCGTGCAATGACGGCTATGAATGAAGCGCGGGATGTTTACGGAGGCCCGCTTTCATATACGATAGATATAAACGAAAGGCATATAGACGCGCTCAACGCCGGCAATACGGTAATCGGAGTTTTGCACATGTCAGAATACCTTGATAATTTAATAAAGGTTATGACGAATTTCGGAGTTATCGCATGGCCGTCGGGACCGGACGTCGACCCGGGATTCATTGCGGCAAACCATATGAATCTTGAGCGCGCAATCGTTATCTCCCGTTTTTCAAAAAACGTTGAAGCAACCGCCATTGCAATAAATGCGCTGTACGAACCGTTTGACGAATATCCCACGTCGGATTCCGTAAGGGAATTTCTTTATCATACCTACTTCTTTGACCGCCGTGACGCAGATATGTATTACGATATGTTTCTTAATTCACAGTATTCGTATTTTGCATCGGACGTATGGAATTCGCTTTTCGGCTGGCTTGACTTTACAAAAACTCCCACGGAGTATATAGAATCCAATCTGCCTGCAATTGAGACATATATCGAAAAAGAGGTCGCTCCTTCCAAGAGAGGCATGGACGCCGTCTGGGGAGAATAAGCATATCTTTGCGGTTTATAGCCGCATAAAAAACCGACGGTCGTATATCATCCGGTCGGAAAAATCTTTATCAGGGGAATAAAACTTGATTTTTTCGCTGTTTATAACATTTTTAAAAATCGGTCTTTTTACTTTCGGAGGCGGATATGCAATGATATCGCATATCCGCGAAGAAGTTGTGGAAAAAAAGCACTGGACCGACAGCGACGGGCTTTCGGATATCATCGCAATCGCGGAATCAACGCCCGGTCCGATAGCCATTAACCTCGCTACGTATATCGGCTACCAACAGGCGGGCTTTTTCGGCTCGCTTGCTGCTACCGTCGGCGTAGTTGCTCCTGCATTTGTGATAATGCTCTGTATTTCGCTTTTCCTCGACGGGTTAATGGCAAACAGATATGTCGCTTACGCATTCGAAGGGATAAAATGCGCCGTTGCGTTTCTGATAATCAAAGCGGGAGTTGAAATGTTTTTGCAGCTTCCGAAAAAACCGTTTCCGATCACCGTTTTTGCCGCCGCGCTCATCGCGCTGTTTGTGCTCGAAATCCTTTCCGTTTCTTTCGGCTCAATTCTGTTTATAGCTCTGGGCGGAATAGTGGGACTCACGTTTTTCATCATCTCTTCACGCGGAAGGGGGAATGAAAAATGACCGGACTTACGCTGTTTTTCGAGTTTTTTAAGGTCGGAATTTTCTGTTTCGGCGGCGCTTTCGGTATGATTCCCGTAATTAAAGACGTAGTGTTAAGTCACGCATGGATGACCGAAGCGGAGTTTTACGGTTTTCTGGGCATCTGCGAATCAACGCCGGGTCCGATTGCCGTTAACCTTGCAACTCATATCGGTTTTCGCGAAGGCGGACTTCTCGGCAGCGTCCTTGCGGTTGCGGGCGTTACGATTCCGTCGTTTGTAATTATCCTCCTTATCGCATCCGTTCTTAAAACGTTTACGGAAAACAGGTATTTTAAGGCGGTAATGAGCGGTATTCGCCCCGTTGTTGCGGCGCTTATCATACATACGGGCATTTCTTTTCTTATTTCCACAATCGGGTTTGACTCAACTTTTGCAATCAGCATAAAACCCGCCGCAATAATTCTTGCTATAACGGCGATATACGCGCTGTTTCGTCTTGCTTTCAAAAAAAAGCTGTCTTCGGTACTTATAATAATCATATCGGCGTTTCTCGGCATCGCCGTCAATATGATATTCAATGCGGCGAACGTATGATTTATTTATATATGCGGCAATTCTCTTATTGACAAAACACAACCTATAATGTATAATAAACACAACATCAATTAACTGAAAGTATGATATTATGTATGATATTATAATCATAGGCGCCGGTCCTGCGGGACTGACCGCGGCAATTTATGCGGCGCGCGCCGGAAAAAAGGTTCTCGTCTGCGAAAAAGAAGGTATCGGCGGACAGATAGCCACGTCTCCGAAGGTGGAAAACTATCCGGGGTTCCGCTGCATTTCCGGAACCGAACTTGCCGATAATTTATACGAACAGGCGGTATCGTTCGGCGTTGAAATCGAATTTGAAACCGTCGAGTCAATAAAGGATAACTGCGATACAAAAACGGTGGTAACCGAATACGGCGAAAAAGAATGCAAAAAAGTGATAATCGCCACGGGAGTCCGTCATAAAAAACTCGGGCTTCCCGAGGAAGAAGATTACGAGGGCAGGGGAGTTTCCTACTGCGCGATATGCGACGGAGCGTTTTTCAAAAACCGTCCCGTTGCGGTCGTAGGCGGCGGAAACGCGGCTCTCAGAAGCGCTCAGTTCCTTGCGGGAATGTGTGAAAAAGTCTATCTTATTCACCGCAGAAACGAGTTCCGCGGAGATACAATGACGGTAAACGAAGTCCGCGCTCTTCCCAACGTAGAGTTTATTCTTGATTCGGTCGTTTCTTCGCTCCACGGCAACGGCGATCTTTCTTCCGTCACAGTGAAAAATGTAAAAACGGACGCGAGCGTGAATATTGACGTTTCCGCGCTTTTTGTCTGTGTCGGTCAGATACCCTCAAACGACGCTTTCAAAGATACGGTTTTGCTTGACGAAAACGGATATATCGTTGCCGGTGAAGACTGCAAAACCAGCGTGCCCGGTATTTTCGCCGCAGGCGATTGCAGAACAAAATCCATACGTCAGTTAACAACCGCAGCCGCGGACGGCGCTGTTGCCGCCCTTGCGTGAAAGGAGATAAATATGTTTAAAACACTTCAGAAAATTAAATTCGCCTACCTGGCAATCTCCGTTGCTCTTTTTGCAATCGGAATTGTAATGATAATCTGGCCGTTGCAGTCGGTTTTGTTTATCTGCTATCTTCTCGGCGCTTTATCTCTTATATTCGGCATTATTTCGGTCGTTATCTTTTTTGTCCGCGATATAGGCACGGCAAGCCCGGGATACGGCCTTATGATCGGTATGTTCGCATCGATATTCGGACTTATCCTTCTTTTGAAACCTGCAAGCAGCCTTGCTTTCTTTGCAATGCTCGTGGGAGTATTTATAATCATTGACAGCATAGTAAAAATTCAGGCCTCGTTTGAGCTGAAACACGTAGGCGCAACATACTGGTGGGTAAATCTCATTATCTCCCATATAAGCACCGTTCTCGGCGTGCTGCTTGTAATCGACCCGCTTAACAGCGAAATACTGCTTCCCGTTTTTATTGGCGTTTCGCTTATTGCGGATGCTCTCGAAAATATCTTCACGGTTGTTTTCGTTTGGCGTACGGGCAGACGGATCAAAAAAGAAGAAGCCTCTATTGTGGTTGTTGAAAACGAATAAACAAATCATAAAATACGATTTCCGAAAACCGCAGACGTTTCGAAAACCTACGGTTTTCGGAAATCAGGCATATAATGAGGAATTATGATTAATTTTGCTACTGTCGGCACAAGCTGGATAACGGAAGAGTTTATTGCGGCGGGTAAAACAAACTGCGATTTCAATCTTCGAGCCGTATATTCGCGAAGCGAAGAGAAAGCGGCGGCGTTTGCAAAAAAACACGGCGCCGAAACGTATTACTGCGACTTTTCAAAAATGCTTGCCGACGATAAAACAGATGCCGTTTATATCGCCTCTCCCAATTCTCTTCACTGTCATCAGGCAATTGCCGCGATGAATGCGGGTAAGCACGTTTTTTGCGAAAAGCCCGCAGCGTCAAATCTCTCCGAGCTTGACAGAATGATCGAATGCGCGGATAAAAACGGCGTGTTTTTTATGGAAGCATTCAAAAGCATTTTAATGCCCGGTTTTGTCGCATGCAGAGAGAATCTTTACAAGGCAGGCATAATACGAAGCGTTTATATCAATTTTTCCAAGTATTCGTCCCGTTACGACGCTCACAAACGGGGCGAAAACGTCAATACTTTCAAGGCGGAGTTTTCAAACGGCGCGGTTATGGATCTCGGTGTTTACTGCCTCTGGCCCGTAGTTGCTCTCTTCGGAATGCCGAAAGAAATAAAAGCGCTCGGCGTTAAAGTCCCCGGCGGAGTGGACGGTGCGGGAACCGCTATATTACTGTATGATACTTTTACCGTAACCCTGAACTATTCAAAAGTCGGAAATTCCTTTTTACCGTCCGAAATTCAGGGCGAAGACGCCACGGTATGCGTAGATAAATTCAACATTCCCGAAAAAGTAACCGTCCGTTACAGAAACGGGACTGTTGAGGAAATTCCCGTATCGCAGAGAGCAGACAGTATGTGCTATGAAGCAGACGAGTTCATTTCCTGTGTAAAATCCGGCAAAAAAGAGTCCCCTGTCAATTCCCGCGCAATGTCAAGAAACGTAATGATTCTTCTTGACGAAATACGCAGACAGACAGGAGTTGTTTATCCTGCGGACAATCTGTAAAATCATATTGCTTTACACTTTTCGCGGATATGTTTTTCAAACATTATCAGCCGAAAACGTGCTGTATCTTGACATTTATCTGTCTTTTTGATATACTTTATTCACTATTTCAGTTCGGAGGAATCCATGTCTATTTTCAGAAACGACTACAATAAAGAAGGCCCCGGAGTATATAAAGACACCGCTCCGGATAACGGATTCGTCCGTTTTTTTAAGGTCATCTGGGCAAAATTCGGGCAGCTTGTCATTCTGAATATCGTTTATATATTTGCCTGCACCCCGATTGTTACGATAGGCCCCGCAACTGCGGCGCTCACGTATGTGCTTCGTAATTTTTCGCAGGGGAAACCGGTATTTTTTATGTCCGATTTTGTGGAAAAATGCAAAACCTGCTTTAAACAGGGATTTCTCGTAACGCTCATTGATGCGATTGTAGCGGCGCTTATTTATTTTTCCTTTATGTTCTGGTCCGATTCTTCAATCGGTATTCCCTCGTTTTTCAGACCTCTTGCGCTCGTTGTTACTTTTTTAATCGCATATCTTACAGTATGTATGAATTTTTACATATTCCCCATGATGGTTTCTTTCGATTTACCGCTGAGAAAACTGATAAAAAACAGCCTGATTCTTGCCATGTACAAAATCTGGCACAACCTGGCAATGGTGCTTTTTACGATTGCTCTGACAGTTCTTTGCTTTGTTCTGGGACTTCTCGCCGTGCCTGTAATCCTTACGCTGTTCTTTTCGCTTATATGTCTTTTCAATAATTTCATGGTATACCCTCTGCTTGTAAAATACGTTGCTTCTCCCGAGGAAAAAAAGACGGATCCCGACCCGGAGGAACAGGTATTCAGCGACGAGAGACGAATCAAATAATAAATGACTCTCTCCTTGCGGGAGAGTTTTTTTAACGGAGATCAAATGACTCATAAATACGGCCTGGACCTTACAAAAAAAGCGTGTTTTTATACATATCTCGCATCATCGTCGGCATTCGCCCTGCCGCCGATACTTTTTATTACTTTTCACGAAATGTACGGCGTTTCATATACGCTTCTGGGCACGCTCGTCCTCGTCAATTTCATCACGCAGCTTGCAATCGACCTTGTTTTTACATTCTTTTCAAAACACTTCAATATAAAGCTTACCGTCCGCATAATGCCCCTGATAACGTCTTTCGGGTTATTTATCTATGCATTGATTCCGATGCTTTTCCCCGAAAAAGCGTATATCGGTCTTCTTGCAGGAACTGTTGTTTTCTCCGTCGCAGCAGGACTTTCCGAGGTCCTTGTAAGCCCGACCGTGGCGGCAATTCCCTCAGACGATCCGGGGCGAGATATGAGCAGACTTCATTCTCTTTACGGATGGGGTGTTGTTACGGTCGTTGTCGTTTCCACAGCGGTTTTAACGCTTATCGGCAGAGAAAACTGGATGTATCTTACTTTTTTCTGGGCGCTTCTCCCGATTGTCAGCTTTATTCTCTTTAACGTTGCTCCGTTCCCTGAAATAGATTTGCAGCACTCGCTTTCGCCTGAAAAAACACGAAGAAAAAATCTTGCGCTTGCTCTATGCGTATTTTGCATCTTTTTCGGAAGCGCCGCGGAAAACGTAATGACAAACTGGATTTCCGCCTTTTTTGAAAAAGCGCTGGGACTTTCCAAAACGTGGTGCGATCTTGCGGGAATGGCTCTTTTTGCCGTCCTGCTCGGTACGGTCAGAACCGTTTACGCAAAGCGCGGAAAAGACATATACCCCGTTCTTTTCTTCGGAATGGTCATTTCCGCTATACTGTATATTGTTGCGGGAATCTCTCCGTTTCCGGTTTTATCTCTTGCCGCGTGCGTGCTTATAGGTGTTTTCACCTCAATGCTCTGGCCGGGAACGCTGATATTGATGGAAGAGATTACTCCGCGTCCCGGTGTTGCCGCATATGCTCTCCTCGCCGCAGGCGGTGATTTCGGCGCGTCGGTTGCCCCGCAGCTTCTGGGGCTTACCGTAGACGGCGTTTCAGAAAGCGGCCTCGCGGCAAAAATCGGAGAGTCTCTCGCATTAACGGGCGAACAGGTCGGTATGAAAACGGGTATGCTTGTTGCCGCTATATACCCCATACTCGGCGCCGTCGCGGTATTATTAATCGGAAAACTGTTCGGAAGAAGCATTTCATTAAAAAATAAACATATCGAAAATCAGTCAAATCCCGAATAAATATCGGTTTCGTAACACGGATTTTCAAATAACAATATGAAGAAAAAACTGTTTACAGTCACTTTTTTAGCGTTAACTCTGTTTTTGCAAACAGGCGCTTTGGCAACGGTAACGGACGTCCCCGATTACCGCTACGTCCCGCCTGTTTCCGTGTCTTACAGCAGCGAATGGCAGAGTGACGTCGGGAACAGGCCCGATACCGGATGTGAATCGGTATTTGTTGCGGACCCCGACAGCGGAAAAGTATTTTACGAAAAAAACGCCCATACAAAAATGTATCCCGCAAGCACAACAAAAATGCTTACGGCGCTTGTTGTAATTGAAAACTGCAGTCTTTCGGAAACTGCAAAAGTTTCACGCAGCGCCGTAGATCTTGTCCCTTCCGGTTACACTACGGGAGGACTGTGCGCAGGGGAGGTTTTTGATATAAAAACCCTGCTTTACGCCCTGCTTATTCCGAGCGCAAACGATGCGGCATACGTACTTGCGGAACATGTAAGCGGAAGTGTTGATGCGTTTGCGGAGCTTTGCAACAAAAGAGCAAAGGAGCTCGGCTGCGAAAATCTTCATTTTGTCAATCCTAACGGCATTCACAGCGAAAACCACTACTGCACAGCATACGATCTGTATCTTATCGCAAAAGAGTGCCTCAAATATGATATTTTCAGAGAAATAGTCAAAACAAAAAGATTTTCTCTTCCCGCAACCGATATCTACCCAGAAAACGACAGAACTTTTTCAAACACAAACGCTCTTCTTCTTTCGGGCACATATTATTACGAATACTGTACCGGTATAAAAACGGGAAGAACAAATCCCGCGGGGGAGTGCCTTGTTGCTTCCGCTGCTCATAACGGAGTAAATCTCATATCGGTGGTCCTCGGCGGTCAGAGCGAAAACAGCAAAGGATTAAACGACAGGTTTTACGATACAAAAAGGCTGTTTGAATTTGTTTATAATACTTATTCCCATAAAACTTTTGCCCGCAGCGGAGACTCGTTTCTTACGCTGGATATTGAAAACGCCTCTTCCGATTCGCCCTATACAAAGCTCGTTATCGGCACCGATATTTCCGCATTTGTTCCCGATTCTCTCTCCGGGGACGAAATTCCCTTTTCGATTTCACTTAAAAAAGATATTTCCGCTCCGATATTCAAAGGTCAGATCCTCGGCGAAATAACTTTTTATGCGGACGGCTATGTGATAAAAACAGATCTTCTTTCGGACCGTTTTATTGAAGCGGTCAACCGCGAATACAGATATCTTCTTTGGAATACCGCATTTTTAAACCGGTAATCAGACAAATAATTACAGATTTTAAAGACCGTTTTCGGCTTTTATGCAAAAAACGGTCTTTTTTTATATCAGACTTGCTGTAATAATTCCGAAAAAATTACAATTTTATTTATTTCGGAACAAAAATACGGACGTTTCAGTCTTATAAGGCAGAACGAACAAATAAGGAGAATGACAAAATGAAGAATTTAAGCGTAAAAGCACTGTGCCTCGTTATTGCGGCAGTTTTTCTGCTTTCCGCATGCGGACAGGAGAATTCGGACGGAGGCCACAGCGGCTATAATCCGGCCGAAAGCGGAAAATTATCGTACGGCGCAACCGAGCTTTACGACTCCGCGGTAAATATGGCCTATATGCCTGCGGAACCGATGGGCGAGGCCGTAGAATTTGAAATCGATTTTCCGGAATTTGATACGGAAGAATACTCATACAGAAAAGAAAACTCATTTGTTTCCGTGCTGTCCTCTCCGTTTTCAACGTTTGCGGCGGATGTCGATACCGCATCGTATTCAAATCTGCGCAGACAGATTCTTAAAAATGATTACGTAGACCCCGATTCCGTCCGTGTTGAGGAACTTATAAACTATTTTCGCTATAATTATCCTCAGCCGAAAGAGGGCGAGCCGTTCGGCGTATATACCGAGATTGCTCCCTGTCCGTGGAACGAAAAAACACAGCTTCTCCGCATCGGTCTTCAGGCAAAAGATCTCGACACGTCGTCAATGCCCCGTTCAAACCTCGTTTTTCTTATCGACGTTTCGGGTTCTATGGACTATACAAACAAGCTTCCGCTCGTTCAGCGTTCGTTTATGACTCTTGTTGAAAATCTCGGCGAAAACGACGTCGTGTCGATAGTTACGTATTCGTCCGGCGAAAAAATCGTGATCGACGGCGTTCCCGCATCCGAAAAACAGGAGATAATGGCGGCAATCGAAGGGCTTTCCGCATACGGTTCCACACAGGGCGACAAGGCAATCGTTATGGCTTACGAACTTGCCAAAAAACACTTTATCGCAGGCGGAAACAACCGTGTTATCATGGCTACCGACGGCGATTTCAATGTGGGAATAACAGGCGAAGGCGAGCTTACAAGACTTATCAAAGATCAGGCGTCCTCGGGAGTTTTTCTCTCCGTTCTCGGTTACGGTATGGGTAACTATAAAGACAATAAACTTGAATCAATGGCGGATAACGGAAACGGAAACTATGCGTATATAGACAGCATAGACGAAGCGCGCAAAGTGCTTGTATCCGAAGCGGGCGGAACACTTTTTACGGTTGCAAAGGATGTTAAAATACAGGTTGAATTTAATCCCGCAACGATAAAGGGCTACCGTCTTATCGGCTACGAAAACCGCGTTATGGCTGCCGAAGATTTTGCGGACGATAAAAAGGACGGCGGCGAAATAGGCGCGGGACATCAGGTAACCGCTCTCTTTGAAATCGTTCCCGTCGGTTCTGATTTCGATATTAACGTGCCAGAATCAAAATATACTCAGCAGGGCGGACAGACAGGGGAGGCAAACGGAGAATACTGCACGGTAAATATAAGATACAAAGAGCCTGATGAAGACGAGAGCAAACTGCTTTCATATCCCGTAAACGAATCTTCCGCGGTAAGCGAACCTACCGATGATATGAAATGGGCTGCGGGTGTTGCAGAAGTTGCAATGCTTATAAAGGACTCCGAATACAAAGGAACTGCGAATTATGACGAGGTTAAGGAATACTTAAAGAGCGTTTCAGACGACGACTTCCGCGACGAGTTCATATATCTCGTTTCAAAACTCAAAAACCGGTAAACATTAAAAAAACAAAAGAGAGAATGAAAGCCCACACACATAAGGATATTTTCGGGTAAATAGGAATCGGCATGGTTTACAACACCGTAAGCTATGCCGATTTTGCTTGTTTTCTCGGGACATTCTCCGCACTGATGAAGTTCCGGTAAATAACGAGTTTTTCTGATTATTTTTCTTTAAGTAACTTACGAGTAACATTCTATCGTTCTTTCATTTCAATCATAATCTTATCATCTCCCTTCCGAATTAAGCCTGCTATCATTAGTGTTTTGCCTGTTGTCACAAACGCATTATACGTAACGATAAGTAATTTGTCAAACATTTCAAACACCATAGAAACGGAATTTACTTTGGCAAGTTACTACATTCAAATTTTAAATATTTCAATTTTCTGTTGACATATTTTCTGTTGACAAATAAAGAGTAACATGATACAATGGTATAAAGTAAAAGGTTTAGCGGATATACAAACAGAGAAATCCCAGTTGAAGAGTGGCACAGAACAGCAGACACGGGATATATAGACGAAAACGGAGAATTGGATGACAGGCATCTTGTACTTTGTAAATACTAACATTTTATATTTTATTATTAGATATTAATATTCAAGGAGAGTTATGTGGAAAATCTAAAAAAACGTGAACAAACGTTTGCGAAGGTAATACAAACAAATAAACTCATGCTTCAGTTTGTGCTAAAGGAAAAGATTGGTGTACTCTACACACTGATCAAAATGGCACTCTCAGTTTTCAACACTCTTGTCTCACTTGTGAGTGTTTTCATACCCGGTCTCATAATCGATGAATTGATTTCAAACCAGAGAACAGGAAGATTGATCTTGCTGATTTGTGTATTAGCGGTTACGCCAATTGTAAGTTACTTTATAGACAAATATGTAAATCTTTATTTGCTTAAAATAAGTAATCAAGCACAAATAAAATATCAAGTGCGATTTTATGATTATCTACTTGATATGGACTACGAAACGATTGAATCTCCTGAAACACAAAGATTGAGACGAAGAGCCCAGAGTGTAGTATCTTATTCATTTGGATTTATTGACATATTGGAAGGATTTTTTACTGCTTTTCTGCGTATTTTGGCAATGTTATCCGTTATTATTAAATTAAATCCACTTATCATTTTTATGGTGCTGTGTAGCGTTATTATAAACTTTGTAGTAAACAAAAAAGTGAATTATAGCAATTACCTTCTAAGCAAAGAAAAGGATAAATGTGATGATTACAAAGATTATATAATGTATGTCATGGAGTCATTTAAATGGGCAAAGGATATTCGCTTGTTTGGACTAAAGCATTTCTTTATTAAAAAATATACGGATGGTCAAATTGAGCACGATAAACTTGATTACAAAGCAAGCAAAAAATCTTATATTTCAAAAACTGCAACAACATTGACAAGTTCAATTCAATTATTGCTATTGTATATTTATCTGATTTATCAAGTAATCAATAGAGGGTTAACAGTTGGTGGACTGACGATATATATGAATACGGTAAACCAGCTTTCATCTTCGTTAAATAGTATTATTGAAAGCTACTTAAATATGTCTCTCAAAAGTCTTGATGTCCAAGATTATTATGAGTTTATTAATATTCCTAAAAAGCAAAAGAACAAAACAAATACTGTTCCTGTCTTGAATGAAGATTCTGTTATTGAATTCAAGGGAGTATGTTTCAGATATCCTGGTAGTGAAAGGGATGTAATTAAAGACTTAAACATTAAGATACTCATGAACGAAAAGCTTTGTATTGTTGGTGAAAATGGTGCAGGAAAATCAACATTTATCAAACTGTTGACAAGACTGTATTATCCTTCAGAAGGTGAGATACTTTTGGACGGAATCAATATCAATGATTTTAATCAGTATGAATATCAAAAACTGTTTTCGCCTATATTCCAAGATTAAATTCTCTTCCCATTATCATTGTAAGAAAATATAAAACTTTCGTGTGATGAAGACGAAGAAAAAATGACCGAAGTGTGTGAAAAAAGTAGGATTGCTTCTCTTGTTAAAAAATTGTCTAAAGGGCTTGATACACAGGTTGGTAAAGGAATAGACCCGGAAGGCTTCGAGCCATCAGGTGGAGAAGGACAGCGTATAGCTATTGCAAGAGCATTATACCACGAAAGGAATATTTTTTTGCTTGATGAGCCGACTGCTGCGCTTGATCCAAATGCTGAATATGAAATGTATACACAGTTTCATGATATGGTTAAAGATAAGTGTGCGGTTGTGATTACTCATCGTCTTTCTGCGGTCCAATTAGCGGACAAGGTTGCAGTGTTTGATGACGGACAGGTTATAGAATATGGGACACATACAGAGCTTTATTCTCAAGGTGGAAAGTATAAGGAAATGTTTGATAAACAAGCAGAATTTTATGTAAAAGTCCCAAATGAATAAAATGATTTTTCAAGTCTATAAATAATCATGAATTCGGGTATGGAACCGTAATATTTTTCAAAAGTCGGGAAATGTAACCTGAGACAGTATCTTCAGTGTGATCAGGGTTATCGAGTTTGAAAGGAACAGTATCTCGTATGTTAGGCAGATAAGTTACTCTGTGCTATATAGTGGCAAACTAACATTATAAAAATCCCGTACACTAAAATCTCTTATTACTCCAAATGTGGGTAGAGTCAGGATGTAACATGGAAATATATAAAATTATAATAATTATCTTTTTTCTTATATTGTTTATTCCGACATTTAAATATATAAGTAAGCGATTAGCCTTTGTGGTTTTATTAATCGTAAAATTGAAACGTAAAAAATACAATAAATATGGTAGTTTATTTTTCAGATCCTATAAAAGAACATCATTTTATGTTGAGACACAGGATAGGATTTATTCTGTTATCCAGTTATGTAGATTTTATAAGTATATGCTTTTTTTTGATGGAAGAGGAACAGCACAGATTAGGCATATTGGTGCAAGGCGATTAATACCATATAAAGCATTTTACAATATTGACGTATCAAACCTTGATTTTTCATATGGAATAGATTCATTACCGAGCACAGCGCATGAAAAGCCGATAATTCCTATTCTACTTATGGTTCCTGCACCGGTATGTATAAACATACCGTATCAGTATTCTCACAAATGGGAAGTTGAAACAGGGAATGGTGAATTTATAGAGAATTTTTACATTTCTGATTCAACCTTTTTTTTGAAACTATTGAATAACGATGCTGAATTGAAACAATAAAAGGATTTAAACTATCTTTTATAGAACGATCGTTTATATTATCAATATAATTACATTTCACTATTATCTAATTACCAACTGAAGGATATAAAAATGAATTATTTTAAAGTTACATGCAAAGTGATATTTAATATTTGGCTAATAGGCGTTGTTGCATTTGCTTTCACATATGTGGGAATTATGTTTGCCATGCCCTTGGGAATTATCGGAGAAGTCATTCTCGGCATTATATATTATGGTGGATTGTTCGCAGCGTGTATGATCTTTTTATGGAAGCTTTCTGACCGTTACGGATACAGTTTAGGCCTTGAGGATCAATTTGACAAAAAGAAGTATTTGATTTGCGTTATTATTGGTGCCTGCGTAAACCTGGCGTTTGCTTCGATACTTATTCCCATTCCTGTTGTAAATTTTGCTGCGGCAATACTCAATTACTATTACATCTTCCCATATCAGCTGTTTTATTTATATCTGAATTTGCCTGAGATTATCGGTACATATATAGCTATGTTGATTGATACTCCGATTATTGCAGCTGTAATGTTTTTCGGTGCGTGCTTCGGCGCAAAAGATGCAAAACGAATTCGCGAAGCGCGTAAGGTTGATGCCGAAGCAACGGAATCCGCGGAACAACCAACCAATCACATCAAAAAAACAGGTTCATGGCGAGATACCATAAATCAGAAAGAATGATCATCTGTAATATTCAATTCTGTTGTGTATTCCGTATTGATTCAATTAAATAGTCTCAAGATAACTTCTGTTAAGAACAGATATATAATAACAAAACATCCCACCCTGACTGATACACCGTATCAAAATCAGAGTGGGGATGTTTTTTTGTTGTATATACACACATTTTTAATGATAAATCGTTTATATTCGTCGATTATCGGAATTGATATTTCAGCCGTTTTGAGCAATATAAGGTGATCATATATACTTTTATTACTTGTCCGTAAATACTGTTGATCGGTCTGCCTGTTTTTCACTGCTTCAGAAAGTTCATCATCCGTCTGGCGGCCTCAACAGTATCGTCGCGCGTGCCGAACGAGGAAAATCTGAAATATCCTTCTCCGCAGCTTTCGAATCCGGAGCCCGGCGTTCCGATAATCTGCACACTGTTCAGAAGACAGTCGAAAAATTCCCAGCTCTTCATTCCGTAGGGGCATTTCATCCAGACATACGGCGCGTTTTTTCCGCCGTAGTATTTTATTCCGAGTTTGTCGAGAGTGTGCATAAGAATCTTGGCATTTTCTTTATAGAATGCTATGTTTGCTTTTATCTGTTTCTGTCCTTCCTCCGTAAAGACGGCGGCTCCGCCTTTCTGAATTATATATGATACGCCGTTCGTCTTCGTTGTGCGATTTCTGACCCACATGTCGTTCAGATACATTCCGTTGCGCTCAAGGTCTTTTGGAATGACGGTATAGCCGAGCCTTGTTCCGGTGAATCCCGCTGTTTTCGAGAGAGAGCATATCTCAATTGCGCATGTTTTTGCTCCGTTTATTTCAAAAATGCTGTGAGGGAGACTGTTGTCTTCAATAAAGGCTTCGTATGCTGCGTCAAAAATTATTACGGAAGCGTTCCTGTTTGCGTAATCAACCCATTTTTTCAGTTTTGCGCGGTTGAAAACGGCGCCCGTGGGATTGTTGGGAGAGCATATATAGATGAGATCCGCGCACACTTTCCCGTCCGGCTCCGGCAGAAAACCGTTCTCCTCGCCGGACGGCAGATGATATATCTTTCTTCCTGCCATTATATTGGCGTCTACATAAGCAGGGTAGGCGGGCTCGATTACGAGAGCGGTGGAGGCTCTGTCGAAAAGATCCAGAATATCTCCGAGCTCGTCGCTGGCACCGCTGGAAACGAACACCTCGTCATCCGACAGTAAAACATCTCTTTTAGCGTAATAATCTGCTATCGCCCGACGGAGAAACGGAGCACCGCATTCCGGCATATATCCGTGAAACCTTTCGGGATCCGCCTGGTCGTCCACGGCGGAATGCAGAGCTTTGATTACCTCATCGCACAGCGGAAGGGAAACATCTCCGATCCCCATACGGTAAAGCTTCGCTGCGGGTCTGTCTTCGAGATATTTGTTGATCTTCTGAGATATATTGAAAAACAGATAAGAGTCTTTAAGCTCTCCGTAGTTCATATTTGGTTTCAGCATTGCACTGTCTCTCCTTCGTAAACGGTCTCTGCGGAACCGCTCATAATTATTCTGTTGCCGGGAAGGACGGTTATTTGCAGTATGCCTCCGTCAAGTTTGACGGAGATCGGTTCTCCCATGGTGCAGAACCTTTTCGACACCGCTGCGGCAGCCGTCGCGCATGCGCCGGTCCCGCATGCCTTCGTTATACCGCTTCCCCGTTCCCATACGCGCATGCGTATCTCGCTGTCTGAGATGATTTGGGCGAATTCAACGTTCGTCCCGTTCGGGAAATGCCCGTCATGCTCAATCCTGCTTCCGAGTTCTGCAACAGGGGCATTTTCGGCATCGTCTACAAATATAACCGCGTGCGGATTGCCTACCGAAACGGGCGTCATTTCCATGTCCGAACCGTTTATGCTCAAACACACGTCGTCCGAAACGGTTGCCTCGCCCATATCAACGCTTACCTGTCTTACCTTTCCGCCTGAAACATACAGGTCAAGCTTTTTTAGGCCCGCCTTTGTGTCTACGGTGATATGTCTTTTATCCGTATATCCCTTATCATATACGTATTTGCCCACGCATCTTATTCCGTTGCCGCACATTTCCGCCTCACTTCCGTCGGCGTTGAATATCCTCATACCGAAATCCGCCCTGTCGGAATCAGATATGTATATCATCCCGTCGGAACCGGCTCCGAAATTTCTGTCTGAGAGCTTTATGCAAAGATCTCGTATATTGTCGGGAACACTGCCGAAAACAAACAGATAGTCGTTACCGATGCCGTTCATTTTTGTGAATTTCATGACAATTCCCTCTCCTTAAGCGTCTATCGTTGATATTTTCATCGTAACTTCTTCCAGCACGTCCAGAAGCATTCTTACCGTATCGAGAGATGTCAGTATCGGAACGCCGTTTTGCGAGGCGCATCTGCGTATCTCTACCCCGTCGCCGTAATGCACACCCGAAAGAATTGCGCGGGTGTTTATAACGTAGCTGACGTATCCCGAACGTATCGAATCAAGGACCTCTTCGCTGCCTTCGCTCGGTTTGTGCCGTATTCTGGTGCGGATTCCGTTTTCCTTGAGAACCTGCCCCGTCAGGGTAGTGGCCTCTATATTGAAACCCATATTGTAGAATCTGCGGACCAGCGGGATTGTCTCCTCCTTGTCCTCGTCTGCAACGCTTACCAGCACCGTGCCGTAGTTTTTAAGATTCATTCCCGCCGCGGTGAACGCCTTGTAGGCCGCGCGGTGAAGTTTGTTATCATATCCAATTGCCTCACCCGTTGATTTCATCTCCGGTGACAGATACGCGTCCATGCCGCGCAGCTTGGAAAATGAGAATGCGGGCACTTTTATGTAAAACCGCTTCTTCTCTTCCGGATAAAGGCATGTGATGCCCTGGTCCTTCAGAGATATTCCGAGCATAACCTTCGTCCCTATATCCGCAAGTCTGTATCCTGTGGCTTTGGAGAGAAACGGAACGGTCCTCGACGAGCGGGGATTAACCTCTATAATATATACATTGTCGTCTCTGTCAACTATGAACTGGATGTTGAACAGTCCGACGATTCCGATGCCTTTGCCGAGCCGCTCCGTATATCCGATTATTGTCTGCTTTACTTTGTCGGACAGACTGTAGGGCGGGTATACGCTTATGGAGTCACCCGAATGCACCCCCGTCCGTTCAACCAGCTCCATTATGCCCGGGACGAAAACGGATTTGCCGTCGCATACGGCATCGACTTCTACCTCTTTCCCGCGTATGTATTTGTCAACCAGAACCGGCTTGTTTTCGTCTATCTCAACTGCCGTTTTCAGATAGCTGCGCATGTCTTTTTCTTTGGCTACTATCTGCATTGCCCTTCCTCCCAGCACAAAGCTCGGACGCACGAGAACTGGATAACCGATCTCCTCCGCGGCCTTTATCCCTGCTTCTATACTCGTTACGGCAACGCCTTTCGGCTGAGGCACCGACAGAGACAGCAGCAGATTTTCGAAAAGATCTCTGTCCTCCGCGCGCGCAATCGCTTCGCAATCCGTGCCTACTATCCTGACTCCGTGTTTCTGAAGAGAATCCGCCAGATTAATCGCCGTCTGACCGCCGAAAGTGACTATTACACCTTCGGGAGATTCCATGTCTATTATATTCATCACGTCTTCTGTGCAAAGGGGCTCAAAATACAGTTTGTCTGAGCATGTATAGTCCGTGGAAACGGTTTCGGGATTGTTGTTTATTATTATCGCTTCGTAGCCGGCTTCCTTTATCGTCCTTACCGCGTGTACGGTGGAATAATCGAATTCTACACCCTGACCGATCCGTATCGGTCCTGATCCGAGAACAATCAGTTTTTTTCTGTCGGAAACAACAGACTCGTTCTCGCTTTCGTATGTGGAGTAGAAATACGGAATATAACTGTCGAATTCAGCCGCACAGGTATCGATCATCTTGTATATGGGCGTTATTCCGTTTTTCATCCTCAGATTGTATATGTCCTTTTCCGAAGTGCCCCACAGAAGCGCTATCTCTCGGTCGGAAAACCCGATCCTCTTTGCTTCGGCGAGAACTCTTATGTCACCGGGCGCAGTTCTGACGACTGTCTCCTCCGCGACTATGTTTCTGATCTTTCTCAGAAAAAACGGGTCGATTCCCGTTACGGCGGCAACGGTGTCGGCTCTGCACGAGAGTCTGAAAAGCTGTGCTATGGCAAATATTCTGTCATCCGTGCCGTCCTTTATGTAATCAAGGAGCTCTATTTTGTTTTTTCTGTCGAATTTAGGCAGATGGAGATGGAAGGCACCTGTTTCGAGCGACCGTATTCCCTTTAGAAGGCTTTCTTCGAACGTCCTTCCAACGCTCATTGTCTCTCCAGTCGCTTTCATCTGCGTTGAAAGTCTGTTGTCCGCATCTGCAAACTTGTCGAACGGAAAACGCGGCAGCTTGGTCACAACATAGTCAAGAGACGGTTCGAACGAGGCAGGCGAGTTGGCGAGACGTATTTCGTCAAGTGTCATACCTACGCCGATCTTCGCCGAAACTCGGGCAATCGGGTATCCGCTCGCTTTTGATGCCAGCGCCGACGAGCGCGATACTCTCGGATTGACTTCTATTAGATAATATGAAAATGAAGCGGGATCAAGCGCGAACTGAACGTTGCATCCGCCCTCTATGCGCAGGGCGCGTATTATCCTGAGTGCGCTGTCACGGAGCATCTGGTATTCCTTATTCGTCAGTGTCTGGGACGGGCATACAACTATAGAATCTCCCGTGTGTATACCTACCGGGTCCATGTTCTCCATGTTGCATACGGTTATAGCGGTATCGTTGCTGTCGCGTATTACTTCGTACTCAATCTCCTTGTATCCCTTGACACTTTTTTCTATCAGCACCCGTTTTACGGGTGAAAGAGTGAGACCGTTCTTCAGAAGAGGTATCAGTTCGCTTTCACTGTCCGCAAATCCGCCTCCGGTCCCGCCCAGAGTGAATGCGGGACGCAGGACCACGGGATATCCTATTTGGGATGCTATAGATATTCCCTCTTCGACAGATTCTGCCTCTCCCGACGGAAGAACCGGTTCACCTATCCGTTCGCAAAGATTCTTGAAAAGATCCCTGTCCTCAGCCTGCTCAATGGAGCTGCTTTTCGTGCCGAGAAGCTCGGTGCGGCATTCGGCAAGTATGCCCTTTTTCTCAAGCAGAACGGCAAGGTTTAATCCTGTCTGCCCGCCTATTCCCGGAACTATTGCGTCAGGGCGTTCATAGCGAAGGATC
>CAMZEM010000007.1 GCA_947305805.1 uncultured Clostridia bacterium | reverse complement strand
AGTGATCGGCGATTTCGATTCATCAAAAAAACCTTCCGTGACGGATGATTTCGAAACGGTTGTTCTCCCTCATGAAAAAGACGATACCGACGCGCTTTTCGCCGCGCGGTTCGCGCTGAATAAAGGATTTAAGAAAATATATCTTGCGGGCGGTCTCGGCGGAAGGCTCGATCATACTCTCGGAGCGATAGCGGTCCTTAGGTTTATCGAAAAAAACGGATCGGAATGCGTTATCTGCGACGGAAAAACCCGTGTCAGTCTGATTCGCTCGGAAACGGAAAAAAGATTTGTTTATAGCGAAAATACCGAATACGTCTCGGTTTTTCCGTCGGAAGGCGAGTCGCAAGGCGTAGAGATACGCGGGTTCAAATACTGTCTGAACGGTTTTAACATTACTTCGGATTTTCCCATCGGCGTCAGCAACGAACCTGTTTCAGGAGAAGACGGCTATATAAAGGCGGGTAAGGGCGACCTTATTGCGGTTGAAATATTCAAATAAAAAATCATAAAAGAAAGGCGGTGAAACGTATAGGCATTTTCAAAAAAAGAAGACCTCGCGCGGCTGCATTTGTTGATTATGAACACTGGTATATCTCAATGGAGAAAATATACAACAAAAAACCCGATATCGGCGCATGGATAAATATGATAAACGAGAGGGCGGACGTTAAAGAAATAACGTTTTTTGCCGATTTTTCAAACGAATCGCTCAATAAGGAAATATCTAAAATCAGAGAATACACCAACCGCATAGTCGAAACAAAAAACCCCAACCCATATTCCGAAAAAGATTTTACGGACTTTATAATGCTCGACAGCCTCTATCAGAAGGCGTTCGCGGACGATAAAACAGACGTTTTTATTCTCTTTACGGGAGACGCGCATTTCAATTCCGTTGCCGCATATCTTAAAACAATCCTTCGCAAACAGGTCGGTATTTACGGCGTAAAAGGAGCATTCAGCAATCAGCTCAAATCCACGTCGTCATGGTGGGTTGAACTTCCCACGGAAACGGATATTCTTAAACCTTATTACGATATGATTCTGAAAAATCTCTGTTATCTTGAAAGAAATTCCGGTCAGAACCGTAAACTGACATTTAAAAATACCGTGGATACCGTTACAGACCACTGTTCCGCAGACAAATCAAAAGTTCAGATTGCCCTTCAGTCGCTTATCGATAACGGATATATTCAGAGGGTAAACAAAAAAACGGGCAATAAGTCTGATTATTCGATAAAGCCGGACTGGGATAAGCTTTCCGCAGACGGTTTATGGGTTGCGGAAGAAGCGAGCGGAAACATATTTATCAAAAAAACAGCGGCGGATACAAACGGCAATAACGCAAAAGAGAAAAAATCAAACACAAATAAAGCATTCAGAGGCAAAAAGAACACTGCAAAGAAAAAATCCTGACACGTCATTATCTTCGTTCGTATCGTCATAATCGGCGTATGTTGTAAAAGTAACCGCTTTTACACATACGGTTCGGACGGTGAATTCGATATGAGCAATCATTTGATTCTGACGGTTTCTCCGCTATTTTGTGTCGGGTTTTAAGTCGGTTGCTAAATATTGAAACGGTTTTCGCCTCAAAATCCGTAAAAAACAGTCGTTTTTCGGTTTTAATGTAAAATCGTTCAACTTTACAGAACCGATTTTTCGGTGAAATGCATTAAACTATTAAATCGGAGAAAAATATGTACAGCGAAGTATATATTTCCAAAAAAACGAGTTTTCTCGTCATACTTATTACGGTAACGGTTGCGTTCTGCCTCTTATCCCTTCCTTCATGGATCGGATGGGAGAGCTATAAGGGCATATACGAGCTTGCCGTCCTTCTTATCACCGCAGTCGCGGTGTTTGCGTATATACGCAGAAGGTTTTACGAGTATACGTATATAATAAACGGCGATATAATAACCGTTAAACTGAAAATCGGCTCGAAAGAAACAACCGAGTGTCAGCTCAGTCTGAAAGACGTGGTAAAAGTTTCGTCCGATGTTAAAATGAGAGAGCTTAAAAGGGAAGACGGGGTTAAAACCGTGTCAAGATGCAACGGCGACTTATTCGGAACCGCCGGAACGTGTATAGTTTACAACGATTCCGAAAAAGACGGCACATCCGCCCTGATCTTCCGTCCAAGTCCGAAGTTTACGGAAATTTTACAAAATAAACGTATTGACAACGGCGGCAAACTGTGATATAATAGCAAAGCACAAAGAAGCAGACTCTGTCTCACCTTGTCCGATTCTTATCGGCGGGTTAATATCGTATCAAACGCTAAGGCGTTATTTTACGGCGGACAGATTCTGTCCGCCTTTTTATTTTGATATTTTATTTTTATGGAGGGGATCCCGTATCAACGCGAAAACAATGCAAATTAACGAGGATATCCGCGACGCATCCGTCCGTCTCGTAGGAGAAGACGGTGAACAGCTCGGAATCCTTACCGCCAAAGAAGCACAGAAAATAGCTATTCAGAGAGGGCTCGATCTCGTTAAGATTGCACCTCAGGCAACACCGCCCGTATGCAAACTTATGGATTACAGCAAATATTGCTTCGAACAGGCAAAAAAGGCAAAAGAACAGAGAAAAAGCCAGAAAACCGTTTCCGTCAAGGAAGTCCAGCTTACGGTTAAGATAGCGGACCACGATCTCAACACAAAGCTTAACCATGCGCTTCGTTTTCTTAAAGACGGCGACAAAGTCAAGGTTGCTTTACGCTTCAAGAGCAGAGAAATTCTTCATCCCGAATGGGGTACCGAACTTATGGCGCGTTTTGCGCAGGGCTGCGAAGAACTCGGAGTTATAGAAAAACCCGCAAAGCTCGACGGACGCAACATGATTATGTTCCTTGCTCCCAAAACATCCAAATAAAGCTTTTTAAAAATTCACATAAAGGAGAAACAAACCAATGGCAAACAAGATCAAACTTAAGTCGCACAGAGGCGCGGCTAAGCGGTTCACTGTTCTCGGCAGTGGCAAGGTTAAAATCAATCACGCTTTCAGACGTCATATTCTTACAAAGAAAACGACTAAATATAAGAGAGGCCTTCGTAAAGGCACATATGCCAGCCCCGCAAACGCACCCACAATCAAAAAGCTGCTTCCGTATTGATTGCGTCGTGGCTCATTATTAATTATTTTTGGAGGAAAATCAAATGGCAAGAGTTAAAGGCGGCGTCATGACGCATAAAAGACATAAAAAAATACTTAAGCTCGCGAAGGGTTACTTCGGCGGCAAATCCAAGCTTTTCAGAACCGCAAACGAAGCGGTAATGAAGTCCCTCGTTTACGCGTACACAGGCAGAAAGCTCAAAAAGAGAGATTTCCGTTCTCTGTGGATCACCAGAATCAGCGCAGAGGCAAAGGCAAACGGCATAAACTATTCCAGATTTATGAACGGCCTTAAAAAGAGCGGAGTTGCTCTTAACAGAAAAATGCTCGCTGAGCTCGCAGTTTCCGATAAGGCAGCATTTGCATCCCTCGTTGAAACCGCAAAGAAAGCACTTTAATAAAACGATTAATGTTAAGAACACAAAGGAAAGGCTCTTTACCCGACCGATGTGTTCTTATTGTTTATAATATGATTACGGAGTAATTATGCGAATACATAAATATATTGCCGAATGCGGCGTATGCTCGCGCAGAGCTGCCGAGGAGCTTGTTGCCGCAGGTAAAATATACGTAAACGGCAAAGTTGCCTCGATCGGTATGGAGGTTGACCCGGAAAACGACAGAGTTCTTTATTCCGGCAAACGCCTTTATATAAAATCGTGCGACAAACAGTATTTCATTTTTTATAAACCGCGCGGCGTTATTACGTCAATGAAAAGGGAATCCGAAGACGAAACACGTCCGATAGTTGCCGATTTCATTAAAAAAATAAAAGGAAGAGTTTATCCCGTAGGACGTCTTGACCGTGACAGCGAGGGCATTCTTATTCTTACGGACGACGGCGAAGCTGCGCTGCGCATGACGCATCCGCGATACCATATAAATAAAACGTATCGCGTAACCGTGCGGGGAAACGTTTCCGAAAGTCAGCTTGCAAAGCTGAGAGACGGAGTTGAGCTTGACGACGGACCGACAAAGCCGGCGATAGTTTCAATTCAGTCGCAGACGTCCGAAAAAGGCGAAAACGAAGAAAACGACCTCTACGTCGGCGAAAACATAAGAATTGTAAAAACCGCGCTTCATATTACAATAAGCGAAGGCAGAAACAGACAGATTAGACGTATGTGCGAAGCTGTCGGTCTTGAAGTTATGCTCCTTAAACGGATAGCCGTGGGCGAAATCCTTCTCGGAAGACTTAAACCGGGCGAATACCGACCCATGACGGAAGCGGAAAAGGCAAAGCTGATGAAAAGCCTGTCTTTACCGTATGTTGCGCCGGAAAAGAAAGGCAAAGCCGCCGTCGAAACAAAACACGGCAAGCCGGTTCATCCTCACGGCAGGGAAAAATCCGTGAATGAACGCAGATTTTTAAAACAGATTAAAAAAATCAAGTAAAATCAAGCTTTATTCCGTTCGGAAAAACGACTGTTTATTCACCTTACGCACTGAATATAAACGCGATTATACGTAACAGCGAAAAAAGCCCGTAACGTAGCGAAAAATCATTTGCACCGTTTTTTCATCCTTTTTTCGGCAGACGGAGAAAACGCGTATTTTTAAAGGTTTTCCACGTTTTCAACAGGGTTTTCCACAGTTTTGCATATTTGCAAGCGAAGTTATTAAACGTTTAAACAGGCATACCGAAAAAATGCGTAAAAAATCGGCTTTTTTAATGTGGATAATTCTGTCGAAAAAATAACGGTTTTTATCCTCTTATAAATGCAAATCGGGAAATGCTGATATTTCAAGGGTTTTTACCGTCTCTTCGCAAATTTCCCAAAAGTAAAGCTTTTCCGCATTACGTTGCATAAAATAATTGTATAATGAATACGGTTTTGCATAACATAAAAACCGGAGTTAAAAGCAGAAAAACAACGGAGAAATCAGATGGGTAACAATGCAAGAAAGCTGAAAATACTCTATATTCTGCAGCTTCTTTACAGGGAGGCAGATGAAAAGCAACCTCTGTCGGTTGAAAGAATCATTGCCGAACTTGAAAAAAAGGGAATAAAGGCTGAGAGAAAATCCGTGTATTCGGATATTGCCGCTCTTCGCGAGTTCGGAATTGATATTGCTGCAGTCAAATCAAAAACAGTCGGTTACTATATAAAAAACAGAATTTTCAGCGAGAGCGATCTTGCCGCTTTATGGGACAGCGTGCACACGGCTGAGTATATAGGCGCAAAACGGTGCGACGAACTCAAAAAAAAGATAGAGGCTCTTGCGGACAGCCGCGAAAAGCAGCTGATACGCAGGCGTGTTTATACTGTAAACAGAGCATTCCGTCAGCCCGAACTTTACGTTGAAAACCTCAATGCCGTCCACACCGCAATCGCAGAAAAAAAACAGATTTCATTCATTTACGAAGAGGGGTTTACGGAAGGCAGAAAGGCCAAAAAAACGCAATACTGCGCAAGCCCGTACGTTGTCATCTGCCAGGACGGAACAATGATGCTGATTGCGGGATGCCCCGAACTTGAAGGACTCAACCATTTTTATATAAACAGAATCGAATCGGTTACGATTCTGCAGGAAAGAATAACCGACGTGCGCGAATTTGTGGGCGATATGGAGTTTGACCTTATGTGCTATTCGAGAGGTCTTTTTGATTCGTATTCTCCCGATTCCGTCACCGTTACTCTTCGCATAAACGAAGATATGATAAACAACGTTGTGGGCACGTTCGGTAAAACGGTAACCGTAAAACCGTACGGCGGAATAGCAAGCGGACTTTACTCCGCAACGTTTGATACCGAAATTTCGCAGGAGCTTTTATCGTGGCTTTTCCTTAACAGCTCCACCGTGCACGCAGTTGCCCCTCAGGAGCTCGTAAACGCTCTGAAAGACGCCGCTCGCGACGTATACATCAAATACTGCAACTGAATTTCAATGCCGAAATTCGCCGTTATACGCGCTAATAAAGCATAATACGAACATTAAAAATGCTCTGCGGTTTTCCGCAGAGCATTTTTTAATTGCTTACTTTTCTATTTTTACGGCTTTGTATCCCGCGCCGTCAACGGCTGCGGCAAGCGTTTTGTCGTCTACGTCTTTTTCAAGCGTTACAACGGCTTTCTTTCCTTCAAGGTCAACGGCTGCGTCCTTTACTCCGTCAACGGCGTCAAGCGCCTTTTTAACGTGCGCCACGCAGTGCTGACACATCATTCCTTCAATGTAAACTGTTTTTTTCATTTCGCTCTCCTCCGGTTTATCGTTATTTTCTGTCTTTTCTTCAATAGTTGCTCTTTCGGAAAAATCGGGCAGCTCAACGGGCTTTCTGCTGTTTGATTTTCCTCTTTTTTTAATGTCGAAAAAGTTCAGGCGCAATGCGTTCGTTACAACAAACAGACTTGAAAGACTCATTGCCGCCGCGCCGAACATCGGGTTAAGCTCTATTCCCGCTATCGGAATAAAAACTCCCGCAGCAAGTGGAATGCAGAGCACGTTGTAAAAAAATGCCCAGAAAAGATTTTCCTTTATGTTTTTCAAAACCTGTCTTGAAAGACGTATTGCCGCAGGCACGTCGCAAATTCCCGCTTTCATCAATACAACGTCCGCTGCGTCCGTCGCAATATCCGTTCCCGCGCCGACGGCAATGCCCGTTTCCGCTCTTGTAAGCGCAGGCGCATCGTTTATGCCGTCTCCTATCATGGCAACTTTTCCGTATTCGGAAAGATCTCTTATAACCGCCTCTTTCCCGTCGGGCAGTACTTCCGCAACAAATCGCTCGATTCCTATATTTTTCGCTACCGCCGCTGCCGTTGCTTTATTGTCGCCTGTGAGCATAACGGTGCGTATACCGAGCTCTTTTAACTCGATAACGGCGTCTTTGCTGTCTGTTTTAACGGCGTCCGCAACTGCGATTACTCCCGCAAGTGTGCCGTCAACAGCGAAGAATACGGGAGTTTTTCCCTCTGCCGCAAGTTTATCGGCGAACTTTTCTGCGTCTTTTGTATCCGCAGCTTTTTCCTTTATAAGAGAAATATTTCCGCCGAAAAAGCTCTTTCCGTTTACTTTTCCGAAAACTCCGTGCCCGGGAAGAGCGGAAAAATCAAGAGCTTCGTAAGGAATAATGCCTTTTTCTTCCGCATATCTCACTATTGCTTTCGCAATCGGATGTTCGCTTTTTGCTTCAACTGCCGCCGCGGTTTTTATAAGCTCCGTTTCGTTTAATGAAAATGACGTTATATCGGTTACTTCGGGTCTTCCCTCCGTTACCGTTCCCGTTTTGTCAAATACGGCAATCTGTGTTCTTCCCGCCGCTTCAAGGGATGCCGCGGTTTTAAAAAGAATACCGTTTTTTGCGCCTACGCCGCTTCCGACCATTACCGCAACGGGTGTTGCAAGTCCGAGAGCGCACGGACAGCTTATAACGAGCACGCTTACCGCCCTTGCTATGGCAAATCCGAAATCCTTTCCCGCTATCAGCCAGACAGCAAGCGTTACCGCCGCAATTGCTATTACAATCGGAACGAATATTCCCGATACCTTATCGGCAAGTTTCGCTACCGGGGCTTTCGTTGAAGCTGCGTTTTCAACGAGCTTGATTATTCTGCTGAGTGAAGTTTCGCTTCCTACGTGCGTCGCTTTGCAGACAAGATACCCGTTCTGGTTTATCGTTGCCGCGCTTACCCTGCTTCCCACCGTTTTATCAACGGGAATACTTTCGCCCGTCAGCGCAGACTCGTTAACAGCGCTTTCGCCTTCGGTAACTATGCCGTCTGCCGGAAAACTGTCTCCCGGTCTTACCGTGAAAATGTCGCCGTTTATCAGCTCGTCCGCTCGTATTTCAATTTCTTTTCCGTCTCTTATTACTCTTGCGGTTTTCGGAGAAAGATCAATCAACCGTTTTATCGCATCGGTCGTTTTGCCCTTGCTTCTCGCTTCAAGCATTTTTCCGACAGTTATAAGAGCGAGTATCATTGCGGCGGACTCAAAATAAAGTCCGTGAAGAAGATGTGCGGCGTGTTCCGTTTCAGCAGTCATACGGAAAACAACCGCAACGCTGTATATAAATGATATTCCGCTTCCGAGCGCTACAAGAGTATCCATATTCGGGGCAAGATGTATAATGCCGTTAAAGCCGTTTATAAAGAATTTACCGTTTATAACCATTACCGCCGCCGAAATAAGCATTTCGCAAAGCGCCGCGGCAACGGGATTTTCCGATAAAAAAGAGGGGAGCGGCAGCCCGACCATATGTCCCATGGAAATATACATCAGCGGAATAAGAAGAATTACCGATGCAATGAGACGTTTTATTATCTTTGCGGTTTCTTCGTCCTTTTCAAGCGTCTTTATCTCTTTTTCTCCTTCGGGAAAAGCGCCGTATCCCGCCGCCTTTACCGCGGAACATACAGCTCCGTCGTCAAAACCTTCTCCCGTTACGGTCATTGAGTTTGTCAGAAGACTTACGTTTACTTCCGTAACGCCTTTAACGCCTCTAGTCGCTTTTTCAACGTGCGCCGAGCATGCGGCGCAGCTCATTCCGGTAACGCCGTATTTTTTTGTTTCCATTTATTCCTCCGTTTCTTTTATCTGCTATAATGCCTCTCTGATTGATATATTTTACTCCTTAAATTCAAATTTGTCAATACCGTTTTCCAGATACGCCGTTTTGCCGCAGTTTGGAAAATCTTCCGTGTTTTTGTTGCACGAGGTTTTTTTCTGTTGACTTTACGGCTCTTTAGTGATATAATAGTATAAAATAAGTCCCGGGAGGTATATTAAATGAAAAAAACGGTAATATGTCTTATTCTGGTTGCATTGCTCTCGCTTACGCTGTTTTCCTGTTCACAGGAGCAGCCAGAGGTATTCGATCTTGATCTGAGCGGAAGCTCCGACCTTAATTTTGACGGACTCGGACTAAAAGTAATAATCTCGTTCTTTTCCGGAAACTCCGCCGTTGCGGGAGACAACATTCTCGGCTATCCCACAGGCACCGGTCTTGCGGATCTTGCGTCAAACAGAATTTCCGATACCGAAAAAGAACTTAACTTCAAACTGACAATCGATTACAGAGAGTGGGGCGCCTTCTCCTCGTATTTTACGGGAAGCCTTGCGGCAGGTATGAGCCCTGCGGATTTCGCGTTTATTACGTCATTTGATATTTATTCATACGCAAAAGCCGGTTATCTCGCAGGTATAGTTTCACAGCTCGGAGACGTTATAGACTACCGCGACAGCGATAAATGGGGCACCCCGAATCTTCTTGAATGCTGCTGCTATAAAGATGACCTTTACGGCGTTCTTCCCGCTGCATGGCCCGATCTTATTTACTCGTCTTTCGGATATCCTCTCGTTGTAAACGAAGACCTCATCTCCGTTGTAGGCGCAAACGACCCGAGAGAGCTTTACGAGCAGGGCGTATGGAACTGGCAAACGTTTAACGAAGAGCTTGAAAAATGCACCGTTATCGAAGGCGGCGAAACCGTTACGTACGGTCTTACGGCACATACTCCGTATTTTTCCGAAATGATCCTCGGCTCAAACGGCGTCGGACTTACACGTATAAACGGCAAACCCTCGCTGACCTGCGGTTTTTACAACAATCCCGCGTTTTTCTCCGCAGCCGAAGAAGTTCAGCTTGTAAGATTCGGCGACCTTTCGTATACATACTATCTCGCCGTTGAAGGCGACCCCGTAACGGTTACCGATTCTTTCTGCACGGGTATGGCATGCTATTCGTTTATGCCCACAAAATACATATTCGGCGTTTACGGAGACGTTTCGCAGAAGGTTAACAATTACGGCATAGTCCGAACCCCCGTCGGTCCCGACGTAGCGCCCGACCATGCTGCGGGTATTTACGACGGAATGACGTGTTCCATCGTTTTCCCCGTAATAAACGACTATCTCAACGAAGCGGGCGTTGTTGTTGACAGACTCTTCGAACCGCTTCCCGGTTACGAAACGCACGAAGCGGTTATTGAGTATATGAGAAGAAACAATTTCTTCGATTCGCGTGACTGCGACGCATTCCTCGACATACTCGACCATGCGATGTATAACTACTTCTACTCTGCCGGCGGCGACGTAAGAAACGTTCCCGCAACGCTTGCAAGATCCAACACTCCTCCCGCGGAAATTCTCGATCAGTATGAAAACCTTATGAAAGATCACTTTGACAATGCCGTAGGCGATATGCTTGCAGCTTACAGCATGCTCTTCCCCGAACAGTTTGAATAATCATATTATCATTTTAAACCCTGCCGTCTTCTGGCGGCAGGGTTTTCGGATAGTTACATATATAATTGAAAAGAGTATTGTATGGATATAAATCATTTTTATATTGAAAAAGGGCAGGGGGAGCCGATTATTCTGCTTCACGGCAACGGCGAAAACTGCGGATATTTTAAAGGACAGATTGACATTCTTGCAAAAGATTACCGCGTCTTTGCCGTTGATACCCGCGGTCACGGCAAAACTCCGAGGGGAGAAATGCCGTTTACCATAAACCGCTTTGCGGACGACCTTCTGTGTTTTATGAATGAGCATAAAATTGAAAAGGCGCATCTCCTCGGATTTTCGGACGGAGGAAATATCGCTCTGATTTTTGCTTTGAAATATCCCGACAGGGTAAACAGACTTATTCTTAACGGCGCAAATCTTAATCCTGAAGGCGTAAAACGGTCAACACAGATACCTATAGAAATTGGCTACCGCATTGCGAAACACTTTGCGGAAAAGAGTGAAAAGGCAAAACAAAACGCCGAAATGCTCGGACTTATGGTAAACGAACCGAATGTCAGCCCCGAAGAACTGATTGCAATAACCGCAAAAACTCTTGTTGTTGCAGGTACAAACGATATGATAAAAACATCTCATACTCGTCTTATTGCCGAAAATATTCCAAACAGCAGTCTCGTTTTCATAAAAGGCGATCATTTTATCGCAGCAAAATGCCCTGAAGAATTTAACAGGGCGGTGCTTGATTTTTTAAATGAATAAACGAAAAAGAAGCAAAGCTGAATAAAATAATACGGCGCGGTCTGTTTATCAGACCGCGCCGTTCCCGTTTTATTTCATTTTCAGATAAAAATCTTTATCCTGCGTTCCGAGAGCGTCTTTAAAAAGCGTCATACCTTTCATATCCTCCACACAGGTGTATTCCACCGCTCCGCGGAAGCCGTTTTCAAGCCCCTGCGCCTCGTAACGGCGGAAAAATCCGTCCTTCATCGGGAAATACCCTTCGTCCTCGCCTTTGTGAGCCGTAAGCATCCATACGGCGTTTTTCGGCTCGCCGCACTCCGTAACAGTCCGCAGGAATTTCACGATACCGACTTCCTGCGCATACCAGAATTCGGTGTGCCCCGACCAGTAGGAAATACCTCCCTTTATATCCGCAACTATATGTCTGCATGCGGAATACGTTCCTGCAGGCGTTGAAACATCTTCGTCGTTATAAACCTCGATTTTGCCGGAAACATCTTGATTATACTGTTTAAACTTCCGCTCTTCGGTATATCCCGGTATCCATTTGTCGGACCACAGAGCTCCCAGTGCAAAGTCAGTTATTTCATAAAGAAAGTTGCATCCTACGGCAAACTGATCAAAGCAGCTTTTCCCGTCTTTCCAGAACCAGTGTTTCCACTCAAACGAAAACGTTCCGTCATTTTCTTCAAGCAGTATTTTTCCGTTTTCGCTTCGGACATCAAACGGCTCAAAGAAATTCCAGCGTCCGTATTCCGTGAAGTTCGGATTATAAATCTCATCCGTTGCGAAAATACGGCGCATCGTTTTCGCAGCAACTGCGGTGTGGACCTTTTCACGGCGGGTTACGGCAAGTTTTTCCGCTCTTTGCAAATACGGTTCAACGTCAGCAAGCAGTTCTCTGCCTGTCTCATCACGGTAATAATTTCTTCGTGCGGCAAGAATATTGCCTTCCCACGAGTTTTCGTTCGGGGCGATTACGGCAAATACGCTCGTGCACGCCGTTACTTTATCGTCGGATACACCTGCTATCTCCACGGTCTGTTCGTCTTCAACACTGTAAACCGTGCTTTCCGCATGATACGTCCAGCGGTTGCCGGGAGCGAACGGGAAATAGCCTTCTCCGCCTTTGAGTTCGTATGAAGTAAGTGTAAAACGGCAGATATTATTGTGCTCTGCTACCGTCTGTTTTATTATTCCTACGCCCGGAGCTACGGTTGTTTCCACGTCAAATTCGTACCATGTCACGCCCGTCGTTTTAAAAATCAGGCAGTTATCAAAAGTCCCCGCAGGCGTTTCAACGGGCTTTTCAGCATTTCGGCAGGATAGCGTGGCTTTCCCGTTTTCGCTCGTTATACTTCCGCCCGACTCAAGCGTCGGGTCGTAAATGACCGAATCGCATTGGCTGAGCCAATAAAACGGCGCGAGCTCAATGTCCCTTACAGAATTGTTCCCTTTATGATATCCGGGCTGATCCCAGAAAAACCATTTTCCGTCTATTTTACGGAATGTCTCTCCCATGCAGTTTATACCGGCATCGCTTAACCCTTCTTCTTTTGCCCTTGCAAGCATTTTCTCCGTTTTTATTGCGGAAAGCGCGTTTGCGTAATAGACGTCCGTCGGTTCAAGCAGGGAAATCACTTTGTCATACGCTTCAAACATCTTGTCGTTATCGCCGATCAGTCCGTGCTGATATCCGAGCCAGAACCATACGTAAGCAAGGGCTTTTACAAAGCCGTACTTTTCAAGTTCGGGTATCTGCGTATTTCGCATGAAAGCGATTTTCTCCTTGCCGTCGTATTTATCGTGCTCATAGCATGCAACAGACTGCATTACGTCTTCATTGTGTCCCGCAATTGCTGCTTCTTTTATATTTGTCCTGAGCTCTTTGGAGTCTTCTATCCACCATGCTTTTCTCAGCCAGACGTCTGCGAGCATATGTTGTTTTTCCTTAGATTCGTCCAGACTCTCCACGGCGGCAAGGACGTTTTCGTAGTCCTTCTCAAAGCCCGATTTGTCACTTTTCAGTCCCCAGAGCTTCAGTTCTTCAACCTGACGCATAACGCGTGAAACGAGACGTTCGTTTTCGTCATATGTCTTATCCATAATACCGTATCCTTTCCTCAGTTGTTTTCTTCCCTCCGCAAGCCGCCATTTTACCGTTCCCACCGGCACGGAAAGGCGTTTGGCGATCTCCTCTACGGAATATCCCCCGAAATAGTGAAGACGGATTGTTTCCCGAAGCTTTTCGCTTAGTGCGTCCACCATTGCGTGAAGCTCCTCTTCCGTTTCCGAAGTGATCAGCGCGGAAAGCTCCGGATCCGGATTACCCTGCAATTCCTCGTTTTCAACGAGATTAAGCGAGATATCCGGAATGGCGTTGTGGTAACGGGCAACAAGCGCCGTTGCGCAGTTTTTCGCTATCGCGCATATCCACGGCTTGAATTTCGAACGGTCGTGAAGGGTATCGAGCCTTGTCCACGCCGCAACGAAGGCGTCCTGCGACGCGTCGTCAGCGGAGTACCGGTTGCGAGTGATTTTGCGGGCAGTGTTCATCACGGCATTTTCGTGCCTTGTTACAAGCTCCTCAAAAGCTCCGCTTTCACCGAGCAGACATATCTCCACAAGCGTTTCGTCGTTCATAAGCGAATATTTCGTCATCGTCTTTTCCTTTCGGGGTGTTTTTCGGGTTTCACTTTATAAGAGGGGAAAAACGGAAAAAAGGTTGGGTGAAAAAACTGTCTCATTAGGCAAAAAGCGTAAATGAGACAGCGGTTTTGAGTTTTTATTCTTTTTCCAGAATTGTCAGTCTGTGCAGCGCCCTTGAACATGCAACGTATAAAAGCTGTTTTTCCTGCGGACTGTTTCTAAACTCGTTTATGTCGGGAATGATTACGCCGTCAAACTCAAGTCCCTTTGCAAGATATACGGGCAAAACGTGTGTCTTTCCGGGAGTGATTGCCGAATCGCTCTTCACGTATTTAATATCAACGCCCTTTTCTTTCAGCTTTCCGTAAATCTCTTTCGCGCGCTCTTCCGTTGCGCAGATAATTGCGTTTGACGAGTATTTTTCGGCTTTAAGTTCGCCGATTTTTGCGGCAATCGCCGAAATGCAGTCGCCTGTTTTTATTGTTTCGGGCTCTTTTCCGTGACGGTCGAGATATTCCGCGTCAACCGCGGTTTCTTTGAAGCGGTTTATAAAGTTGTTTATCTCCACCGTTGAGCGGTAGCTCTTTTTGAGCTCGAAAATTCTCGTGTTTTTGGACGGAATATATTTTGATATTTCCGCAATCGAGCAGATATGCTGCGAAATTGTCTGGTTTATATCGCCAAGAACGGTAAATTTCGCGCCGCGGCAGAGTCTGGCAAGAATTTTGTATATTATCGGAGGATAGTCCTGCGCTTCGTCCACAACAACCTGGCTGATTTTATACTGCTGCGGAATTTTGCCCGCAAGAAGATTCAGGTATATTATACAGAGCATATCCTCAAAATACAGATGCCCCGTTTTTCTCACGTTCACTGTTTTTTCGTATTCTTTCGGAGCGTATTCCTTCAGCGCGCCGAAATAAATAATCATCGGGTCAACGTTAAACATTGAGTTTATTTCTTCCGTCAGTCTCGTTACATTCGTATTCCAGAAGCGTATTTTCTCGTCGTTTATTTCTTCGTCGGTATACTGCTGCGCCGCCTCGGTTGCCTGCTTTTTAAACTTTGTGCCGAAATCCGCAAGCTTTGCCTCCTTGAATCCGTCGTCGTTTTCAATATGGTCAAGAAGTCTGCCGAGTATCTTGTTTTTTCTTACTTCGCTGCTGTATCCCCTGAAATCTTCAAAAAACGCGCGGCGTAGCTCTTCTTCCGTCATTACTGTGTCGCCTAAGAAAACCATATCGTGAAAAGCGGTTTTTGCAATGGTTTCGTCAAGATACTTTTCAAGAAAAGCGGAAAATCCGTCAGAACCTTTCAGTTTAACAGACTCAAATCTCTCTCCGGAACGGCTTATCGCTTCATTCTGCTCGTTGAGATTTCTGAAAAACAAATCGTCCTCTGTGGGAATTCTGTCTACTATATATTTTTCGGAAGCTCCTGTGAGGTCGTCCCCGTCATCGTCCTCTTCTTCACCGTTTTCGGAATTGCTCTTTGCCGTATCCTCTTCCGTTTCGGGGAAAAGCAGACGGTCAAAAAAGTCGTAAAAATCGGTCTGAACTACTTTTTCTTCACCAAGTTCGGGCAGAACGTCCGCTATATACGATGAAAATACTCCGTTAGGCGAAAAGATAACGATATTGTCCGAGCTGAGCGAATTTCTGTGTTTGTAAAGCAGATATGCAAGACGGTGCAGCGCAATCGATGTCTTTCCGCTGCCCGCAACGCCCTGAACGAGCAGAAGATCTCCCGAAAGATCTCTTATTATCGCATTCTGCTCTTTCTGTATTGTAGTGATTATCGTTTTCAGCTTTAAATCAGCAGTTTTTCCGAGCTCTTCCTGCAAAACGCTGTCGTTTATAACGATATCGCTGTCAAACATAAATTCGAGCTTGGAATTTTTGATTTTAAACTGTCTGCGAAGCGTTAAGTCAACGTTTATATCTCCGTATTGCGTTGTATAATACGTTTTGCCGAGCGGAGAATCGTAATACATCGAGCTTATATCGGCGCGCCAGTCGCAAACGAGCACTTCCGAGCCGTCTATAAGAGAAAGATATCCTATATAAATGCTTTCCTCTTCTACGCTGCCCTCTTCTTTAAAGTCAAGCCGCGCAAAATACGGGGAAAAACGCATTTTTTCAAGAAGCTGCAGCCGTCTGCGGAAATCGTAGTATCTGTTTACTTCCGCATTTTCAGTCATGGTAATCTGCGTAAGCTCAAAAAGATCGTGCGCGTTGAATTCTCCGTGCTTCTGGTCATCCCAGATACGCCTGCGCATTTCCGTGATCTGCTCGCGGATGTTTTCGGACGTGCCCTCAAACTGCAGCTCCATACCGTCGATTTTATTAATGACGGTTGCAAGGTATTTTTTTTCGAATGAAAGACTTTTATCCATTTTGTCTCCGTAATAAAAATAATAAACGATGAATACGGTAATGAATATTATCGGATCGGCAAATCAATCGATTTCCGAGTCGCAGTATTTGCATGCGGTGTGTCCGTCCGACGTGCGGTATGTTAAAGACGGCAGATATTTTTCCGTATTGGTAACACACGCCCTGTTAGGACACGGCAGGACTTTCGGATACTCTCTGTATTTTTCAATATCCGTCTTTTCTGTTGTTCCCGCAGTTATCATTTTAAGAATAAGAGCCATTCTTACGTAAATTCCGTTTTGCGCCTGTTTGAAATAAAGCGCTCGCGGGTCGTAATCTACTTCTTCTTTTATCTCGTCAACACGGGGCAGGGGATGAAGAACGATCATATCCTTTTTTGCGGATTCCATTTTTTTTGCGTCAAGTATAAATCTGCCGCTCTGCTCTCTGTAATGCTCTTCCGAGTCAAACCGTTCGCGCTGAATTCGTGTCATATAAAGAATGTCAAGTTTGTCAATGCATTCTTCAAGAGAAGTTACTTCGTAAACCGCGTTTCCGTTCGCTCTCAAAAGCTCCGTTATTCTCGGCTGAAGAGAAAGCGACGGCGTTGAAATAAGATAAAAAGTATTTTTACCCAGTTTATTCAGCGCACGCAGCAGAGAATGCACCGTTCTTCCGTTTTTCAGGTCTCCGCAAAGACCTACGGTATGTCCCGAAAGCGTTCCCTTTGTATGTTCAATCGTAAAAAGATCGGTCAGAGTCTGCGTGGGGTGGAAATGTCCTCCGTCTCCCGCATTTATCAGCGGACATCTCGAATAAAGCGATGCGGCAAGCGCGGCGCCCTCTTTGGGATGTCTCATCGTGACAATATCCGCATACGACGATATTATCGTTATCGTATCTTTCAGATTTTCGCCTTTTGATACGGACGAATTCCCCGGATTGTCAAATCCGATTATTTCTCCGCCGAGACGTATCATTGCAGACTGAAACGAAAGCATTGTTCTTGTGGACGGCTCGAAGAAAAGCGTGGCAAGTATCTTTCCTTTACATTTGTCGGAATACTTGTCGGGGTCTTTTTTTATGTCTGCCGCAAGAGCGCTTATTCCGTTCCATTCTTCCGGTGTAAGGTCGTTGAAATCAACAAGATGATTAAGTGACATCGGAATTCTCCTTTATCTTATTCTGTCTCCGATTTTTGCGTTGTCGTCAAGGAAAATCACATTTATTATATCGTTGCCTTTTTCGTCTTTATGCGAGGATGCAAGCAGCATGCCGCGGCTTTCTTCCCCTCTGAGCACTGCCGGAGCGAGGTTTCTTACAACGGCAACCTTTTTGCCTATAAGCTCTTCGGGCTTATAACATTTTGCGATGCCCGAAACAATCTGTCTTTCCTCATAGCCGAGAGTTACTTTTATTTTGTAAAGCTTGTCGCTCTTTGCAACTTTTTCGCATTCGAGTATCTGCGCCACGCGAAGCTCGGTTTTCATAAAATCGTCAATCGTTATCTGCGCAAGTTCGGGCTCTGCGGGCACTTCCTCTTTTTTCTCTTCCGCAACGGGAACGGCGACCGCTTCAAAGAATTTTTCGGGGTCTATTCTCGCAAAAAGTGTTCCGCACTCGCCCGTTACGGTTCCGTTTTCGATATGGCCGAAGGTTTTTACCGTTTCGTAATCTTTTTTGTCCGACCCGATCGCGGAAAGTATTTTTTCGCACGATTCGGGCATTACGGGAGAAAGAAGAATTGCGCATATCCGTATGCTTTCGGCAAGATTGTAAAGCACCTCTTCAAGACGCGCTTTGTTATCTTCCGATTTTGCGAGGGTCCACGGTGTTGTTTCGTCTATATATTTGTTGCATCTTCTCGCGATATTCATTATCGCTTCAATGCAGTCGCTCATTCTGAACTCGTCAAGACACTTTTCCGCTTCGGCATACGCTCCGCAGACAGTCTTTTTAAGATCGCTGTCAATATCCGCCGAAACGCCCGTAGAACGGATAACCCCCGCGGAATACTTCTTTATCATTGCCACCGTTCTCGAAACGAGGTTGCCCAGAGTGTTTGCAAGATCGGAATTGTATTTTTCAATAAGCGACTCATACGTTATCGAACCGTCGGCGGTATAAGGCATTTCCGAAAGAAGATAGTATCTTACCGCGTCCGCGCCGAAAAACTTTACAAGGTCATCTGCGTAAATAACGTTGCCTCTTGATTTGGACATCTTGTCCGTTCCCGAAAGAAGCCACGGATGTCCGAATACTTTTTTTGGCAGAGGTTCGCCGAGCGCCATAAGCATAATGGGCCAGTAGATTGTATGAAAACGCAAAACGTCCTTGCCTATTACGTGAACGTCTGCAGGCCAGTATTTTCTGTAAAGACTGTCGTCTTCTCCCATAAATCCGAGCGCTGTTATATAGTTTGAAAGCGCGTCGATCCAGACGTAAACAACGTGTTTGTCGTCAAAATCAACGGGTATTCCCCATTTGAAGGACGTTCTTGAAACGCAGAGATCCTGAAGTCCCGGTTTTATAAAGTTGTTGAGCATCTCCTTTTTGCGTCCTTCGGGATATATGAAATCGGGATTTGACTCAATATACTCTTCCAGCTGTTTCTGATATTTCGAGAGCCGCAGAAAATACGCTTCTTCCTTGGTTTTTACAACTTCTCTTCCGCATTCTGGACATTTGCCGTCAACAAGCTGTGTTTCCGTCCAGAAAGATTCGTCGGGCTTGCAGTACCAGCCCTCGTATTCGCCTTTGTATATATCACCCTGCTCATAGAGTTTTCTGAAAATCTTCTGAACCGCTTTTTCATGGTAGCAGTCGGTAGTTCTGATAAATTTATCATACTTTATTCCGAGCAGATTGTAAACCTGCTTTATTCCGCCCGATATTCCGTCTACCCATTCCTTAGGCGAAACGCCCGCCTTCTTTGCGCAGTCTTCGATTTTCTGCCCGTGTTCGTCGGTACCGGTGAGGAAAAATACATCGTAACCCTGCATTCGCTTAAATCTCGTTACGGCATCGGTGAAAACGATTTCATACGAATTGCCTATATGAGGTTTTTGCGACGTGTAGGGGATCGCCGTGGTGATGTAATACTTCTGTTTTTCCATTTTCTGCATACCTTCCTGAATAAAATATTCCAAAAAAATAGATATTGTTTTATAAATTGATATATTATATCACAATCCCGCAAAAAAGTCAACGGAAAGACCGTATTTGTCGTAATTTATTAAAAATCGGAGCAAACCGTTGCGGTTTGCTCCGAAAAAGAATTATTATTGAGATTAAAAATCCGAATTGACAACTGCGGGTTCGCCTTCAAGCTTTTCGGGATGCGCAAGATAATCCGAAAAACGTTTAAACGCGGTGGCGTAATATGCGCCGGAACAGAGACGTTCGTCCATTACAACGCCAATGGGCAGACAGCGGACGAATGTTATCTCCTTGCCGAATCTTTTCGGAATTTCGCGAAGATTGCCAAGCGCGAGTACCTGACTTACCGTACCGAAATCGTAAATGTGATGGTAAATATGGTTTGTTCTCAGACTGCCGAGGTTCGTCATTACCATGCTGCAGTGAAACGGGCTTGCGTCAATTATTGCTTTCGGCAACATCGCATGTTTATCAAGACATTTGAGGAAGCTGACTGCTATCCTCATAAGGAATGTCATACCGCAAAGCGTTGATATGATTTTGTCGGTTTTGTTGTTGCTTTCTTCCTGACGGTTTTTCTCGATATAGTCATCCATTTTCCCCTGAACCGCCTGAATGGAGTCTTCTTTATCAAAATAAACCTTGGACATGGTTTCGCTTTCAAGAGTGTTTGCCTTTAATACAACCATTCCTACGGCAAGCTCGGTTCTTGCATATATTTTTCTGTTAACAACAAATCTGTTAAGCTGCTGAAATTCCGCAACCGTCCTTACGTATGCGGCGGTAACGAGAGAAAGATGGCTTATTTTCAGACCTTCATCTCGCTTTGCGCGAATATATTTATCCATCGGTTCAACCGGAATATCAATCGTGATGTAGTTTAACGCATCGCTTCTCTTATCCATAATGTGAGGGACAATTGAATACATCGGGTCTAATTTTTTGAGTCTTTTGCCGTCTTTTCTCATACTATCCTCGTCCTTATTTGTGTTTTTTACGAATAAAAATCAATAATTTGTTCGAATTATACCACAATTTGAAAATATTGTCAAGTGGAAATTAAAAATACCGAAAGAGTTTGACACAAAACGGAATTTTGCCGATTTTACAAAAAAATCATCAAATTACTATTGACATTTTCCGAAAAAATGATATAATATTCTTTACTGTGACTGCTTATATGTAGGAGGACGCATATGCTTATAGACATTTCATCGGTCAGAAAAAGCGACGGCTCCTCTCTGCGCATTGATTCTCCCGTTGATATTTCCGCTCTTGATGCGGATTTTTCGGATGTTCACGCCGAAGGCGAGATACGCAACACTTCGGGAATAATATCTATCAGGCTTCATATAAGCGGAGTTTACGTTTCCGTCTGTGACAGATGCGGCAAAGACGCCGTACTTCCCATTGAAACAGAAATAGATACGGTTTTTGAAGACGAGGGCTCAAAAGACGATTCCGTCACGTTTACCGACGGACGAATAGACCTTGACAAAACCGTGTGCGACGCGCTCGTTCTTGCGGTTCCCATGCAGATACTCTGCAGTGAGGACTGTCCGGGTGTTGAGGGCGACGGATACGAAATTATTTACGGTGAAAACTAAATTTTGCATTTTGTTTATCGCAATCTGCGCTTATAAAGGAGGGTGTAAAACATGATTGCTCCCAAGAGAAGAATTTCCAAGCAGAGAAAGCATAAAAGACGTTCCAGCGTATGGAAACTCGATATGCCCGGAATGGTTAAATGCTCTCATTGCGGCGAATACCATCTTTCCCACCGTGTTTGCGGCCACTGCGGCTACTACAACGGCAAAGAAGTTATAAAGATGGATGAGGAAAAGAAAGGCGCGTGATCGTTCCCTCGGTCATGTTCGTATGAAGATGGGAGGATCGTTATTTTTAAAAATAACGGTTCGCCCGTCCGTTTTTTGTGTTTAAAGATATGGCATACGTTACAGAAATCAGCAAAAACAGTCCGTTTTACGGAAAGCTGAAAAACGGCGATATCCTTGTTTCCGTCAACGGTAAAAAAATAAACGATATCCTCGATTATATGTATCATACCGCAGCCGAAAAGCTTTCGTTCTGCGTGATTCGGGACGGAAAAGAATATGTTTTCACCGCCGCAAACAAATCGGGTTCGCTCGGACTGACTTTTGACTCGTTTCTCATGGATACCCACAAAAGCTGCAAAAACAAATGCGTTTTCTGCTTTATTGACCAGCTGCCGAAAGATATGCGCGAAACGATGTATTATAAAGACGACGATTTCCGCCTGTCTCTTTTGCAGGGAAACTATGTTACGTTAACAAATCTGACCGCAGAAGAAGCAGACAGAATCTGCAGCCTTCGCGTGTCGCCCCTTAACGTTTCCGTTCACGCAACCGACGGCGACGTTCGGGTTAAGATGATGAAAAACCCGAACGCAAAAAACATAATGCAGCTTCTTCGCCGCTTTGCCGACGCAAAAATAAATCTTCGCTGCCAGATAGTGCTTTGCAAAGGTTTCAACGACGGAGAAATTCTGAAAAAATCGCTCGAAGATTTAAAATCGCTTTACCCTGCGGTGTCTTCCGTTTCGATTGTTCCCGTCGGACTTACAAAATTCAGAGAAGGCCTCGAACCGCTTGAAACGTTCAATCCGGAAGAATGCGCGGAAGTTTTAAAAACCGTTAACGCTGTCGGTGATAAATGCGAGGAAGAATACGGTACGCGTATCTTTTACTGCTCGGATGAGTTTTACGTCACGTCAAAAACTCCTCTTCCGCCGTGTGATTTTTACGAAGAATTCGAGCAGATAGAAAACGGAGTCGGAATGCTTTCTTCCTATATCGAAGAATTCGACGACGCGGTTGACGTCTTTGATTTCTGCGATAAAAAATGCACTCTTTCTTTCGTTTCAGGCATGATTCTTTCAACCGTTCTTCCCGACAGATTCCGCAAGATAAACGAAAAACTGCCCGGACTTACTCCGGATCTGCATTTTATAAAAAACGACTTTTTCGGCGAAAAAATCACGGTTACCGGGCTTATTACGGGTACGGATATTATTGCCCAGCTTAAAGGCAAACCGCTTGGAAATATACTCGTTTTGCCCAACGCAATGCTGCGCGACGACAGATTTCTCGACGACGTATCCGTATCGGACGTTGAAAATGCGCTCGGTGTCCGCGCCGTTCCGATGCCGTGCGACGGTTACGGCTCTGCGGAAACAATCAGAAATCTCGTTATTAACTCATAATTTTGCCATATAATTAATATCACGGCACGCTTGACAAAAGCGTGCTTTTTTGATATAATTTCAGCATAATAAAATGGAGTAGTATCTGTTAATATAAATAACCCGAACAATCAACACAAACGGAGGTTAAACGGTGAACGTAAGAAATGTCAAACGTTTTTTCGGACTTTTTGTCCTTGCCTTTCTTATTATTTTCATAGTTATAATAATCAAGCTTCCTCAAAACGAAGACATTGTCGTTACAGATAACGATCTTCTTATTCCGGAACAGCCCGTCGAGCCCGAACCCGAGCCCGTTCCCGAAGTCGAACCGCAGCCGGAAGTTGTTGAAGAGCCCGAGCCGGCTTATCTTGAAAAACCCTCTCTTACGGATGAGGAAATGCCCGCCTCGATGTTTCAGCTTGCAAAAGAATACAGAGTTATAGGCATGTCCCTTATAGTAATCGAAGACGGAGATATCACACACAGCTATGTATTCGGAGATCAGAAAAGAGCAGACAGCGTTTCGGATGCGATTCCGTATACTTCGGATACGGTTATCAGAGTTGCAGGTGTTTCGGAGCTTGTAACCTCGGTAGGCGTTTTGTCGCTTTGCGAAAGCGGAGAGCTCGACCTTGATAAACCAATCGGAGATTTTCTCGGCTATACCGTTAAAAATCCCAAAACCGATTCAGAAATCACCCTCCGTCAGATTATGACGCATACCGCTTCCGTTTCGGACTACGGTGCGTATAACGACGTTGTTTACGGCAAAATAAAATATCAGACGCTGAAAAATATGCTTAACGGCGAATATGCCAAAAGCAATTTCTATTCAACCAAACCGGGCTACGATTACGATTTTTCAAATTTCGGCTCCGCAATGACGGGCTGTATCGTTTCCGCGGCAACCGGCGGTTCGCTTAACGCTTATATGAAATCCGCTGTTTTCACGCCTCTCGGCATCGATGCGGGATATTATTCAACGGAAATCGAAAACCGTTCGAATATCGCCACCATATACCTTCGCAACGAGGTAAACTACACGCTTGAAGAGATGGACGAATTCGCCGCGGAAATGCGGAGAGTTGCGGATACGGATAACTACCGTATCGCCCACGGCAATCTTTATATCGGCGCATCCGGACTTGCCCGCATAGCTCAGCTTATTCTCAACAAGGGCTCGGTCGGCCTTGTTTCCGTCATTTCGGAGGAATCGGTTGACGAAATGCTTTCAACCGGGGCGAGGGGCACGCTTTACAAAGACGTGGGAACGGGCCTTTGCGTTATGCTTAAAAAAGATATCGTTCCGGGAAGAGTTCTTTACGGCCACGGCGGCAACGCATACGGAGCAATTACGGAATTATTCTTTGATCCCACCGATAAAACTGCAGTTATTATCACCTGCAACGGCTGCCTGACCACAACCGATGATTACGGTTTTCCCGAAATGGCAAGGGCATTTATAAAAGAAGTATACGGCTCGGTAATAGGTAAATAATATGCAGCATATTCTTTCGCTTGTAAGAAAAGCCGTTGACGAATACGGTATGATAGACGAAGGGGACAGAATAGCCGTAGGCTGTTCGGGAGGTAAAGATTCCACACTGCTTCTTCTTGCCCTGTCAAAACTTTCGGAGTTTTACCCGAAAAAATATTCTATAGTCGGCATAGTTATAGACCCCGGAACGGGTATGGACTTTTCTCCGCTCGGAGAATTCTGCGAAAAAGAGAATATTGAACTTATAATCAAAAGAACCGAGATAGCGAAAATCATTTTTGATATCAGAAAAGAATCAAATCCGTGCTCGCTCTGCGCAAGAATGCGGCGCGGAAGTTTAAACGATGCCGCTCTGGAGGCAGGGGCGAACAAGGTTGCGCTCGGCCACCACAGAGACGACGTTATAGACACGTTCTTTTTAAGTCTTATTCACGAATCGCGGCTCAATACTTTTCAGCCGGTTACTTACCTTTCGAGAAAAGACATAGAAGTTATACGTCCCATGATTTTCGTCCCCGAAAAGGACATAAAAAAAACGGTCAGAAGATACTCTCTGCCCGTAATCGAAAATCCGTGCCCGGCAAACGGAAACACCGAGCGTGAATCCGTAAAACACGTTATTGCGAATATCGATGCGGATTACAAAGGGATCCGCGAACGCATTTTCGGCGCAATTGAACGCTCAAACTTAGACGGTTGGAAAAAATCCGAAGAAAAAGATAAATAATTCCCACAAAACGGTGTAAATATGGCAGTATTTGTTCCCGACGGATTACTCGCGGTTGAAAAACTTAAAGAGGAAAATGCGGATATCAGAGTGTATTCCGACGGAATACCCGATTCGCAAAAAATCCTGATACTCAATCTCATGCCCACAAAACAGGCAACCGAGACTCAGCTTATCAGGATGTTTCTCACTGCAAAAAACAGCGTTTCCGTTTTTCTGATGAACACCGTTACGTATACCTCAAAAAACACCGCAAGCGAATATCTCGAACGCTTTTACCGCCCGTTTGACGCTTACAAAGACTGTTATTTTGACGGACTGATCGTTACCGGAGCGCCGGTGGAGCATCTTGATTTCGGCCAGGTTTTATACTGGAACGAGCTTTGCGGAATTTTTGCGTGGGCGGAAACCCACGTTAAAAAAATATATACGATCTGCTGGGGTGCTCAGGCTGCTCTCAACTGTTATTTCGGTATAAACAAACACCCTTTGCCCGAAAAAATGTTCGGCGTGTTTTCCCATACGCTCATTCAGCCCGAAAATCCGCTCTGTTTCGGTGTTGAAGACGGATTTTTAACGCCTCATTCCCGTCATTCCGATGTTTATGCCGAAGATATAGAAAAATGCGTCGATCTTGATCTTCTTGCAGTATCTGACGAAGCGGGATTTCTCTGGGCGGCAACGAAAGACAGAAAAATCACATTTATGACGGGGCATCCCGAATACGACGCCGAAACGCTTTCCCTCGAATATTTCAGAGACCTTGAAAAAGGCGATAAAATCAACTGTCCCAAACATTATTTCCCAAACGACAATCCTGCGTCTCCGCCGCCTCTTACGTGGCGTGAAAACGCAAAAACAATCTATTCAAACTGGATAAATCTTGAGCTATGATCCTTTACCTTGTTCGTCACGGAAAAACCGAATACAATACCGTAAAACGCTATACGGGAAATACCGATGTTTCGCTTTCAGCGGAGGGCGTAAAACAGGCGCGCGAAACGGCGCTTCTTCTTAAAGACGTGCCTTTTGACGTCATAGTGTCTTCGCCGCTTTTACGGGCAAAAACAACGGCGGAAATCATAGCGGAATATCATCCGTCGGTCCCCGTCGTTTATATGGACGGGCTTCGCGAAAGAAGCTTCGGCAACTGGGAAGGCAAAGAAGATACGGACCGAACGTATATAGACTTTATCTGTCTTCCCGAAAACATAAATTCCGCCCCCGACAACGGCGAAACGATATCGGATTTTTATGAGCGCGTTAAAAATACGCTTGACGAAATAAAAGCATCGTATCCCGAAAAAACGGTTCTTGCCGTGGCGCACGGCATGGTTTCGCGCATGATAAACAAAGCTATAAACAATATTCCCTTCGGCGACGCGAACAAGTTCCTTTTACCGAACTGTGAGTATATCAGATATGAAATATAAAAACGGCTGAATTGTTTTCAGCCGTTTTTGATTTTACCATTTAAGAATACCGAGAAGTCCGCGTTTCAGTACCGATGCGCCGGTGCTTATAAGCTGCGTTTCGATTTTTGACTTTCTGCGGTCGCTCTTCTTTTTTGCTTCCGCCTCTTTCTTGGCGGCTTCCTTTTCTTTTTTCTTTGCTTCCGCCGCTTCTGCTTTCTCCTTTTCCTTGCGCAGACGTTCCTTTTCTTTTTCGAGCTCTTCACGCTCTTTTTCAAGCGCCGCGCGCTCCGCCTCCGCGGCATTCTGCTTTTCAAGCACTTCGTATGCGCTTTCGTTGTCTACAGCATTTTCGTATTTTCCGAAAACGGGCGACATGCGCATTGCGTTTTCCTTTGAGCTTGCTGCGGCTTCGCTCATAGAGCTTTCGGGACAGATTATTGCGGTTTTCTGAACGATTGTCGGAATACCTTTTTCGTCAAGGAACGATGTAATTGCCTCGCCCGTTCCAAGCTGGGTAATAACGTCCTCAGTTTTGAATGCGGGGTTCGGTCTGAAACTCTGCGCGGCTGCTCTTATCGCTTTCTGCTCGGTAGGCGTATATGCTCTGAGCGCATGCTGAACCTTGTTTGAAAGCTGCGCAAGCACGCTGTCGGGTATATCTGAGGGCGACTGCGTTACAAAATAAATACCAACGCCTTTTGAACGTATGAGCTTTACCGTCTGCTCGATTTTCGCAATAAGCGATTTCGGCTGATCTTTAAAAAGCGTATGCGCCTCGTCAAAGAAGAAAACGAGTCTCGGTTTTTCGGGATCTCCCACTTCGGGCAGCGATTCAAAAAGCTCCGCCATCATCCACAGAAGGAAAATCGCGTAAAGACGTGGCGTATTGATTATTTCGGACGCATGAAGAATGTTTATATATCCTCTTCCGTCCGCGGACGTCCGCATCCAGTCGTGTATATCAAGCATCGGTTCGCCGAAAAACAGCTCTGCGCCTTCGTTTTCAAGCGGGATAAGAGCTCTTGTTATTGCCGAAAGACTTTGCGCGGTCATGTTTCCGTATTTAAGCGAGTATTCCGCGCGGTGCTCGGAAATGTATGATATAACCGCTTTCAGGTCTTTCATATCTAATATTTTAAGCCCTTTTTCGTCCGCTATCTTGAAAATAACGTTTAAAACGGCTTCCTGTATTTCAGAAAGACAGAGTATTCTCGAAAGCAGCGAAGGACCGATGTCCGATACGGTAACTCTTATCGGATGTCCGTGTTTTCCGTAAAGGTCGTAAAAGACGGTGGGGTAGGAGCGGTATGTAAAAGTGTCTCTTATTCCGAATTTGTCAATGCGTTTCTGCATGCCCGCGTTGTCCTGCCCGGGTTCGCACATACCCGAAACGTCGCCTTTTACGTCGCACATGAATACCGGAACGCCTGCCGACGAAAACGATTCCGCCATTACCTTCATCGTTACCGTTTTTCCGGTACCGCTCGCTCCCGCGATAAGTCCGTGACGGTTGCTCTGGTTAAGAAGCATATACACGCGTTCCTTAGGTTCGGTGTCCGCAAGACCCATATAGATTTTTCCGTTTTCGTACATTGCAGATTCTCCTTTTTCACATTTGTTTTATTTTAAGATTATATAATTCCCAACAGTTTTTTAACAACGTATCCGCCTATCATTATTCCCGCAACCGAAGGCACCCACGGCACCGATGCGGGAGGTATTTTCCTCCCCGTTTCGCTCTCGTCGGCAAACAGGGGAGCTGTGGGCTCTTCGTCGCTGAATATTACGGGAACGTCTTTTATCCCTCTTTTTTTCAGTTCGTGACGCATTACCCTTGCAAGACGGCATACGGATGTTTTCGATATATCGGTTATCCTTATTTTTTCGGGATCGAGCTTGTTGCCGAGCCCCATACTGCTTATAATGCCTATGTTCCGTTGCTTTGCCTGGACTATCAGATCCACCTTTGCCGTTACGGTGTCTACAGCGTCGACTATAAAATCAATGTGCCTGCCGAAAACCTCGTCGCGTGTTTCGGGAAGATAAAAAAGCTCAAGTGCGGTAACGTTGCAGTCGGGATTGATTTCAAGAACGCGTTTTTCCCATTCCGATGCCTTTGGCTGTCCTACGTTTTTTGCGGTTGCAATCAGCTGACGGTTTATGTTTGACTGCGAAATATCGTCTTTGTCCGCAAGAATAAGATTTCCTATGCCCGAGCGCGCGAGCGTTTCAACTGCGTGGCCGCCAACGCCTCCGAGCCCTATTACGGCAACCGTTTTGCCTTTGAGTATTTCGGTCGATTCTCTGCCCAGCAGCATTTCGCTGCGGATATTCCAGCTCATTTTACCACATCCGTCACCTTTTTCGAGATTATACCATTTATTTTCGACAAAACTGTGACTTGTTGCAGTTTGCTTCATAAATACGCTGCCGTATGACAGAATAATGATATTTTTATAAAATTAAAAAAAGTGCTTGACAAAACGCTCAAAATATTATAAAATAGACGGTGTATGTTTATTGACCGACAGTCGGTGCATACTTTTTAAATTAACTTCATGTTTTCCGGCAGTTTCGATGTTTAGGCGAATTACGGAAACAGAAAAAACGAATAGGATGAGTGAATTGGCAAAAAGCAACAAAAAAAATACCGCAGCCGTTAAAACAAATGCAAACAGCAGCTTTTCTCCTGCGGTAATCGTAACAATCTGTATTGCAGCGGCAATACTCGTTGGCGTTATTGTCTGGAGTGTAATAGCAAAACAGGCAAACGATATCAACAATAAAACCGTAATGCAGGTCGGAGACACCGAGATTAAGGGGCTTGAATTCAAATACTTCTACAACGCCTCCGTTTCGTCTTTCCAAAGCGAAAACAGCACGCTGATATCTTATCTCGGCGTTGATTTTTCACAGGACCTCAGCACTCAGGAATACAGCTCGGGAATGACCTGGGCGGATTATTTCAGCACGAGAGCACAGAATTCAATTACCGAAATAACGCTTCTTTACAACGAAGCGGTTGCAAAGGGATATACTCTTACCGATGAAGACAAAGCAAGTGTGGACAGTGAAATTAAAACGCTTTCCGATGCGATTTCCTCTCTGGGATACACGGTTGACTATTATCTTCAGGCAGCTTACGGCCAGGGCGTAACCACGCAGGTTTACAAGGATATTCAGTATAAAGTTAATCTGGCTCAGAAATATTATCAGGATCTCGTAGGGTCATACGATTATTCCGAAGAAGACTGCGAGAACTACTACAACGAAAACAGACTCAGTTACGATACCGCTTCGTTCCGCTCTTTCGTTTTCAAGTATGAAGTTCCCGAGAGCGTTGAAGAAGGCGACGAATCTTATAAAGACGAAGCCCGCGCTTCCGCAAACGCAATGCTCGAGGCAATTACCGACGAAGCTTCTTTTGAGGCATACCTCAATGAAAACGTTCTGTCAGATGAAGAAAAGGAAAGTCTTTCCGAAAACTTCACTCTTACTCAGGACTCAAAGCATTCAACCCTGAGCACGGAAATTGCAGACTGGCTTTTCGATACATCAAGAGTTGCGGGCGACAAAGCAGTTTTCGATGCAAACAATGCGTTTAACGTAATTTACTTTATTTCCTGCGGTCTTGACAGATACAATACCGCTGAAATCCGTCATATCTACATCGAAGCCGAAGAAGAAGAGCACGATGACAGCGAAGAGGGCGCTCACGAAGCCGCTCAGGCCGCAGCGCTTGCAAAGGCGCATGAAGAGGCGGAAAAAATATATGAAGAATGGAAAGGCGGCGCCGCAACGTCAGAGAGTTTCGGTGATCTCGCAGTTACTTATTCCGACGGTTCTTCAGCCGCAAACGGAGGACTTGTTTCCAACGTTGTCAAGAATTACTTTACTGTAGCAGAGATAAACGACTGGATTTTCGATTCCAGAACTCCCGGCGACAGCGCGCTTTTTGATTCAGACTACGGCTCACATATCGTTTATTATGTTGCCGATGGCGAACCCTACTGGATGCTCAGCATTAAATCCACTCTTGCTTCACAGGAATACAATTCATATATCGAAAACCTCAAATCAACTTCCGGAGTAACCGTTGATGAAGAGCTGATTTCCCAACTCGCTAAATAATTAATAAGTATTTTGGCATGACCGTTGACATAACGGCGGATTATTTCTTTAATCGCCGCCTGTCCGCGGTCTTGCTTTTTGGTGTTTTTCCGTATTTCTGCCGAAGGAGGACCATATTATAATTTGAAAATAATAAAATACGATTCTTTTTTCGGAAGAGATGTTTCACGCGTGCTTGATACCGTTCCGTATTCCGAAAAAACGGAGATATCGCTTCTGCTTGATTCTTTTCCCGAAAACGGCTATATCTCATACTCGCTCGGAACTCCTACGGGAATTGCGTGTTCGGATATAACTCCGGGAAGAACGCGCGCCGTTTTTCACATCTTTGTCATGCCGTCTTACAGACTCAGGGGCGCGGGCTCGGCGCTTTTTTCGTCTGTTTACAAACAGGCGTGCAATTCGGGAATACAAAATCTTTTCTGCGGTATTGAGAGAGAAGGCAAATTCGCTCCCTTTGCCGAAAAGCTCGGTATGAAAAAAAAGTATTCGTCGGACTTTATGACGTTTCACGGCGAGGTTCCGCAGAGCGCCGAAATATTTGAGAAGTATAACGACAGTATGTTTTTTGATTTTGTGAATGCGGAGGGCGCCGCGTTTTTGCCCGTCCGTTTAAGAACGGGAGCCGAACCCGCAAGGCTGGCCCCGACGCAAAACGTAAGATCGTTTCTCTCACGGGCTGCCGACGACTATTTCGTATTAAGACACGACGGCAGAATAATCGCTGGCGCAGGCTGCCACAAAGGTGAAATATCCGACGTTTTCGTCTCCGAAGAGTTCAGAGGGCAGGGGATAGGCGGAAAGCTTATTGAACGGTGCGTTTACCATTGCGATAAAAAAGGATATTCCCCCGTTTTTTTAAACGTCGTTTCCGATAATAACCCCGCAGTTTCCCTTTACCGCTCGCTCGGGTTCGTTACGGAAAAAACAACAGATTATTACGTAAAAACCGTTGAAAAATAATTTCTTGACAATCAATATTCTGTATGATATAATTTTATTGTTATCATAGCTTTCGGAGGACTGACGGATGGAAAAGTTTCTGGATTTTATTGTTGATTTTGCGGTGGAATACGGTTTGAAAATCGTTGGTGCGCTGCTCGTTCTTGTAATCGGGCTGAGTCTTTGCAACCTCATTATCAAACTTGTAAGAAACGGAAAAGCGTTCAAAAAGCTTTCTCTCGATACGGCAAGATTTGCCGCAAGCGCAATAGGACTTGTGCTTAAACTTATAGTTATTCTTACCTGCATCGCCATACTCGGCGTTCCGATGTCTTCCATAATCGCTCTTCTCGGTACTGCGGGTGTTGCAATAGGGCTCGGTCTCCAGGGCAGCCTGAGTAACTTTGCGGGCGGAATAATACTTATGATCTTCCGTCCTTTTCATGTCGGAGACTTTATCGATACGGGCACGTATGCAGGCACGGTTGAAACAATCGGTGTTTACTATACATATCTTACAACAATCGATAACAGCCGTGTCGTCGTTCCCAACTCGATAGTTTCAAACCTCACCCTTAAAGATTTCAGCTCATTCGATAAACGCCGCGTGGACATTGTTTTCAAAGTTGACTATTCAAACGATATCGAAAAAGTAAAATCGGTAATAACGGAAACTGCCGAAAAACACGAGCTTGTCCTCAAAGATCCCGCTCCGTTTGTCCGCCTTTCAAACCACGGCGACAGTTCGCTTGATTTTACGTGCCGTACATGGTGCGCGTCTAAGGACTACTGGACCGTTTTTTTCGACCTTACCGAAAACGTTAAAAAAGCGTTTGACCGGAACGGAATAACAGTTCCGTTCCCGCAGATGGACGTACATATTAAAAACAGCTGACTTTTTATTCCGAAACGAGGCATATTATGGATAACCTGATTGTATTTGATACACATCCTCAGTTCAGCGCAATTTTAAAATACCTTCATTTTGAGCCTGACAGCGATCAGGCGGAAATTGCGGAGGAGCTTTTCGAAGAAGCAAAAATCATAGCCGCGCCAAAAACTTATACAAAAACCGTTCCCGTAAAAATAAACAGCGAGACCGTTACCCTCGGAGACGTTGAAATAACGTATCCTTACGTCCGCAAAATGCTTGCCGGAAACGATAAAGCCGTTGCGTATGTCTCCACGTGCGGTACCGAGCTTGAAAACTGGTCGCTCAAAAAGAAGGGCGACCCGCTCGAAGAATTTATTGCTGACGCAATAAAGCTTAATTACCTTTATTCAACGCAAAAACCGTTCAGAGAATCGGTAAAAAACGAGATTTTCGAAAAAACGGGCTACCTCGCCTCTCTTAATCCCGGTTCGCTTGATCTCTGGCCTATTTCCGAGCAGAAAAAGCTTTTCGCCATTCTGGGCGGAGAAGACGAGGTAAAGGAAAGAATAGGCGTTACTCTTGCGGAAAGTTTTCTCATGTCCCCAACAAAGAGCACGTCGGGCGTTCTATTTATCTCTGAGGTTGAATACGAAAACTGCGAACTCTGTCCGCGCTTAACCTGCCCGAACAGACGCGCAAAATTCAGGGGAGCATAACCGGGAACTGCCTGTAAAGCCGTAAAGCATTACATTTCTTTAAAAACCGGGTTTTTCTGTTCGACAGCCGATTTTTCGGCTCAGACAGGGCCTTAAAACCGATTTTTTTGTATTTTTTCGACAAAACGATAAAAATATAAAGAAAGCTCTTGACAAATCTGTCTTTGGGATATATAATATAAGATATAATAGTGTAAAAGGGTGAATATAGATGGCAGACAATACCGAATCCGTAAACAACAACGCAACCGCAGCCGATACCGGCGCTAAGAAAGAGGCTCCGAAGAAGGAAGCCGATCCTAAGAAGAACAAGAAAAACGCCGAAAAATCCAGAAAAAAAGAGTTGCTCGAAAAGGCTTTGGAAGGCAGAACGCCGTTTGAAGCAAAGCTTATCAAAAGGATTTTCAACGAGAGATACGGACTTGTAGACAAAAGCCTTCTTTCGAAGGATAAAGAAGTCATTTTCACCACAATGCGCATTCTCGGCGAATTTCGCGTTGATAAATATGTAGACCCCATCGCTCAGGTTGTCAGCGATGCCGCAGACCCCGAATTCCGCAAAGCAGCGGCAGATTCTCTTGCGCTCATGAAAAACAACCGTTCTCTTTTCCAGCTCATTCAGAGAATGGAGAAAGAAGAGAACCCCGAAGTTAAAAATGCAATTATGAATGCCGTAAGAAGCATACACAACAAAGGCGCGGAAGCGGAATAATTTTTCAGATAAATATTTCAGCCGGACTTTTTCAGTCCGGCTGTTTTTATGCGTATTTTCAAAAATCGGTTTACAGCAGATGGTCAACGTTTACGTATTCATGCCTTATTTCGGATCTTCCGTCTTCCGCTATCGATATAACGGTTCCGCCGTTCAGTTCCTTTCTGAAAGGATGAACGTTTCCCGTTTTAAGCGCAAACGCAAGACGTACGCCTTTGTAGGGAATAACAAAATTATCGGTATGAACGTGTCCTGCGATAATGTTATCCGTAATTCCCTCTTCAAGCACAGCGTTAAATACCCCGTCGTTATACGGATAGCAGGCAATATCTCCCGCCTCGTATTTAACGCCGAATGAGTCTTCGTATCCCGCATTCCAGCAATCGGGTCCGTAGCTTTCTTCAACGGAAATTTTCAGTGTGTCAACGTCAGGTCTGAACGCCGCGTTAACCGCATCCTGATATGCGTGAATAGGTATATGAAGCAGTATGGAGCTGTGTTTGCATCCTTTTTTCTTTATTTCTTCTGCCTGTTCTTTATACCAATCTATCTGCTTTTCCGTGAGTTTGTCGTAATAAAAATGCTTTACCCCCAGTTCGTCCGGAATCCATACGCAATTGTGGGAATCCATCATAAACAGGGTGTGAACGGTCTTTTCACCGTTCTTTATTTCTATAAGGTAGTTTCCGTTCCCGAACTCTTTCGGACCGTCTTCGTGAAAAAAGTATTTCTTCTTACGGTAGTAGGGCAGTACTTTATAAACGAAATCGATTCTTTCCGTTACGTCCTGCTGATCGTGATTTCCCCATACAAGACACCAGGGAATACCGAAAGAGTCCATATAATCCGCAAACGCAGGATATGCCTTCGGCTGGTCCGCCATTGAAATATCTCCCGTAATGGTTATTAAATCGGGATTTGACCGTTTTATAACTTCTCTTACGGTATAGTCCATTACGGCAAACGCATTTCCGTAATCGGGTGACGCGGGGTCGTAATGACATTCGTTTAACTGCATATCGGTAAGATTCAGTACCGTAAATCTGCCGTTTTTCATTTCAAACGTAAACATATTTTCACTTCCCGTTTAAAAGGCGGAACTCTTTACCGAGTCCCGCCTTTTTCAGAATAATTCGGTTATTTATTGAAGAATTCCTGCTGTCTGATAAGATTTTCGTATTTCTCCTTAGCGAGCTGCTGAGCTTCGTTGAAAAGCTGTTCGGCTCTTTCGGGGAATTTGAGAGCAAGACTTGAATAACGTGTTTCGCTCTTGATAAAGTCGATGTAGCTTCCTGTGGGAGCCTTGCAGTCAACGGTAAGCGGATTCTTTCCTGCGGCTTTTGCTGCGGGATTGAATCTGAATGTCTGCCAGTAACCTGCTTCAACGGCTCTCTTCATTTCGGACTGGCAGTTTGTCATACCGCCCTTAACACCGTGCATTTCGCAGGGTGCATAGCCGATAACGATTGAAGGACCGTGGTAAGCTTCCGCTTCGAGAAGAGCTTTCATCGTCTGGTTCATATCTGAGCCCATAGCTACCTGAGCAACGTAAACGTAGCCGTAAGACATAGCAATCTGCGCGAGATCTTTCTTCTTTATTGCTTTGCCCGCTGCTGCAAACTGAGCTACCTGACCGACCTGAGATGCTTTGGATGCCTGTCCGCCGGTGTTGGAGTAAACCTCGGTATCGAATACCATGATGTTTACGTCTTCGCCCGAAGCGATAACGTGGTCAAGACCGCCGAAACCGATATCGTATGCCCATCCGTCGCCGCCGAAGATCCATATGGACTTCTTGGAGAGATAGTCTTTTTCCGCGAGAATTTCACGTCCGAGCGTGCATGCGTCGCAGGGGCAGTCGGGAAGAACGTCTTCTTCGAGAGCCGCAACAAATTTCTTTGTAGCGCCTTCGTTTGCTTTGCCGTCGTCAAATGTTTCTATCCATGCGTTTGCTGCTTCTTTGATTTCGGCTGTTGCATAGGGAACTTCGATGAGTTTTTTTACTTTTTCAAGAAGTCTGTTTCTTATTGTCTTCTGACCGAGGCAGATACCGAGACCGTGTTCTGCGTTGTCTTCAAACAGAGAGTTTGCCCATGCCGGACCTCTGCCGCTGTCGCGGTTTACGGTGTAAGGCGTGGAGGGAGCGGAGCCGCCCCAGATGGACGAACAGCCGGTAGCGTTGGAAATATACATTCTTTCGCCGAAAAGCTGTGTGATCAGTCTTGCATAGGAGGTTTCCGCGCAGCCTGCGCATGAGCCGGAGAATTCAAGCAGGGGCTGATTGAACTGGCTGCCCTTGATTGTCGTGTCTGCAAACGGAGTTTCTTTCTTCGTAACTTTTGCTACGCAGTAGTCAAATGCTGCCTGCTGAGCGGACTGGCTTTCCTGCGGTACCATCTTGAGCGCTTTTTCTTTGGACGGGCAAACGCCTACGCAAAGACCGCAACCCATACAGTCAAGAGGAGAAACAGCCATTGTAAACTTGTATCCTTCGCATCCTTTGCCTTTCATCTGCACGAGTTTGGAAGACTTGGGCGCTGCTTTTGCTTCTTTTTCGTCGAGCGCAAACGGACGGATTGTTGCATGCGGGCAAACAAACGCGCACTGGTTGCACTGTAAACAGTTTTCGGGAATCCAAACGGGAACGTCAACCGCAACACCGCGTTTTTCAAATGCAGCGGCGCCCTGCGGGAACGAACCGTCGGCATGACTTACAAATTTCGATACGGGGAGGGAGTCGCCGTCCATCTTGGATACCGGAACAACGATATCTTTGACGAATTCAACGATTTCTTCGCGGTCGCCCGTGATCTTCGTTTTAACGTTTTTAACTTTAATGTTCTTCCATGCTTCGGGAACGTTTACTTTAACAATAGCTTCAACGCCTGCGTCGATTGCCTTGTAGTTCATGTTAACAACTTCTTCGCCCTTCTTTGAGTAGGACTTGTAAGCTGCCTGTTTCATATACTCAACGGCTTTTTCCATCGGCATAATCTTTGCAAGTGCAAAGAATGCGGACTGAAGTATCGTGTTGGTTCTCTTGCCCATACCGATTTCGCGAGCCTTGTCTATTGCGTTTACGGTATAGAACTGAATATTGTTTTCGGCAATATATTTCTTTGTTTCGTCGGGAAGATGCTTTTCAACCTCTTCGGGTGTCCACTGGCAGTTGAGAAGGAATGTTCCGCCGGGCTTAACGTCACGGACGATCTTGTATCCTTTAACTATGTAGGACGGGTTGTGACATGCAACAAAGTCCGCTTTTGTGATATAGTAGGAGGACTTTATACGGCTGTCGCCGAAACGGAGGTGGGAAATTGTTATACCGCCTGTTTTCTTCGAGTCATACTGGAAATATGCCTGAATGAATTTATCCGTATGGTCGCCGATAATCTTAATGGAGTTCTTGTTCGCGCCAACGGTTCCGTCGCCGCCGAGTCCCCAGAACTTGCAGCTGATTGTGCCTTCGGGAGCGGTGTCGGGAGCTTCTTTTTCGTTAAGCGAAAGATTTGTAACGTCGTCGTTGATGCCGATTGTGAAGCTGTTTTTCGGTTCTCTCTTTTTGAGGTTTTCGTAAACCGCAAAAATGCTTGCCGGAGGAGTATCTTTCGAGCCGAGACCGTAACGGCCGCCAACAACCTTTACGTTTCTGCCGTTTGTTGCAAGAGCGGTAACAACGTCAAGATAAAGAGGTTCGCCAAGCGAGCCGGGCTCTTTTGTTCTGTCAAGAACAGCTATCTTCTTAACGGTTTTCGGAAGAGCCGCAACAAGTCTGTCAGCCTTGAACGGTCTGTAAAGACGAACTTTAATAAGACCGACTTTCTCGCCGTGAGCGTTCATGTAGTCTATAACTTCTTCCGCTACGTCGCATATAGAACCCATCGCGATTATTACTCTGTCTGCATCGGGTGCGCCGTAGTAGTTAAAGAGCTGATAGTTTGTGCCGAGTTTTGCGTTAACTTTTGCCATGTATTCTTCAACGATTTCGGGAAGCGCGTCGTAATACTCGTTGCATGCTTCTCTGTGCTGGAAGAATATGTCGCCGTTTTCGGCGGAACCTTTAAGAATGGGGTGCTCGGGGTTGAGAGAACGTGATCTGAACGCCTTTATAGCGTCTTTGTCAACCATTTCTTCGAGATCCGCATAGTCCCATGCTTCGATTTTCTGGATTTCGTGGGATGTTCTGAAACCGTCAAAGAAGTGAATGAACGGAACTCTTCCCTTTATTGTGGAAAGATGGGCAACCGCGCCGAGGTCCATAACTTCCTGCGGGTTGGTGGAAGCGAGCATAGCGTAGCCGGTCTGACGGCAGGCGTAAACGTCGCTGTGGTCACCGAAAATATTGAGGGCGTGCGATGCTACGCAGCGTGCCGAAACATGTATTACGTTCGGAAGAAGCTCTCCGGCGATTTTATACATGTTCGGGATCATAAGAAGAAGACCCTGAGAAGCCGTGTAGGTAGTTGTCAGAGCACCTGCCGAAAGGCTTCCGTGTACTGCGCCCGCAGCTCCTGCTTCGGACTGCATTTCAATAACCTTAACTTTGTCACCGAAGATGTTCTTCTGTCCGTCAGCGGACCATTTGTCGGTCAGCTCTGCCATAACTGAAGAAGGGGTTATCGGGTAGATAGCCGCAACTTCGGTAAACGCATAGCTCACATGAGCGGCAGCGGTGTTGCCGTCCATGGAAATTTTCTTGCGTGCCATTTAAATTGCCTCCTGAATATTATTATTTAATAAAGTAGCAAAACCTTAACCGATTTATTCTATCATTATTTTCTTTTTTTGTAAATAGAGAATTGCGAAAATTCGTATATTTGTCGAAAACCCGCCGAAACTTTACTATTAATATATCTATTTATATAATATTGTGAAATTTATGAAAAAGTGATAAAAAATATATTGACAATCGGCGTGATTTGATGTAAAATATAATTTAGGTTTTTATGCCCATCATATTATAGTTTTACATAAGATGATTTATCCTCTAAATTTTTAGTACCGGGAGGTGTAACGCAGATGGATTTGATTGAAGTAATAATTATAATAATAGTCGCAATCGTTTGTCTTGCGGTAGGCTTCTTCCTCGGTATTGCTTACCGTAAAAAAATCGGTGAAGCGATGATTGGTTCAGCCGAAGAAAAAGCCAAATCGATAATCAACGATGCAATTAAACTGGCGGACACAAAACAGAAAGAAGCTCTTCTCGAAGCAAAAGAAGAAATTCACAAAACAAGAAGCGAAGCGGAAAAAGAGATTCGCGACAGACGCAACGAAATGCAGAAGCTCGAAAAACGTCTCGTTCAGAGAGAAGAAGTGCTTGACAAACGCGCGGAGTCTTACGAACATAAAGAAACCGCACTTGCAAACAAGATGAAAACCCTCGAGGCAAAAGAAGCCGAAATCGAGGATATCAAACTCGGACAGCGCGCCGTGCTCGAACGTATCAGCGGCATGACCGTAGACCAGGCAAAAGCATACCTTATGTCCACTCTTGAGGACGAACTTAAACACGAACAGGCTCTCATGATAAAGGAATACGAAACAAGAGCCCGTGACGAAGCTGAAACGAAAGCGAAAGAGATACTCTCCGTTGCAATTCAGAAGTGCGCTTCGGATCACGTTTCCGAAACAACCGTTTCCGTAATTCAGCTGCCCAACGACGAAATGAAGGGCCGTATAATCGGCAGAGAGGGACGCAATATCAGAACTCTCGAAGCCCTTACCGGCGTTGATCTTATCAACAAGTGGCATAGGTTTTCGGCCTGCACCGGGACGAGCGCCGCCCCTTTGTGTTCCGTCCTTAGCCATATTCTTATCACTCCTTTATAACCTTTTAACGTTTATAGGGTTTAATACCCTGTTTGAATTGCGATTTTTGCACGCGAAGGTCCCCCGCCGTTCCACCGTTAAAAGGTTGTTAGAGATTCATAGAGCCCCCACCGGGGTGCCCCAGGTCATATTTATCGTCCGAGACCTCTAACGGCCTTCCTGGTGATTTAACGATTAGAGGGTT